>DDKG01000013.1 GCA_002339265.1 Massilia sp. UBA2604 | reverse complement strand
CGCCCTGCACGTTGCCGGCCAACTGCAACTGCTGGCTGGCGGTCGAGAGCACCTGCTCGATCTCGGTCAGCGCCCACTCGTCGCGGTTCTGCGACAGGTCTTTATAGAGCTGCTCGAGCGCCACCTGCTGGCTCTGAGCCTCGCTCTGGCGGCTTTCGAGCACGCCGACCTTGATCTGGAGCTCCTTCGACTGATCCGCCACGTCGCGCGCCAGCGCCGCCGTCTCGGCATTGACCGCATTGCCCTTCTGGAGGCTGCGCGCCATGTCCTGGCGCAGCGCGTTGATGCGGTTGTGCGAGGAATAAGTCTGCAGCGCCAGTAGCACGGCCAGGGCGATCACGGCCAGCGGCAGCGGGCGCGCCAGGCGGTCGAACAGGCCGGGGCCGCCCGGCTCGCCCATGCGCGGCAGGGCAGGAACGCCGCCGGCCGGGGGTACGCCTCCGCCCGGGGGCATACCCGTGGCGCCGCCGGCTGCGCCCGACGGCGCGCCGCCCTGCACGTCCTCGGGCTTGTGGAGACTCGGTGCGGGCACATTGGCCTGCGGCTGATCTGGATTGTTCGGCAATTCGTTCATTATTGTGATTGTAACGCTGCTAGTATGCGTGCATCTCCGGATCCCGTCAGGGTCACGTGGCGCAGGCCCAGGGCGTGCGCCGTCTCGGCAATCCGCGCATGCGGCACGACCAGGCGCTGCTGCAGCAGCTGGGCCTCGAACCGTGGACCCAGCGCCGCCACCAGGCCCGCCAACCCGCGCAGGGCTTCCGAGCTCGTGATTATCCAGTCGTTTGGCTGCGCCAGCAAGGCGCGCAATCGTGCGGCCAGGCCATCCGTCAGTACAGGGGTGCTGCGGCGGTAGGCCGCCACCGCCTCGACCGTGGCGCCGGCCGCGCGCAGGGCGTCGGCCAGCAACTCGCGTCCGCCGTCGCCGCGCACGATCAGCACGCCCCGGCCGGTGTAGGCGGCCAGGTCCAGGTTCTGGAGCAGATGTTCCGAATCGCTGTGGGCGGGGTCGGGCGGACTGAAAATCGTATGGCCGGGCGCCGTCACGCCATGGCGCGCCAGCGCCGCGCGGCTGCCCTCGCCCACGACCGCCAGCGGCACGTCGACCGGCCACGCATCCAGATGGGCGAACGCCGCATCGACCGCATTCGGCGACACGAAAACAACCAGCGCATAGTCATGCAAAGTGGCCAGCGCCGCGCGCAGCGGCGCCGGATCGTCGGCCGGGCCGATCTCGAGCAGCGGCAGGATCTCGGCCGTGCGCCCGATCGCCCGCACCGCCTGCGCCAGGCCATCGGCCTGGGCGCGCGGCCGGGTGACCACGACCAAGGGGTTATTCACGGCTGAGTCCAGCTCAGACATCCTCGGCCGCGTCGACGCGGCAGGCGGCCAGGATCGCGTTGGCGTCCTGCTGCGCCAGCAGCTCCGACACCTGCTCGCCCAGGTATTCCGGCTGCTCGGCCGAACCCGATACTTCGGCATGCGCGCTGCGCTGGCCGTCCGGGGTCGCGACCATGGCGCGCAGGTGCATTTGCCCGTCCTGCACGGTGGCGTAGGCCGCCAGTGGGATCTGGCAACTGCCGCCGAAGATGCGCGACACCTTGCGCTCGGCCAGCACCGCCTGGGCGGTGGTGACGTGGTTGAGCGGCGCCAGCACGGCGCGCAGGTCGACGCCGTCGCTGCGCTCGGCGCTCAGGATTTCGATCGCCATCGCGCCCTGGCCGGCCGCCGGCAGGCTCAGTTCTGGCTCGAGCAGGGCCTTGATGCGCTGCGGCAGGCCCAGGCGCTTGAGGCCGGCGGCGGCCAGGATGATGGCCGCATACTCGCCGCGATCGAGCTTGCCGAGGCGCGTGTCGAGGTTGCCGCGCAGCGGCTGGATCACCAGGTGCGGGTAGCGCGCCGCGATCAGCGACTGGCGGCGCAGGCTGCTGGTGCCGACCACGGCCCCTGGCGGCAGCTCATCCAGGCTGGCATAGTCGTTCGACACGAAGGCGTCGCGCGGGTCTTCCCGTTCCAGCACGGCGGTCAGCTCGAAGCCCTCCGGCAGCTCCATCGGCATGTCCTTGAGCGAGTGCACGGCCAGGTCGGCGCGGCCCTCGGCCATCGCGACCTCGAGTTCCTTGACGAACAGGCCCTTGCCGCCGACCTTGGACAGCGTACGGTCGAGGATCTGGTCGCCGCGTGTTGTCATTCCGAGAATTTCGACGCTACATTCTGGATATAATGCGGCGAGCCGGTCGCGCACGTGCTCCGCCTGCCACATGGCGAGGCGGCTCTCGCGGGATGCGATAATCAGTTTGGCTGGCGCCTGGGGCGCCACGGTAACTACCTGCTGTATAGCGTTTAACACTCGAATTCTTTCACTGTCATTGGGCCGACCCGGACGATGCCAGTAGCCGTTCCCTGCATAAGATCATAAATTTTATCATGGGGCATCTTGCAGATCGTGGCTAACCGCCATCGCACAATCTATTACTTGTGGTCGATATGGACAATCCTGCTGCACCCGTAGTACAAGCCGGCGCCGACAAGGACGCGCCCCTCAAGGAAGACATCCGCCTGCTCGGCCGCCTGCTGGGCGACGTGCTGCGCGACCAGGAAGGCGACGCGGTGTTCGACATCGTCGAGACCATCCGCCAGACCGCCGTGCGCTTTCGCCGCGACGACGATCCGGACGCCGGCGAAGAGCTGGCCACCCTGCTGCACAAGCTCACCCGCGATCAGACGATTTCCGTGGTGCGCGCCTTCTCGTACTTCTCGCACCTGGCCAATATCGCCGAGGACCAGCACCACAACCGCCGCCGCCGCGCCCACCTGCTTGGCGGCTCCGCGCCGCGCTCGGGCAGCATCGGCTACGCGCTGGGCAAGCTGTTTGATGCCGGCATCAAGCGCGAAACGGTCGACGAATTCTTCCGCGACGCCCTGATCTCGCCGGTGCTGACGGCCCACCCGACCGAAGTCCAGCGCAAGAGCATCCTCGACGCCGAGCACGACATCGCACGCCTGCTGGCCGAGCGCGACGCACCGCAGACGCCGAAGGAGCGCAGCCGCAACGAACAGCTGCTGCACGCCCGCATCGCCACCCTGTGGCAGACGCGCATGCTGCGCTACTCCAAGCTGACCGTGGCCGACGAGATCGAGAACGCGCTGTCCTACTACCGCATCACTTTCTTGCGCGAAGTCCCTGCCCTGTACGACGACATCGAACTCGAGGTCGCCGAACAGTACGGCGGCGATTCGTCCGCTGCGCATTCTTCGTTCCTGCAGATGGGCAGCTGGATCGGCGGCGACCGCGACGGCAACCCGAACGTCAATGCCGACACCATGCGCCACGCGCTGACGCGCCAGTCGACCACCATCCTCGATTTCTACCTCGACGAGGTGCACGCGCTGGGCGCCGAGCTGTCGGCCTCCACCCTGCTGGTCAAGGTGTCGCCCGCGCTCGAGCAACTGGCGGACGCCTCGCCCGACGCCTCGCCGCACCGCAGCGACGAACCTTATCGACGCGCCCTGATCGGCATCTATGCGCGCCTGGCCGCCACCGCGCGCGAGCTGGGCGTGGGCCATATCCTGCGCAAGGAAGTCGGCCATGCCGCGCCCTATCTCGACCCCGAGCTGTTCGCGGCCGACCTCGAGGTGCTGGCCGACTCGCTGCGCCAGAACCACGGCGCCATGCTGATCCAGCCGCGCCTGGCCGGCCTGCTGCGCGCCGCGCGCATCTTCGGCTTCCATCTCGCCTCGCTCGACATGCGCCAGAGTTCGGACATCCACGAGCGCGTGCTGGCCGAGCTGTTCGCGCGCGCCGGCGTCGAAGCCGACTATTCGGCGCTGAGCGAAGAGGACAAGCGCGCGCTGATCCTGCGCGAACTGGAGCAGCCGCGCCCCCTGTTCTCGCCGTATGAAAGCTATGGCGACGAGACCAATTCGGAGCTGGCGATCCTGCGCTGCGCACGCGAGATCCGCCTGCGCTACGGCCCGCGCGCGATCCGCAACTACATCATCTCGCATACCGAGACCGTGTCCGACCTGCTCGAAGTCCTGCTGCTGCAGAAAGAGACGGGGCTGATGCGCGTGAGCGCGGGAGTCAACGACGCGATGGTGATCCCGCTGTTCGAGACCATCCCCGACCTGCAGCGCGCCGCCGGCATCATGGACGAGTGGATGGCGATCCCGCTGGTGGCCGGCCTGATCGAGAAACAGGGCAAGCTGCAGGAAGTCATGCTCGGCTACTCGGATTCGAACAAGGACGGCGGTTTCCTGACCTCGAACTGGGAGCTGTACCAGGCCGAGTTGAAACTGGTGGAGGTCTTTAAACAGCACCAGGTCAAGCTGCGCCTGTTCCACGGCCGCGGCGGCACCGTCGGCCGCGGCGGCGGCCCGAGCTACGACGCGATCCGCGCCCAGCCGCCCGGCACCGTCAACGGCCAGATCCGCCTGACCGAACAGGGCGAGATCATCGCCTCGAAATTCTCGAATCCCGAGATCGGCCGCCGCAACCTGGAACTGCTGGTGGCGGCGACGCTGGAGGCGAGCCTCACGCCGCATGGGGCCAGCGGCGTCGACGCCGAGCGCCTGGAGCGCTTCGAATCGGTCATGGCCGACCTGTCGAACCGCGCCTACAAGGCCTACCGCAACCTCGTGTACGAGACACCTGGCTTCACCGACTACTTCTTCGAAGCCACGCCGATCGCCGAGATCGCCGAACTGAACCTCGGCTCGCGTCCCGCCTCGCGCAAGTCGACCCGCCGCATCGAAGACCTGCGCGCGATTCCCTGGGGCTTCTCGTGGGGTCAGTGCCGCCTGCTGCTGCCGGGCTGGTTCGGCTTCGCGTCGAGCGTGACCAGCTGGCTCGAAGACGCCAGCGTCGGCGGCGACCGCGAATCGAAACTGGAAGAGCTGCGCGCGATGTACCGCGACTGGCCGTTCTTCGCCACCCTCCTGTCGAATATGGACATGGTGCTGGCCAAGACCGACCTGGCGATCGCCTCGCGCTATGCCGGCCTGGTGAGCGACGCCGGCCTGCGCGAGCGCATCTTCCGCCGCATCTCGGCCGAGCATGGCGAGACGATCCGTTGCCTGGAATCGATCACCGGCGCCAGCGAACGGCTGGCCGGCAATCCGCTGCTGGCGCGCTCGATCCAGAACCGCTTCGCCTATCTCGATCCACTGAACCACTTGCAGGTGGAGCTGATTCACCGGCGGCGCAAGCTGGCCGACAATGCGGATCCGCGGGTGCATCGGGGAATTCATTTGTCGATCAATGGGGTGGCGGCGGGGTTGCGTAATACCGGGTGATTTTGGTGCAACACTGCTCATGCAAACTTGGGTCCCCGCCTACGCGGGAACGACGTGCATAAGCCAATATTCATCGGAAGTGGACTCGGGCCACGAACCTCAGCACGTCGTTCCCGCCCTCGCCGGGCGCCTTGGCGGGAACCCAAGGCCAACGAGCCGCCACCATCGTAGTTTCGACCGACGAAAAAAAGCCGCCCGGCGCAAACCGGGCGGCTTTTCTACATCCAGCGAACCAGCAAATTACTGGTTGTGCAGGAAGGTCTTCAGTTTGTCCGAACGCGAAGGCTGGCGCAGCTTGCTCATCGCCTTGGCTTCAATCTGGCGGATACGCTCGCGGGTCACGTCGAACTGCTTGCCCACTTCTTCCAGCGTGTGGTCGTTCGACATCTCGACGCCGTAGCGCATGCGCAGCACCTTGGCTTCGCGCGGGGTCAGCGAGTCCAGCACTTCCTTGATCACGTTGCGCATCGAGGCGTGCAGCGCGGCGTCCAGCGGGGCCAGTGTCGCGTTGTCCTCGATGAAGTCGCCCAGCTGCGAATCGCCGTCCTCGCCCATCGGGGTTTCCATCGAAATCGGTTCCTTCGCGATCTTCATGATCTCGCGAACCTTATTCTCCGGCAT
>DDKG01000027.1 GCA_002339265.1 Massilia sp. UBA2604 | reverse complement strand
TGCTCGTGCTTTAGGGAAAACCTTCGCATCCTAGCAAAAAACGTCCTGACCTGCACCGTAATCGCACAGTGGAGGGAGGTGGCGATGCCAAATGCATAACGTTCGAAAAATGCATGAAGATACGCGAAATCATTCGTTGTTCGCCTATTGGAGCGTGGTTAGGCTGTCAACACACCCATACCGACTCCGCCATCATGCCGCTCGATATTCCCCGTCAAGCATTCGTCATTCAAGCCATCGCCGGTGCCCCGCTGGGCGCCGAGGTCATCGGTCTTGACCTGTCGCGCCCGCTCGGAGCGGAAGATTTCCAGCGCCTGCACCGCGCCCACCTCGATCACCACGTGCTGGTATTCCGCGACCAGCACATCACGCCTGCCCAGCAGGTGGAGTTCAGCCGCCGTTTCGGCCAGTTGCAGATCCACGTGCTGCGCAACTTCCAGCTGACAGGCCATCCCGAGGTGCTGGTCGTCTCGAATATCCGCGAGAACGGCCAGCCGATCGGCCTGGGCGATGCCGGCCACTTCTGGCATTCCGACCTGTCGTACAAGGAAACACCGAGCCTGGGCTCGATGTTGCATGCGCAAGAGTTGCCGGCGGAAGGCGGCGACACCTTGTTCGCGAACCAGCACACGGCCTGGGAAGCCTTGCCCGACGAGCTGAAACGCGAGGTCGAAGGCTTGCAGGCCGAGCACTGGTATCTGGCGAAATATGAAGAGCTGCGCCAGAAAAACCCGTTCCGCCCGCAGCTCACCCAGGCCCAGATCGACGAAGTCAGGCCGGTCACCCATCCGGTGGTGCGCACCCATCCCGAGACCGGCCGCAAGGCCCTGTTCGTCAGCGAGCATTTCACGACCCGCATCCTGGGTGTTTCCGAGCAGCGCAGCCGCGAGCTGCTCGACGCGCTGTTCGACTACGGCGCGCGCGCCGAGCACGTGTACCGCCATCAGTGGCGACCGCACGACATGGTGTTCTGGGACAACCGTTCCCTGATGCACCTGGCGGCCGGCTGTCCCGACCACCTGCGCCGCAAGCTGTACCGCACGACCATCGAAGGCGACGTTCCGTTCTGACTCAACCCGGGAAGCCCATGAAATTCCACAAGAAATTCCTCGCCGTCAGCACGGCGCTGGCCCTGACGCTGCCATCGCTGGCGCAAGCCGAAGGCACGATCCGTATCGCCGAGCAGTTCGGCGTGGTCTACCTGCTGCTGAACGTGGCGCAAGACCAGAAACTCATCGAAAAACATGGCAAGAAGCAGGGCGTGGACGTCAACGTCGGCTGGGTCAAGCTGTCCGGCGGCGCTGTGATCAACGATGCGCTGCTGTCGGGCTCGATCGATATCGCCGGCGCCGGCGTCGGCCCGCTGATGACGATCTGGGACCGCACCAAGGGCCGTCAGAACGTGCGCGGCGTCGCTTCGCTGGGCAGTTTCCCGTATTACCTGGTCAGCACCAATCCGGCGGTCAAGACGATTGCCGACTTCGGGCCGAAGGACCGCATCGCCTTGCCGGCGGTAACGGTATCGGTGCAGGCGCGCATCCTGCAGATGGCGGCTGCCAAACAGTGGGGCAATGCGCAGTTCAAGAAACTCGACCCGATCACCCAGACCGTGCCGCATCCGGACGCGGCTGCGGCGCTGATCGCCGGCAAGACCGAATTGAATGCCCACTTCGGCGGGCCGCCGTTCCAGGAGCAGGAACTGGCAGGTAATCCGAACGCGAAAATCGTGCTCGACTCTTACCAGGTGCTGGGCGGGCCGGCGTCGGCGACGGTGCTGTATGCCACCGAAAAATATGTGAAGGAAAATCCGAAGACGTATCGCGCCTTCCTCGATGCGCTGGCCGAGGCAGCCCAGTACATCGCGACCAATCCGGAAGGCGCGGCCGATGCCTACCTGCGTGTGAACAAGGGCAATATCGACCGTGCGCTGCTGCTGAAGGTGATCAAGGATCCGAAGACGCAGTTCCGCGTGGCGCCACAGAATACGCTCGGCCTGGCGCAATTCCTGCACCAGGTTGGCGCGATCAGGAACAAGCCGGCCTCGTGGAAGGATTATTTCTTCGAGCATCCGGTCATCGCCAACGGGAGCTGACATGATTACACCTGTCAAACCACTGAACCTCGTGCCGGCGGAGCCGCTGCTGCGCGCCGAACACGTCACGCTCGAGTATGCGAGCGAGCGCGGCACCGTGCGCGCCACGGACGATGTCAGCTTCGACGTGCACCGGGGCGACCGCTTCGTGCTGCTGGGACCGTCCGGCTGCGGCAAGTCGACCCTGCTGAAGGCGATCGGCGGCTTCATCGCACCGCGCGCCGGCAGTCTCAGTTTGTCCGGCAAGCCGATCACCGGGCCGGGACCGGACCGCATCGTCGTGTTCCAGGAATTCGACCAACTGCCGCCGTGGAAGACGGTGCGGCAGAACGTGATGTTCCCGATGCTGGCGGGTGGCGTCTCGCGCGTCGATGCCGACCAGCGTGCCCGTCACTGGCTGGGCAAGGTCGGGCTGGCGCGCTTTGCCGACGCCTATCCGCACACGCTGTCGGGCGGCATGAAGGCGCGGGTGGCCATCGCCCGCGCGCTGGCGATGCAGCCGGCCGTGCTGCTGATGGACGAGCCGTTCGCCGCGCTCGACGCGCTGACCCGGCGCAGCATGCAGGAAGAGCTTCAATCGCTGTGGGACGAGATCGGTTTTACCATGCTGTTCGTGACCCACTCGATCGAGGAAGCCCTGGTGGTGGGCAACCGCATTCTGCTGCTGTCGCCGCATCCGGGGCGGGTACGGGCCGAGCTCAATAGTCACCAGTTCAGCCTGCAGAGCGCCGGCAGCCAGGAATTCCAGGCGGCGACCCAGCGGATTCACGGGCTGTTGTTCGATGGCGGTGCCGGGCCGGATGTGCGCCAGGATGAAGACCGGCTGGCGGAGGCGCACTGATGACGACCTTGCGCGAACCGCCGATCCGTCCTGAATACGTGCTGTCGTTGCGGCCGGCCGTGGCCGCGCCTTCGTCAGCTGCGGCATCCATCGCGCTCGACCGCTTCGCCTGGCTGAGGAAGCCTGCCATTCTGCTGGCGCTGGCCGTCGTGTGGGAGCTGCTCGCGCGCTGGTTCGACAACGACCTGCTGCTGCCCGGCGCGCTGCAGACCGGACGCGCCTTCGTGGACGGCATGCTGTCCGGCGAGCTGATCGGTTATGTGTCGGTGTCGCTGGCGATCCTGAGCCAGGGTTTTTTGCTGGGCGTGGCGGTTTCTTTCCTGCTGACCTGGCTGGCGGTGTCGAACCGGTTTGGACGCGAGTTGATCGATACCCTGACCTCGATGTTCAATCCGCTGCCGGCCATCGCGTTGCTGCCGCTGGCGCTGCTGTGGTTCGGGCTGGGCAAGGGCAGCCTGCTGATGGTGCTGGTGCATTCGGTGGTGTGGCCGCTGACCCTGAATGCAAGCGCGGGCTTTCGCGCGGTGCCCGAGACCTTGCGCATGGCCGGGCGCAACTACGGTCTCGGTGGATTGCGCATGGTGCTGCAGATACTGATTCCGGCGGCGCTGCCGTCGATTCTGTCAGGGCTCAAGATTGGGTGGGCGTTTGCCTGGCGTACCTTGATCGCGGCCGAGCTGGTGTTTGGGAGTACCTCCGGGCAGGGCGGGTTGGGGTGGTATATCTTCCAGAGCCGTAACGAGCTGTTTACCGACAAGGTGTTTGCGGGGTTGGCGACCGTGATTCTCATCGGGTTGGCGATTGAGCACTTCGTGTTTCAGGCGCTGGAACGTGTCACTGTGAGGCGGTGGGGGATGCAGCGTTGAACGCGTGGACGGCGTAGCCGTCCACCCTACCTATCTCAGCGGCAGCGCAAAGAAAGCGCAATTTCTGCATCGTCGGCCGAATTTGTTGCACCAATATCGGTCATCGAACGTTTTTTATCTTTCCTTCTTGACCAAAATGGTGCGGCGCGGTAAGGTGTCCCTCACGCTTTGCATCCCCAAGGCTTTTACGTCATCCGGAGTCGGCACACAAGGCCCAGTCCGGTTGTGACACGCTTTCATTTGTAGGCAGTTTGCTCCGACCCGCGCCACAAGCGCGAGAGATGCGTAAGACCGCTACAAACACTCACGCTCAACGAGTTGCGCCCAGCGCCGGTGCGTAAGGACCCTACGGTGTCCGAAACATCGACGTGCACGCAGAAAGTAGTCAAGCCTGAGGGTTGTCGCGCAAAGACGCATATCGTTAGGAACGGGCATCCGATCAATCTCCCATTGGGTTTTGAAAGGAATGTACATGAGTAACGATTCAGCCGTCCCGATCACGGGCGCTGAGATAGTGGTCCGTTGTCTGGCGGAAGAGGGCGTCAAGCACGTCTTCGGTTACCCGGGCGGCGCGGTCCTCTATATCTACGACGCCATCTTCAACCAGGATAAATTCCAGCACGTCCTCGTTCGCCACGAACAGGCCGCGGTCCACGCCGCCGACGCCTATTCGCGCAGCTCGAACACCGTGGGCGTCGCCCTGGTCACTTCCGGCCCCGGCGTCACCAATGCCGTCACCGGCCTGTCCACCGCCTATATGGATTCGATCCCGATGGTTGTGATCTCGGGTCAGGTGCCAAGCCATGCGATTGGCCAGGATGCCTTCCAGGAATGCGACACCGTCGGCATCACCCGTCCGGTGGTGAAACACAACTTCCTGGTCAAGGACGTGCGCGAGCTGGCCTCGACCATCAAGAAAGCCTTCTTCATCGCCCGCACCGGCCGTCCCGGTCCCGTGCTGGTCGATATTCCGAAGGACATCACCGTCAATAAATGCCTGTACGAGTACCCGCGCGAAATTGAAATGCGCTCGTACCGTCCGGTCGACAAGGGCCATGCCGGCCAGATCCGCAAGGCGGTCCAGCTGCTGCAGAACGCCGAGCGCCCGATGATCTATGCGGGCGGCGGCGTGATCCTGGCCAATGCCTCGAACGAGCTCAACCGCATGGTGGAAAAGCTTGGCTTCCCGATCACCAACACGCTGATGGGCCTGGGCGCCTCGCGCTCGTCCGATCCGCACTTCGTCGGCATGCCGGGCATGCACGGCACCTATGAAGCGAACATGGCGATGCAGCACTGCGACGTCCTGATCGCCATCGGCGCCCGCTTCGACGACCGCGTGATCGGCAACCCGAAGCACTTCGCCAGCAATCCGCGCAAGATCATCCATATCGACATCGACCCCTCGTCGATCTCGAAACGGGTGCGGGTCGACATCCCGATTGTCGGCAACGTCAAGGACGTGCTGGTCGAACTGCTGTCGCAACTCGATGCCGGCAATGTTTCGCCGAACACCAATGCGCTGCAGGGCTGGTGGAAGCAGATCGCCGAATGGCGCGGCCGCGACTGCCTCAAGTATCCGACGTCCGACATCGTGATCAAGCCGCAGGCCGTAATCGAGCAGCTGCATAAAGTGACCGACGGCGACGCCTTCATCACCTCCGACGTCGGCCAGCACCAGATGTGGGCCGCGCAGTACTACCAGTTCGACAAGCCGCGCCGCTGGATCAATTCTGGCGGCCTGGGCACGATGGGCGTCGGCCTGCCGTACGCGATGGGCGTGCAGATGGCCAATCCGGACGCGACGGTGGCTTGCGTCACCGGCGAGGGCTCGATCCAGATGTGCATCCAGGAGCTTGCCACCTGCAAGCAATACCACCTGACGCCGAAGATCATCCTGCTCAACAACCGCTTCCTGGGCATGGTGCGCCAGTGGCAGCAGATCGACTACGGTTCGCGCTATTCCGAGTCGTACATGGATTCGCTGCCCGATTTCGAGAAGCTGGCCGAGGCCTATGGCCACGTCGGCATGCGCATCGAAAAACCGGGCGACGTCGAGGGTTCGCTGCGTGAAGCCTTTGCCATGAAAGACCGCCTGGTGTTCATGAACTTCATCACCGACCAGAGCGAGAACGTCTGGCCGATGGTCAAGGCGGGCCGCGGCCTGAACGAGATGCTGCTCGGCTCGGAGGATCTGTGATGCGCCACATTATCTCAGTACTCCTGGAGAACGAAGCCGGCGCGCTGTCGCGCGTGGTCGGTCTGTTCTCGGCGCGCGGCTACAACATCGAGACCCTGACCGTGGCGCCGACCGAAGACGCGACCTTGTCGCGCATGACGATCGTCACTTCGGGTTCGGACGACATCATC
>DDKG01000029.1 GCA_002339265.1 Massilia sp. UBA2604 | reverse complement strand
CGGCATCCTGTACTGCTTGCATGTTCACTGCTCCCTAGGTTCGGCGCCCGGCTGGCAGGCGCGCATGTATTGGCGCAGCACGCGGGCTACCCCTTCTTTCAACAGCGCGAGCGGCGTGTTGCTCACCCGGCCCTCGCGCACGGCTTCGTACTGGAACGGCAGGTACTGGCTCAGCAAGGTGAGCGGCGCCGGCCGGCGTTCCAGGTTCGCGATCAGGGCCGCCTGCGCGGCCTGGATGCGCGGATGCGGCCAGTAGTAGCGGATCCGGTCGGAGAGGCTGTACTGCTGGTCGAACAGCAGGTTGCCGGCGTCGTGGTAATACTTGCGCCAGTACTCCGGCTCGGTGCGCATCACGTCCAGCACCACTTCCTTGAAGCCGCTGTTTCCCTGAGCGCCCATTTCAGCCTCGATGTCGGCCAGCGCCCACAAGGTCTCGCGCAGCGCGAAGGTCAGGCCGGGGCCGACCTTCAGGATGGCGAAGTGGTCGCGCACCAGCGCCTGCAGCAGGCCGGGCGTCTGGTAGTCGGTCGAATGGGCCTCGAACACCATGGTCGGCTCGCCCTCGATGAAGCGGCTCAGCGCGCCCGCCTTTTCCGGGCGGTAGTCGATCACCTTGTGGTGGTCGAACTCGACGCCCGGCTGCACCACCAGGCCGATCACACGCGGCCAAGTGGCTTCCAGGCCGGCGGCATTGAATGCGGCGCGATGCGCGGCGATGGTCAGCGCCGCCGCTTCGGGCGTGGTCACGGCCAGTTCGTCCAGCTCTTCGTGGGCGCCGCCCGGCACCGGCACCTCGGTGCCGACGATATAGACCGGCGCCTCGCCGCCCGCGCGCTGCCAGGCGCGCTCGGCCACCACGGCCAGGCGCGCGGCGCGCTCGGCCACGACTTCGTCCGGCAGCGGCACCGGATCGCCCGCGCACGACATCGAGCAATCGAGGTGGATCTTGCGGAAACCCGCGGCGACATACTGGTCGATCAGCACCTCGGACTTGGCCATCGCGCTGGCGGCCGGCTCGCCCTGCCAGCAGTTCGGGCCCAGGTGGTCGCCGCCCAGCAGGATGCGCTCGCGCGGGAAGCCCACCTTGCCGGCGATGCCGAACACGAAATCGCGGAAGGCGGCCGGCGTCATGCCGGTATAGCCGCCATCCTGGTTGACCTGGTTCGAGGTGGCCTCGACCAGCACCGGGCCGCCGGCTTCCAGGCCGGTTTCAAAGGCGGCCTCGATCACCAGCGGGTGCGCCGAGCACACCGAATGGATGCCCACGGGCTGGCCCGCGTGATGGCGTTGGACTAGGTCGAGAAGCACTTGCATTGTCGTTGACTCCAGAAAGAGGGATGTCAGGCGGCGCTCGGCTCGTCAGGCTGCAGCGCCAGGAACAGCGCCGCCGCCAGCGAGAGGCCGATGCCGGCCAGCTTGAAACCGTTGGGCAGGGTCGCCGCCATCGCCACCGAAATGATGGTGGTCAAGAGCGGCGCGCCGGCATTGACCAAGGGCGAGACCACCAGCGCCTTGCCGTGCCGGAAGGCATACACCAGGGTCAGCGCGCCGACCGCATTGAGCACCTGCGTAATCGCGGCCAGCCCCGGGCCATCGAGGCCATAGTTGATCGGCTGCGAGAAATCGGTCATGGCCAGCGCCACTGGAATGAAGGCGAGTGCGCTCAGCGCCATGTAGAAGAAGATGCTTTCGGCGTCCATGATCGCGTTGGCGCGCTTGATGAAGTAGGCCTGCAGGCCCCAGGCCACCAGCACGCCCAGCGCCAGCACGAACCACCAGCCATAGGCCACGCCGCCCTGCTCCGGCGCGTAGTCGAACAGCGGCAGCGCGCACAGCGCCAGCACGATGCCGGCCACGCCCATGGCGCCGGTGCGTTCGCGCAGGAAGGCGTACGACAGCGCGATCGTGATTACCGGCGACAGCGAGATCAGCGGGAAGATCAGGTAAGTGGGGCCTTCCTTGACTGCATGGAACAGGATCATCTGCCCGCCCGCGCCCAGCAGGCCAATGGCCAGGCCATACGCGACCGCGGGAGCGTCGCGCCGCACGCGCCACTTGACGCGCGCCAGCGCGAACAGCGCCGGCGGAATCATGGTCAGTGCCCACACGGCGTACACCAGGGTCTCGGGGAAGCCATTCTGTACCGGGCGTCCGGCGAAGGCGCCCCACACGCCCCACAGCAGGGTGGTCGCCAGCGCGTAGCCGAGCCAATGTGTCTTCATCGTTGTCATCCTTTATTGGAATTTATAAGCAGATAGTAATAGAAGAGTTTCGAAATATCAAATAACTTTCGAAATCTTTCGATATAGTGAATAAGCGTATGATTTTTGCGATGACCGGGCGCAAGGCGATCGCCTTCGCCAAATGCGGTGAAAACCCCTACAATGAGGTTGATGTAAGGAATCACTCTGCGGCAGGCCTTCGGTAGTCGGATGGCCCCGCCCATTCGTCTCGGACCGGATCAACATGCCCCTGGAATCGTTGTTGTTTGCGCCCCCCGCCCTGCTGGGCCCCACCCTCGTGGCCGCCCTGCTCGGCCTGCTGGTCGGCAGTTTCCTGAACGTGGTCATCTACCGCATCCCGAAGATGATGCAGCGCGAGTCCGACAACTACGTGGCGCAGGAAAGCGGCAAGGAGCCGCCGCACACCGACCGCTTCAACCTGATGACGCCGCGCTCGCGCTGCCCCTGCTGCGGCCACCAGATCACGGCCATCGAGAACATCCCGGTCATCAGCTGGCTCGCCCTCGGCGGCAAATGCCGCAAGTGCAAGACGCGCATTCCGGCGCGCTATCCGGCA
Organism: Massilia sp. UBA2604; assembly: GCA_002339265.1. Taxonomy (GTDB): domain Bacteria; phylum Pseudomonadota; class Gammaproteobacteria; order Burkholderiales; family Burkholderiaceae_D; genus Telluria. The sequence continues at coordinate 2,626 of DDKG01000029.1, read as the reverse complement.
ATCGAACTGTTCACCGCGATCGTGTCTGGCCTGCTGGTCTGGACCCTGGGCAGCGGCGCGGCGGGCATGAGCAGCCTGCTGTTCGCCTGGCTGTTGATCGCGATGACCTTCATCGACTTCGATACCCAGCTGCTGCCGGACGACCTGACCTATCCGCTGCTGTGGGCGGGCCTGCTCATGAACATCAACGCCACCTTCGTGCCGCTGCAGGACGCCGTGATCGGCGCCGCCGCCGGCTACCTGGTGCTGTGGGCGGTCTATTGGTTGTTCAAGCTCGCCACCGGCAAGGAGGGCATGGGATATGGCGACTTCAAGTTGCTGGCGGCGCTCGGCGCCTGGCTGGGCTGGACCGCCCTGCCGACCATCATCCTGCTGTCGTCGGTGGTGGGCGCGGTGGTGGGCATCAGCCTGATCGTGTTCGCCAAGCGCGGACGCGACAAGCCGATCCCCTTCGGTCCCTACCTGGCGGCGGCCGGCCTGATCGCCATGCTGTATGGCGAGCAGCTGGGCCGGTTCAGCGCCGGCATGCTGGGCGGCGCATGAACAAGGCCTTCTCGGTCGGCCTGACCGGCGGCATCGGCTGCGGCAAGAGCACCGTGGCCGAGCTGTTCGCCGGCCTGGGCGCTACTATCATCGACACCGACGCCATCGCCCATGCGCTGACCGCCCCGCACGGCGCGGCGATGCCGGCCATCCTGGCCGAGTTCGGGCTGGAGTTCGCCACGCCCGAGGGGGCGCTGGACCGCGCACGCATGCGCAGCCTGGTGTTCGCGGATGCCGGGGCGCGCGGCCGGCTGGAAGCGATCCTGCATCCGCGCATCCGCGACGCCACCGCGGCGGCGGCGGCCATCGCCACCGGCCCCTATGTCATCTTCGCGGTGCCGCTGCTGATCGAATCGGGCACCTGGAGCGAGCGGGTGTCGCGCGTGCTGGCGGTGGACTGCTCGGAAGACACGCAAGTCGCGCGTGTCATGCAGCGTAGCGGCCTGGCCGCGGACCAGGTGCGCGCCATCATGGCGACACAGGTCACGCGGGCCCAGCGCCTGGCGGCGGCCGACGACGTGATCGACAACGACGACGGCCTGGAGGCCCTGTTACCCCAGGTAATACGCTTGCACGAGCGGTATCTTGCATTGAGTATGTAACAAGTATGATGCAGTGTTTGTAATTTTGCTTCGTATGGTTCAGAATCACCTAGTTGCTTGCCAGCCTACATTCAGAGGAATGTCATTTTGATCGTCTACGAATACCCTTTCAACGAGAGGATTCGCACGTTGTTGCGGCTGGAGGACCTGTACGAGAAATTCAAGTTCTTCGTGCAGCAGGAACACCCGATGCAGCACCATGTCGCCCTCGCGACGATCTTCGACATGCTGGAAGTGGCCGGCCGCGCCGATCTGAAGTCCGACCTGCTGCAGGAACTCGAACGCCAGAAGCAGTCGCTGCTGGCCTACCGCAGCAATCCCGCGGTCGCCGCCGACACCCTCGACGCCGTCCTGGCCGAACTGGACACCGCCAGCAGCGCGCTGGTGGCCAGCCAGGGCAAGACCGGTCAGAACGTGCGCGAAAACGAATGGCTGATGAGCATCCGCGGCCGCACCATCATCCCGGGCGGCGCCTGCGAATTCGACCTGCCCTCCTACTACGCCTGGCAAAAGCGCCCGGCCGAACAGCGCCATGCCGACATCATGGGCTGGTTCGGGCCGCTCGCCCCGCTGCTCGAGGCGCTGGCCCTGGTGCTGCGCCTGCTGCGCAACTCGGGCGCGCCGGTCAAGATGATCGCCGTGGCGGGCAGCTACCAGCAGATGTTACAGGGTAAAATCTACCAGATGCTGCGCCTGACCCTGGACGACTCGATGCGGGCTATTCCCGAGATCTCGGCCAACAAGTACATGCTGTGGGTACGCTTCACCTCCCAGGACGGCGACTGCAAGCCGAAGCCGCTGGAAGAAGACGTGCCGTTCGACCTGACCCTCTGCAATTTCTGATATCTGATTGGTAGTACCGATGACCGTAGTAGCCTGCCCCACCTGCAGCAAGCAAGTCGAATGGACCGAAGCGAACAAGTTTCGCCCGTTCTGCTCCGAGCGCTGCAAGAAGATCGACCTGGGCGCCTGGGCCGAAGAGAAGTTCGTGATTCCGGGCGGGGCGCCGACGGATCCGCTCGATGAACCGCCGGGTGAACGCTGATTCACCACATCGTCGTTCCCGCGAAGGCGGGAACCCAAGTGTGCCTGAGTCGCCTCTTGAAAATGCGCTTGTGGCTGCAGTGCGGTCTTGGATTCCCGCCTTCGCGGGAATGACGAGACGCTAACGGCTGATCCCCGGCGGCACCACCACCGGCTTGTTGCGCCGCCCATAGCGGTCCATGAACAGCCCTTCCAGCCCGATCTCGGGCTGGCGTCCCGACAGGATATCCGCCAGCACCCTCCCCGATCCGCACGACATGGTCCAGCCCAGCGTGCCGTGTCCCGTGTTCAGGAACAGGTTGCGATACGACGTCGGCCCGATCACCGGCGTGCCGTCCGGCGTCATCGGCCGCAGGCCGCACCAGAACGAGGCCTGGCGCACGTCGCCGCCGTCCGGGAACAGATTGGTCACCGAGTGCTCGAGCGTGTCGCGCCGC
>DDKG01000028.1:5815-6523 GCA_002339265.1 Massilia sp. UBA2604 | reverse complement strand
CATGGGCGGCGCGCTCGACGCCGGCGACGCCCTGTGCCTGGAGGTGCTGGAAACCTTCGCCGGCATGCTGGGCAGCGCCGCCGCCAACCTGGCGGTGACGCTGGGCGCCTTCGGCGGCATCTTCATCGGCGGCGGCATCGTGCCGCGCATGGGCGAGTGGTTCGCCACCTCGCCGTTCCGCGCCCGCTTCGAGGCCAAGGGCCGCTTCACCGACTACATTGCCCAGATCCCGACCTTCGTCATCATGACGCCGAACCCGGCCCTGCACGGCGTTTCGGCTATCCTGTCCGAGCACCTGCGCGGGCGCAGCGGCGCCAACACGCTGATGGACCGGGTGCAGCAGCTGCGCCACGAGCTGTCGCCGGCCGAGCAGCGCGTGGCCAGCCTGGTGGTCGATCATCCGCGAAAAGTGCTGTCCGAGCCGATCGCCGAGATCGCGCGCCTGGCCGACGTGAGCCAGCCGACCGTGATCCGCTTCTGCCGGTCGCTGGGCTTCCAGGGCCTGGCCGAATTCAAGCTGAAATTCGCCGGCAGCCTGACCGGCACCATCCCGGTGCGCCACAGCCAGGTGCGGGTTACCGACAGCACCCACGACCTGTCGGCCAAGGTGATCGACAATACGGTGTCGGCGATCCTGAAGTTCCGCGATGCACTCGACGTGCATGCGATCGACCGCGCAATCGAACGGCTGCGGCGCGCGCGCCGGGT
>DDKG01000028.1:0-5682 GCA_002339265.1 Massilia sp. UBA2604 | reverse complement strand
TGGCGAAGAAGGCCAGCGTGTGCCTGGCGGTCGACCACAGCGAGGACAGCACCACCTTCCTGTCGATGATCTCGCGCATCCTGCAGCTGCTGCTGATCGACATCATGTCGGTCGGGATCTCGCTCGGGGCGCAAGGGGAGGGCGGCCAGGGCAGCCAGAACGACATCGAACAGCGCCGGCTGCTGATCTCGCACCTCGACATCTAGAAGGACTCTCATGATTCATCACCTGTCGCTGGGCGTGCGCGAGCTGCACGCCAGCGCGCGCTTCTATGACGGCATCCTTGGGGCGCTGGGCTTCCGGCGCGTGTTCGAGGATGACGAGGCGGTCGGCTACGGCCTGGAAGACGACGAGGATATCCTGTGCCTGAAGCAGCGCGACGATGCGGCGGCGCCCGGCCCCGGCTTTCACCTCGCCTTTGCCGCAACCTCGCGTGCGATGGTCGACGCCTTCCACGCCGCCGGCTTGCGCGCCGGCGGCGTCGATAACGGCGCACCTGGGCTGCGCGCGGATTATGGCTCGAGCTACTACGCTGCCTTCCTGGTGGATCCCGATGGCCACCGGGTCGAGGCCGTTTTCAAGGGGCCTGCTGCCTGAACGCCCCATGTCATGCCGGTGTCACGTCGCGCCCCGACAATGAAGGCCAAGCTTGAACATCGGAGGTGATCCGTGCGGCATTCAGTCTGTTCGTTCTTCCTGCGTATTGCCGGTTCGGCATTCGCCGTACTCCTCGCAAGCGGCTGCGCCAGTCCGCACCACGACCTGAAGAATCCCGGCCCGTCGTGGCCGGATTCGCCCAGCGTCATCGCCCACCGCGGCGCCTCGGCCCTGCGTCCCGAGCACACGCTGTCCGCCTATCGCAAGGCGATCGAGGACGGCGCCGACAGCATCGAGCCCGACCTGGTCGCCACCCGCGACGGCGTGCTGGTGGCGCGCCATGAGAACGAGATCTCGGGCACCACCAATGTCGCGGATCTGGCGCAGTTCGCGCAGCGCAAGACCAGCAAGACCATCGACGGCGTCGTGGTCACCGGCTGGTTCACCGAAGACTTCACGCTGGCCGAACTCAGACAGCTGCGCGCACGCGAGCGCATCCCGGCCAACCGGCCGGCCAACACGCTGTACGACGGCCGGTACGCGATCCCGACACTGCAGGAAATCATCGACCTGGTCGACAGCGAGAGCCGCGCGCGCAACAAGACCGTCGGCCTGGTGCCGGAGCTGAAACATCCGAGCTACTTCAAGTCGATCGGCCTGCCGCTCGAGCGGCGGCTGGTGGATGTGCTGGCGGCCAACGGCTACCGCGGCCGCGATGCGGCCGTGTTCATCCAGTCGTTCGAGGTCGGCAACCTGAAGGAGCTGCGCGCGATGGCCGGCTATCGGCTGGTGCAGCTGGTGGCCCCTGGCGGGGCGCCTCACGATGCGATCGAAGCCGGCAGTGGCCTGACCTATGCCGACATGATCACGCCACAAGGACTGCGCGACATCGCGCGCTATGCCGACGTGGTGGCGCCCTACAAAACCATCGTGATTCCGCGCGACGCCGCCGGCGAACTTGGTGCGGCGACAAGCTTCGTCCAGGATGCGCGCGGCGCCGGGCTGGCGGTCCACGTGTGGACCATGCGGCCCGAGAATCCCTTCCTGCCAGCCGGCATGCGCTCCGCACCCATCGCTTCGCCCAGCCAACGCGGCGATGCGGCGGGCGAGATCCGGGCCTACCTGGAGGCTGGCGTGGACGCGGTATTTGCCGACGATCCGGCGACGGGACGCGCCGCCGTCGATGCACAAAAAGCCATTAAAAGTATCCGAACTGCGGCTAAATAATGCCGTATGGAAATCTTTCGACATATTTGTATGGACGATCCTTCGGTCAATGAGTAAAAGCGTCTGCGCCACGCAACGCTCTCGGCGGAAACAGTAGTTTCCGCTAGGAACCCAATGTAAGATTCCGCCGTGGCCGCCCCCGTTCCCGGCGTCCCGCATCTCCCGGCCTCGACCCGCCGCCCCTGAACCGGTATTTGGAAGAGCACCATCATCGTCACCTACGCACACACCGAACAGGCCCGCCTCGCCGCGCTGGCCGAGCTTGAAGTCCTCGACACGCCCGCCGAGTCGCGCTTCGACCGCTACACCCGGCTCGCCGCGATGACCTTCGGGGTGCCGATCGCGCTCGTCTCGCTGGTCGACGCCGACCGTCAGTGGTTCAAGTCGCGCACCGGGCTCGAAGCGCAGGAGACGCCGCGCTCGATCTCGTTCTGCAGCCATGCGGTGCAGGCGTGCGAGATGCTGGTGGTGGAAGATGCGGCGCTCGATCCGCGCTTCGCCGCCAACCCGCTGGTGACGGGCGAGCCGCACATCCGCTTCTACGCCGGGCAGCCGGTGTACAGCGACGGCCAGGCGGTGGGCACGCTGTGCATCATCGACCGCGCGCCGCGCAGCTTCGGCATCGAGGAGCGCCAGGTGCTCAAGGACCTGGCCGGGCTGGTCGAATCCGAACTGAATCACATGAAGGCGGTGATGGCACGCGTGCTCGCCGAGCAGGCGCTCAAGTCGCTCAACACCGAACTCGAAGGCCGCATCGCGTCCCGCACCGCCGAGCTGGAAGAGCGGGTGGCCGAATCGATGCGCATCCGCCAGCAGCTGGAAGAGAAGCAGGAGCTGCTGGATGCGGTCCTGGAGTCGATCGACGTCGGCGTGGTCGCCTGCGACGCCGACGGCCGCCTGACGCTGTTCAACCGCACCGCGCGCGATTTCCATGGCCTCGACCTCAAGGCGGTGGCGCCAGGCGAATGGCCGCGTTACTACTCGCTGTACCAGGCCGACGGCCGCACGCCGATGGCGACGGAGGAGGTGCCGCTGGTGCGCGCGCTCACGGGCGAAGTGGTGCGCGACGGGGCGATGGTGATCGCGCCGCACGGCCGCGCCGCCTACACGCTGATGGCCAGCGGCCGCCCGCTGCGCAATGCCCAGGGCAAGACCCTCGGCGCGGTGGTGGCAATGAAGGACATCACCGAACTGAAGGCGTCGAAGGACCGGCTGGGCGAGAGCGAGGAGCGGCTGCGCACGATCACCGACAACCTGCCGGTGCTGATCGCGCATCTCGACCAGGACCACCGTTATGTGTTCGCCAACGCGGTGCACCAGTCCTGGCTGGGCAAGGCGCCCGAGCAGGTGGTGGGCCAGACCATGGTCGAGGCCTTCGGCGAAGAGTACTGGTCGCAGCAGCAGGAAGCCCTGAAGGATGCCTGGGCCGGCAAGGCCTCGCAGTGCGAGCACGACATCGTGCGCAAGAAGCACATCCGCATCGTGCACTCGACCTTCCTGCCGCACCTGCGCGACGGCCAGGTGGTCGGCGTCTACATCCTGACCACCGACGCCACCGCGGCGCGCATGCACGAGCGTAACCTGCACGCGCTGGCGCACACCGACGCGCTGACCGGCATCCCGAACCGGCGCCAGTTCGAGCTGGCGCTGCAGGCGGCGGTGCAGCGCGCGCCGCAGCGCGAGCGGCCGTTTGCCCTGCTGTACCTGGACATCGACCACTTCAAGCAGATCAACGACAGCCACGGCCACGCGGTGGGCGACATGGTGCTGGTGGAGTTCGCGCGGCGCGTGCGCAACGTGGTGCGCAGCTCCGACCTGGTGGCGCGCCTGGCCGGCGACGAATTCACGGTGCTGCTCGACGAAGTAGGCTCGCCGCGCGACGTCGAGCTGGTGGCCAAGAAGATCATGCAGGCGATGGAAGCGCCGTTCGTGGTCGGCAGCCATGCGATTCCCGTGGGCGCCACCATCGGCGTCGGCCTGGCCGACGCGCCGGGCGTCACGGCGCAGGCGATCAGTGAGCTTGCCGACGGCGCGCTGTACGAAGCCAAGCGGATGGGCCGCAACACCTTCGCCATCGCCCGGCTGGCCGACACGCTGGCGCTCGAAGCCGCGGCCTGATCGCCCATAAAACCGGGGTCAGATATGACATTCGGACACGAACTCAGCCTTTAAGAAGCTCGTTACAGTTCTCGAAAGCCCAGGCCAACCCAGTTGACTCCTGGTGATTGTCGAGGCCGTGTCCGAATGTCAGACCTGACCCCGATTTTTTTTACTCCACAAACACCACGGCGGTACGCGCCGGCACCGTGAACGTGCCGCGGGCGCCGTCGAAGCGCGCCTCTTGCGCGCGCGCGTCGGCTGCGCCGGCCGCGGTATGCACCGGATGCAGGCGCAGCTTCTTGCCGCGCAGGAGCGTGGCGTCGATGGTGTGCGCCTTCGTGTCCACGTTCACCAGGTAGCCCAGGCCGGCGAAGTTCGCGCCGGGATAATCCTTGCCGTCGATCCAGGCCGCCAGCACGGTCGGCACCTGCTCCGGGCCGGTGTTGAAGAAGCGCAGGCGGGCGTTGATGTCCTCGGTCGTGCGCAGGCGCAGCAGCGTGGAGCTTGAGCGGATCTGCAGCAGGTCGCGGAAGGCGTCGCGCGCGAACACGATGTCGGCAGGGGCGGGCTTGAGCGCGGCATTGGCCAGCAGCGGTTTGAACAGCGGCCAGTCCTTGGCATTGTCGGCGGCGGGCGGCAAACCGGTGCCGAAGAAGTTGTCCTGGTAGGTCCAGTCGAGACGGTTGAACCAGTCGCCCGAATTGAAGCTGTTGCGGTCCAGGGACTTCGAGCGCAGCACGTCGATGCCGGCGTGGTAATACGCCACGCCCTGGCTGAAGGCGTTGATCGCCATGCCCAGCACCTGCACCCGCGCGCGCTCGTTGGCGCTGGTGGCCACCGGCAGCTTGAGGGCGTTGATGTCGTACAGGGTCTGGTTGTCGTGGTTCTCGACGTAGTTCACGGCCTCCGCCGGCTGGCTGGCATAGCCGGCCGGTTGATTACCGCCGTAGACGATGTCCTGCAGCTGGCGCACCTTGCCGTCGAAGGTCTGCATCGGATAGCTGCGTACCGAGCCGGCCAGGCCAACGCGGATCAGGTCGGCCGTGCGCAGCAGATCGGCAGGCTTGGCTTCTCTACCCAGCGCGTTCGGGTCGTACACCAGGCCGTTGATATAGCCCTGCTGGCGGATGACGATCTCGCCCGAGTCGCCAGGCGAGCCGCCGCGCACGGCGTCGCGCGCGCGGTCGCTGAAGGTGCCGATGCCGGTGCCGTTCAGGGACAGCTGCGAGGCCTGCACGAAGCGCGCGCCGTCCTGCACCTCACCGAAGTTCCAGCCCTCGCCAATCAGTTGCACGTGGCGGCCCGCGGCCTGGTCGACTTCCTTCTGCAGGCGCTCCATCGCGGCGCGCGGCTGGTGGCCCATCAGGTCGAAGCGGTAGGAATCGATCTTGTAGTGGCGGGTCCACAGCACCGACGAGTCGATCATCAGCTTGGCCATCATCGTGTTCTCGGTGGCCGTGTTGAAGCAGCAGGTCGAGGTCTCGATGCCGCCTTTCGCATCCAGGCGGTGGTAGTAGCCCGGCACCACGCGGTCGAGGATCGATTTTTCTTCCTGGCCGGCGATGAAGGTGTGGTTGTAGACGACGTCCGTGCCGACGCGCAGGCCGGCCTTGTGCAGGTTCATCACCATCTCGCGGAACTCGACGATGCGGCGCGCGCCATCCTGCGGGTCGCTGGCGTAGCTGCCCTCGACCGCATTGAAGTGCTGCGGGTCGTAGCCCCAGTTGAAGCAGTCGGTATGCGCGGTCTTGCCGATCA
>DDKG01000030.1 GCA_002339265.1 Massilia sp. UBA2604 | reverse complement strand
CTGCCAGCAGCCGTTGATGACTTCCTGCGCCCGGCGTTCCATCTCCGGATTGCCGCGCTGGACCGAGTCGAAGTCCAGGTCGGCGGTGTTGGTGCCGGTGGCCATCGACGAAGCGGCGCTGCCGCCCATGCCGATGCGCATGCCCGGGCCGCCCAGCTGGATCAGCAGGCTGCCGACCGGGATCTCGTCCTTGTGCGTGTGCTTGGCCGAGATGTTGCCGATGCCGCCGGCAATCATGATGGGCTTGTGATAGCCGTAGACCGCGTTGGCGGCGCCGACGTTCTGCTCGTAGGCGCGGAAATAGCCGCCCAGGACCGGACGGCCGAATTCATTGCTGAAGGCGGCGCCGCCGATCGGACCGTCGATCATGATCTGCAGCGGCGAAGCGATGCGCTCCGGCTTGCCGTAGATCGCTTCGGAGCGTTCGCCCCTGGTGACGTCCGACGCGTTTTCCCATGGACGCTGGGCGTCCGGCAGCAGGAGGTTCGACACCGTGAAGCCGGTCAGGCCCGCCTTCGGCTTGGCGCCGCGGCCGGTCGCGCCCTCGTCGCGGATCTCGCCGCCGGCGCCGGTCGAGGCGCCCGGGAATGGCGAGATCGCGGTCGGGTGGTTGTGGGTCTCCACCTTCATCAGGGTGTGCGTCAGCTCGGTCGACGCGCCGTACTCCTGGCCGTCGCGCGGGAAGAAGCGGGTGACGGTGGCGCCTTCGATGATCGACGAGTTGTCGCTGTAGGCCACCACGGTGCCGCGCGGATTCAGCTGGTGGGTGTTCTTGATCATGCCGAACAAGGACTTGTCTTGCTTGACGCCGTCGATGATCCAGTCGGCGTTGAAGATCTTGTGGCGGCAGTGTTCGCTGTTGGCCTGGGCGAACATCATCAGTTCGACGTCGGTCGGGTTGCGCTGCGCCTTGGTGAAGGCGTCATGCAGGTAGTCGACTTCGTCTTCCGACATCGCCAGGCCGAGTTCCGTGTTGGCGCGCACCAGCGCGTCGCGGCCCGCACCCAGCACGTCGATGCTTTCCAGCTGCTTGCCTTCGAGTTCGTTGAACAGGTGCTGGGCATCGTCGGCGCTGCGCAGCACCGATTCGGTCATGCGGTCGTGCAGCAGCGCGCTGACGGCTTCCAGTTCTTCCGTGGTGAGCTTCTTGGCGGCGCCGATGCTGCTGCCCAGGATGCCGCTCTTGAGCACCACGGTGTAGCCGACGCCGCGCTCGATGCGGTGCACATGCAGCATGCCGCAGTTGTGGGCGATGTCGGTCGCCTTCGAAGCCCAGGGCGAAATCGTGCCCAGGCGGGGAATGACGAAGAACTCCTCGGTCACGCCCTCGTACAGCGTTTCCAGCGCAGGCTCGCCGTAGGTGAGCATGGCCGATAGACGCTGGGTATCGTCGGTGCTCAGCGGCGCGCTGGTGTCGATGAAGTGGTAGAAGCGTCCCTGGACGGCGGCGATCGACGGGGCGACGGCTTGCAGTTGGCTCAGGAGGCGTTGGCTACGGAAGGCGGACAGGGCATTGGAACCCGGCAGAATCAACATGGCTTGGACAGTCGTTGATGCAGCGTGGCTGCTAGGGTGGAAGATAGCCCGTTATTATACAGTGTTGCACTATGGGTCGGGCCGCCTCCTGGCTGACAATATGACATTGCAGTTTCCTTGATTGAATTGAAACTTGCCGGTATCTTTATGGTAGACAATATTTGGCTGCCCATGCCGGCGCCCCACATGGCCACGACGAGAGCGACGATGCAAGAAAATGGAAACCTGGCAGTGCTGGTAGTCGACCCTAATCCGGGAATGCGCACCAGCCTGCAGAACATGCTGAACCTGGCGGGCATCGGCAAGGTCGAGTATGCGATCAATGCCAACACCGCGATCCGCCAGCTGCAGCGGCGCGCCTACGACGTCATCCTGTGCGAGTACGACCTGGCCGGCGGCAGCGGCGAAAGCCAGGACGGCCAGCAGCTGCTGGAAGACCTGCGCCACCATCGCCTGATCTCGGCTTCCACGATCTTCATCATGCTCACCTCCGAAGGCATCTACGACAAGGTGGTAAGCGCGGCCGAGCTGACGCCGACCGACTACGTCCTCAAGCCCTTCACCGTCGAGATGCTCAGCGGCCGCATCAAGCGCGCTTTGGCCAGCCGCGCCGCCCTGCTCCCAGCCTGGCAGCTTGCGGCCCAGGGCAAGACGCGCGAGGCGATCGCCGCCTGCCGCGACGGCGCTGGCGCGCAGCCGCGCTACGCCGCCGACTTCGCCCGCATCCGCGCCGAGCTGCACACGAGCCTGAACGAACACCACGAGGCCGCGGCGGTCTACCGCGAAGTCCTGCTGGACCGCCCCCTCGGCTGGGCCGCGCTGGGCATGGCGCGCGCCTTGTTCGCCCTCGACCAGGTCGACGACGCCCGCACCATCCTCGAAGAGCTGCTGGTCGCCAATCCGCGCCTGATGGCGGGCTACGACCTGCTGGCGCGCTGCCTGGAGGCGAGCAACGAGGCGGAGCTGGCCAAGAAGGTGCTCGAAGACGCGGTGGCGATCTCGCCGCACGTGGTGCGCCGCCTGCGCAAGCTCGGCGAGGTGGCGATGGCGGCAGGCGACTCCGAGGGTGCCGAAAAGTCGTTCCGCCAGGTCGTGACCAAGGCCCGTTATTCCGAGTTCCGCAATCCCGAAGACCACGTCAACCTGGTCAAGGCGCTGGTCGTGCGCGACGACCTGCTCGGCGCGACCGGCGTGGTGCGCGACCTGGAGCGCTCGATGCGCGGCAATCCTGCGGCCGACGCCTGCCGCGCCTATGCCAATTCGCTCGTGCTCGACAAGAGCGGCAACGCCGGCGCCGCGGTGGCCGAGCTGCAGGCGGCGGTGACGGCGGTACGCGCCGGCGGCGCGACCTCGCCCGGCCTGCGGATGGACCTGGCCAAGGCGTGCCTGGATCATCAGCTGGACGAACAGGCCTCGAGCGTCATGATGAGCGTGATGAACGATGCGCAGAGCGGCGTCTCGGTCGACCAGGCGATGCACGTGTTCGTCAACGCCGGCCGCACCGACATGCTCGAGGGCATGGGCCAGCAGTTGCGGGCGCAGGCGCAGATCCTGCTCGGCGTGGCCGACGAGAAGCGCAATATGGGCGACGTGCGCGGCGCCGTGCAGACCCTGCTCGAGGCGCTGCACATCGCGCCGAACAACCTGCAGGTGATGGTGGCCACGGCCGGCGGCATCCTGCGCCAGGTGAACGAGCTGGGGTGGGATCACCCGCTGGGCGATCAGGCCGCGACGCTGCTGGATGGGATTCGGGCGCAGGATGCGCAGCATCCGAGGCTGGCGGCGCTGGTTGATGAGTATCAGGCGGCGCGCAGGAAGTATGGTATCGCCACTGCCTAGCCAGCGTCAGGGGTCGCGCAGGCCGTGACACATGCTGGTCGCGTCGTAGCAATTCCTTACAAATCCGCCACCGACGCCGCCCTGGCGCGAGACTAGAATGAATCATCGTCCCCCGATGAGGGTCTGCCATGAACCTGCAGATCAAAGGCGCGGCGAAACGCCTGACCCTTTCGCTATTGCTGGCATGCGGTCTCCAGGGCTGCGTGGCCTACGGGCCTCCCTATGCGGCCTACGACGGCACGTATGCGCCTGCTTACGGCTACTCCAGCTATCCGGCCTACTCCTATTACGGCGGCTATCCCTACAGCAGGCCTGCCTACGCCTATCCGCCAGTGACGCTCGGCCTGGGATTCTCGTACTACGACCGCGGCCCGCGCCACTATGGGCACGGCCATTACCATGGCCGCGGCCACGGTGGCCATCATTGGCGTGGCCACCATGGCGGCCATGGCGGGCGCCATCATGTAGGTCACGGCCGCGGCCACGGTCACCGGCACCGCTGAGCAGAGGGCTAGTGTCGGCTCAGGCAGGCTCCCCGTAGCCGCCCCCGCCCGGCGTCTCGATGACGAACACGTCGCCCACGTCCATGTCGGTCTTGCCGATATGGCCCAGCTCCTCGACCTGGCCGCCGGCACGTTCGACCCGGTTGCGTCCACGCTCGGCCGATTCCCCACCGGCCATCCCGAACGGCGCGTGAATCCGATTGTTCGACAGGATCGCCGCCGTCATCGGCTCGAGGAAGCGCACCTTGCGCACGCCGCCATTGCCGCCATGCCAGCGCCCCGCCCCGCCCGATCCGTGCCGGATCTCGTAGCTCTCCAGCCGCACCGGGAAGCGGAACTCCAGGATCTCTGGGTCGGTCAGCCGCGAGTTGGTCATATTCGTCTGCACGACGTCGGTGCCATTGAACCCTTCACCCGCGCCCGAGCCGCCCGAGATGGTCTCGTAATACTGGTAGCGGGCATTGCCGAAGGTGAAGTTGTTCATCGTGCCCTGCGCCGCCGCCATCACGCCCAGCGCGCCGTACAGCGCGTTGGTGATGCAGGTCGAGGTCTCGACGTTCCCCGATACCACCGAGGCCGGATAATGCGGGTTGAGCATGGAGCCCGGCGGAATGATGACCTTCAGCGGTTTCAGGCAACCGGCATTGAGCGGAATCTCGTCCTCCACCAGCGTGCGGAACACGTACAGCACCGCCGCCATGCACACGCTCGAAGGCGCATTGAAGTTGTTCGGCAGCTGGCCCGACGTACCGGTGAAATCGACCTCCGCGCTGCGCGTGGCCTGGTCGACCCGGATCGCAACGTCGATGTGGGCGCCGTTATCGAGCTCGTAGTGGAAGCTGCCGTCCTTGAGCGCCGAGATCACGCGCCGCACCGCCTCCTCGGCGTTGTCCTGCACATGGCCCATGTAGGCGCGCACGACGTCCAGGCCGAAGTGCGCCACCATCTTGCGCAGCTCCTCGACGCCCTTCTGGTTCGCGGCCACCTGGGCGCGCAGGTCGGCCATGTTCTGGTCCGGATTGCGCGCCGGGTAGCGCGCGCCTTGCAGCATGGCGCGCGCCTCGGCCTCGCGCAGGATGCCGTCGGCGCCGTCGACCAGCTTGAAGTTGTTGATCAACACGCCCTCTTGCTCGATGTGGTCAGAGTCGGGCGGCATCGAGCCCGGCGTGGTGCCGCCGATGTCGGCGTGATGGCCGCGCGAACCCACATAGAACAATATGTCGTTGCCGGCCTCGTCGAACACCGGCGAAATCACGGTCACGTCCGGCAAGTGAGTGCCGCCGTTGTACGGATCGTTGAGCACGTACACGTCGCCCGAGCGCATGCGGCCCGCGTTCTCGCGCATCACGGTCTTGATGCTTTCGCCCATCGAGCCCAGGTGCACCGGCATGTGCGGCGCATTCGCCACCAGGTTGCCGTCGTGATCGAAGATCGCGCAGCTAAAGTCCAGGCGTTCCTTGATGTTCACGGAATAGGCCGTATTCTGCAGCCGCAGCCCCATCTGCTCGGCGATCGACATGAACAGGTTATTGAAAATCTCCAGCATCACCGGATCGGCCGTCGTGCCGATCGCGCGCCGTTCGGGCAGCGCTTCCACTCGCTGCAGCACCAAGTGGTTGTAGCTCGTGACCTGCGCCTGCCAGCCCGGCTCCACGATCGTGGTCGCGTTGTCTTCGGCAATGATGGCCGGCCCACGTACCACATGGCCCGGCTGCAGCGTGCGGCAGGCATAGATGCCCGTCTCATGCCATTGCGCTCCGCTGTACATGCGCACGGTTTCTTGCGGCGCCGGTGCCGCATCCTGCGTCATTGCGCTCGCTGGCTGTTCCGGCGGCGCATCGGACTGGCCGACCGCTTCCACCGACACCGCTTCGACAATCAGCGCCCGCGACGGCATCAGGAAGGAATAGCGGCGTTTATACGCCTGCTCGAATTGCGCCTGCATGGAGGCCACGTCGTCGAACTGCACGACCAGCGCCGAATCGGTGCCCTCGTAACGCAGGTGCACGCGTTCGACCAGGGCGATGCGACCTGGCTCCACGCCCTGCTGCAGCAACTGGCCGCGCGCCGCCTCGCCCAATGCCGACAGGCGCGACGCCAGCGCATCGAGCGCCGCATCCGACAGCTTTTCTTCCACCGCCTGTTCGCGCATCGCGGTCTGGTCGGCCAGGCCCATGCCGTAGGCCGACAGCACGCCGGCCAGCGAATGGATGAACACCGTCTTCATGCCCAGCGCGTCGGCCACCAGGCAGGCATGCTGGCCGCCCGCGCCGCCAAAGCTGGTCAGCGCATAGTCGGTGACATCGTGGCCGCGCTGCACCGAGATCTGCTTGATCGCATTAGCCATATTGCCGACCGCGATCTGAATGAAACCTTCGGCCACGGCCTCCGGCGCAGGACGTTCGCCGGTCGCGGCGCCGATCTGGTCGGCCATCTCGTCGAAGCGCGCACGCACGGCCTCGTGGTCGAGCGCCTCGTCGCCGCCAGGGCCGAACAGGCGCGGGAAGTAGTTCGGCTGGACCTTGCCCAGCATGACGTTGCAGTCGGTGACCGCGAGCGGCCCGCCACGGCGGTAGCTCGCCGGACCTGGATTCGCCCCGGCACTGTCCGGCCCCACGCGATAGCGGCTGCCGTCGAAGTGCAGGATCGAGCCGCCGCCGGCGGCCACGGTATGGATGCTCATCATCGGCGCGCGCATGCGCACGCCGGCGACCTGGGTCTCGAACACCCTTTCGAACTCGCCCGAGAAATGGGATACGTCGGTAGAGGTGCCGCCCATGTCGAAGCCGATCACGCGCTCGAAGCCGGCCAGCCGGCTGGCGCGCACCATGCCGACGATGCCGCCCGCCGGGCCGGACAGGATGCTGTCCTTGCCCTGGAAGGCGCGCGCATCGGTCAGGCCGCCGTTGGATTGCATGAACTGCAGGTTCACGCCCGGCAGCTCGCCCGCCACCTGGTCGACGTAGCGGCGCAGGATCGGCGACAGGTAGGCGTCGACGACCGTGGTGTCGCCGCGCGCCACCAGCTTCATCATCGGGCTGACTTCGTGCGAGACCGACACTTGCGTAAAGCCGATTTCGCGCGCGATGCGCGCCACCGCCGCCTCATGAAAGGTGTGGCGATAGCCGTGCATGAACACGATCGCCAGCGAGCGTAGGCCGGCGTCGAAGGCTTGCTGCAGGCCTGCGCGCGCAGTGGCTTCATCGAGCGGCAGCACGACGTCGCCGTGCGCGCCCATGCGCTCGTCGATCTCGATCACCTGTGCATACAGCAGCTCGGGCAGCACGATGTGGCGGTCGAACAGGCGCGGCCGGTTCTGGTAGGCGATGCGCAACGCGTCGCGAAAGCCGCGCGTGATGGCAAGCGCCGTCGGCTCGCCCTTGCGCTCGAGCAGCGCATTGGTGGCCACCGTGGTGCCCATCTTCACGGCTTCGACGCTGGCCGCCGGCAGCGGTTCGCCATACGCCACACCCAGCAGGTGGCGGATGCCCGCCACGGCCGCGTCGCGGTACTGTTCAGGATTCTCGGACAGCAACTTGTGCGTGACGAGTTGCCCATCCGGGCGCCGCGCCACGATGTCAGTGAAGGTGCCGCCTCGGTCGATCCAGAACTGCCAATCCATGCCTTGCTCCTGCTGTAACGGTTGAAGCGCCTATTGTAGATCGGACGGCGCGACAACGTTGGCGGAAATGCACGACAATAAAACCTGCCCTTTACGAGTACATACGAGCATGGAACGACATCTTTACACGGTCGCACAATTGCGCACCATCGAACAAGCTGCCTACGCCGGCCTGGCGCCGGGCACGCTGATGCAGCGCGCCGGCAAGGCCGCCGCAAACTTCGCCTTCGAACTGCTGGGCGACCGGCGCGACCGCCCGGTGCTGGTGCTGGCCGGCCCCGGCAACAATGGCGGCGATGCCCTCGAAGCGGCCGCCAACCTTGCCGAGGCCGGCATCGACGCCACCGTCCTGCACCTGCCGGGCCGGCGCGACGCCTCCCTTGAGACGGCAGCCGCCTACGAACGCGCACGCGCCGGCTCGGTTGGCTGGATCGACATGCTGCCGCC
>DDKG01000354.1:3168-11062 GCA_002339265.1 Massilia sp. UBA2604 | reverse complement strand
TTCCGTCCGGGCGACGCGCTGTTCGCCGCCGGCATGATGCCGCCGGTCGACGCGACGTCGGGCATCACCAGCGGCAGCCTGACGATGAAGGACTTCATCACCCACCTGATCCCGACCTCGATCGTCGACGGCATGGCGAAAAACGAGATCCTGCAGATCGTGGTGTTCTCGGTGTTCTTCGGCACCGCAGCCGCCGCCGTCGGC
This sequence comes from Massilia sp. UBA2604, assembly GCA_002339265.1. Classification (GTDB taxonomy): domain Bacteria; phylum Pseudomonadota; class Gammaproteobacteria; order Burkholderiales; family Burkholderiaceae_D; genus Telluria. Next base: position 10,858 of record DDKG01000354.1, on the reverse strand, counting down.
GCGCGCGCCACGCCGATGATCGACGCCATCGACGGCGTCGCCCACGTCATGCTCAAGCTGACCGGCTACGTGATGAACTTCGCCCCGATCGCGGTGTTCGCGGCGGTGGCCGGCATCATCGCCAAGAGCGGCCTGGGCGTGCTGTCGACCTACGGCATCTTCATGGCCCAGTTCTACTTCGGCATCGCGCTGCTGTGGGTGGTCCTGATCGGCATCGGCATGGCCGTGATCGGCCCGCGCATCCTGCGTCTGATCTCCGAGCTGCGCGGCCCGACCGTGCTGGCCTTCTCGACCGCCTCGTCCGAAGCCGCCTTCCCGAAAACCCTGGAAAGCCTGGAGCGCTTCGGCGTCAAGAACCGCCTGGCCTCGTTCGTGCTGCCGATCGGCTACTCGTTCAACCTGGACGGCTCGATGATGTACTGCACCTTCGCGGCCGTCTTCATCGCCCAGGCCTACGGCATCGAACTGTCGCTGGGCACCCAGATCACCATGATGCTGGTGCTGATGCTGACCTCGAAAGGCATGGCCGGCGTGCCGCGCGCCTCGCTGGTCGTCATCGCCGCCACCCTGAACCAGTTCGACATCCCCGAAGCGGGCCTGCTGCTGCTGCTGGCGATCGACCACTTCCTGGACATGGCGCGCTCGGCCACCAACGTGATCGGCAACGGCATCGCCACCGCCGTCGTCGCCAAGTGGGAGGGAGATTTGGGAGAACCCAACAAGGAACCCGCCGTCTCGCCGCTGAAATGACAGTGGCGGACGGCTACCTGTAGTACCAAGGCCTTCCAGCGATGGAGGGCCTTTTTTTTAGCGTCAATAACGAGAAAAGGGAGCGAGAGATGAAACAACTGGTTGCCGCCGGCATGCTGCTGGCCCTGAACAGCGCGCACGCCGCCACCCAGACGGTCGACTGCGGCCGGCTGCTGGACGTCCAGAAAGGCGCCTGGCGCGAGCGCGTCAGCATCGTGATCGAGAACGGCAGCATCGTGTCCGTGGGGCCGATGACGCAAGCTCCTGGCAATATCGATCTCTCGCGCCACAGCTGCCTGCCGGGCCTGATCGACATGCACGTGCACCTGACCAGCGAAACCCAGCCGGCGGTCGACGCCTACCGCGACCGCCTGGCCGCCAATCCGGCCGACATGGCCTATCGTTCGGTGAAGTATGCCGAGCGCACGCTGATGGCCGGCTTCACCACGGTGCGCGACCTGGGCGCGTCGGACAACCTGAACATCTCGCTCAAGCGCGCCATCGCCGCCGGCGAAGTGCCGGGCCCGCGCATGTTCACCGCCGGTAAATCGCTGGCCACCACCGGCGGCCATGCCGACCCGACCAACAACCTGTCGCATTTCCTGTCCGAGAAGATCGGCACGCCCGGCCCGACCGAAGGTGTACTCAACAGCCCCGAGGAAGCGCGCCAGGCAGTGCGCACCCGCTACAAGGATGGCGCCGACCTGATCAAGGTCACCGCCACCGGCGGCGTCCTGAGCCAGGCCGCCAGCGGCCACAACTCGCAGTACACCGAGGACGAGCTGCGCGCCGTGGTCAGCACCGCCAGGGATTACGGCTTCCGCGTCGCCGCCCACGCCCACGGCGCCGAAGGCATGAAGCGCGCGCTGCGCGTCGGCGTCGACTCGATCGAGCACGGCACCCTGATGGACGATGAGGTCATCGCACTGTTCAAGAAGGGCGGCGGCTGGTACGTGCCGACCATCTCGGCCGGCCGCTACGTGGCGGACAAGGCGAAGGAACCGAATTATTATTCCGCCCTGGTGCGTCCGAAAGCGGCCGCGATCGGTCCTCAGCTGCAGGCCACCTTCGGCCGCGCCTACAAGGCCGGCGTGAAGATCGCCTTCGGCACCGACGCCGGCGTGTTCCCGCACGGCGACAACGCGAAGGAGTTCGGCTATATGGTCGAAGCGGGCATGACGCCGATCGACGCGATCCGCTCGGCGACCGTGAACGCGGCCAACCTGCTCGACCAGCCGAAACGCCTGGGCGCGATCGACGCCGGCTTCGCGGCCGACATCATCGCGGTCGAAGGCGACCCGTTGAAAGACGTGAAGGTGCTCGAGCAGGTCAAGTTTGTGATGAAGGATGGCGTGGTGTACAAGAAGCCCTGATTTCCAGGGCGTCCCGCCAGTTTTAGAAAGGTAGTAGCAAGATGTCCAAGCAGTTCCCCCAAGCCGTGCGCGCCATGCTGTGCGGCTTCATGTTCATGTTCGCGGCGGCCGTGCAAGCCGAATCTGTCAACAATGCGGCAAAGCTGCCGAACGTGACCATCCTCGCCACCGGCGGCACCATCGCCGGCACCGGCGCCACCAGCACCACCACGGTCGGCTACACCGCCGCCACCGTCGGCGTGCAGTCGCTGATCGCGGCGGTGCCCGAGATCGCGAAGGTGGCCAACGTCACCGGCGAACAGGTGTTCCAGATTGCCAGCGAAAACATCGGCGACGCGCAATGGCTGCAGCTGGCCAAGCGCGTCAACGTGCTGCTGGCGCAGCCGAACGTGGACGGCATCGTGATCACCCACGGCACCGACACGCTGGAAGAGACGGCCTATTTCCTGCACCTGGTGGTCAAGAGCAAGAAGCCGGTGGTGCTGGTCGGTTCGATGCGGCCGTCGACGGCGCTGTCGGCCGACGGCCCGATCAACCTGTACAACGCAGTGCGCCTGGCCGGCACGCCGGAGGCCGCCGGGCGCGGCGTGCTGGTCGCGATGAACGATCAGATCCACTCGGCGCGCGACGTCACCAAGGCCAACACCACTACGACCGACACCTTCCGCACGTCGGAACTGGGCGTGATCGGCTACATCCAGGGCGGCAAGCCGTTCTTCTATCGCAACGTGGTGCGCAACCATACGCTGGACACCGAGTTCGACGTGACCAAGCTGGATGGGCTGCCGCAGGTCGACGTGGCCTATGCGTATGCGAACGTGGGCGACGTGGCGGTGAATGCGCTGGTCGCGGCCGGCGCCAGGGGGCTGGTGCATGCTGGCGTGGGCAATGGCAGCCTGCCGGCAAGGACGAAGCCGGCGCTGGTCAAGGCGCGCAAGGATGGCGTCGTGGTCGTGCGTGCGAGCCGCGTCGGCCAGGGCATCGTGGCGCGCAATGGCGAGGCCAATGACGACGCGCTGGATTTCGTGGTGGCCGATACCCTGAGCCCGCAGAAGGCGCGCATTCTCCTGATGCTGGCCTTGACAAAGACGACCAGCACCAGGGAGATTCAGCGGATGTTTTATACGTATTGATCGAGTCAGCCACAAACGCCGGCACGTCGTTCCCGCGCAGGCGGGAACCCAAGTCCTCGGCGTCGTGGTGCTGCAAATAGCACCGGCATGCATGCACACTTGGGTTCCCGCCTGCGCGGGAAGTCGTTACCTCCAGTGGAGGTAACGACGTTTCAAGGCAGGTGGTGCTCATCCTGTGGCACCTGCTGCGCATCCAGTTCCAACGGCGGCGACGCCACATCCTCATCCGGCCGCGCCAGCTGCCGTTCCCACATCTGCGCATACAGGCCCTGCGCCGCCAGCAACGAGCCATGCGTGCCGCGCTCGACGATTCTGCCGTGGTCGAGCACGATGATCTGCTGCGCATCGGCGATCGTCGACAGGCGGTGTGCGATCACCAGGGTCGTGCGGTTCTTCGCGATTTCCTTCAGCTGCGCCTGGATCGCCTGCTCCGAGCGCGAATCGAGGGCCGACGTGGCCTCGTCGAAGATCAGGATCGCCGGATCCTTCAATAGCGTGCGCGCGATCGCCACCCGCTGCTTCTCGCCGCCCGACAGCTTCAGGCCGCGCTCGCCCACCATGCTCCCGTACCCGTCCGGCAGGCTCTCGATGAAATCGTGGATCGACGCCGCGCGCGCGGCCGCCACGATATCCTCGCGGCTGGCGCCGGGACGCCCATAAGCGATGTTGTATTCGATGGTGTCGTTGAAGAGCACCGTGTCCTGCGGCACGATGCCGATCGCGGCGCGCAGCGATTCCTGGGTGATGTCGCGCAGGTCCTGGCCATCGATACGGATCGCGCCCCCGTTCACGTCGTAGAAGCGGAACAACAGCCGCGACAGGGTCGACTTGCCCGAGCCGCTATGCCCCACCACCGCGGTCGTGGTCCCGGCGGGGATGGTGAAATCGACATCGAACAGGATCTGCCGCTTGCTTTCGTAGCTGAACTCCACGTGCGAGAACGCGACCTCGGCGCCTTGCGTCACGAGCGGCTGGGCCTTCGGACTGTCGGCCACTTCGCGGTTCTGGTCCAGCAGGCCGAACAGGCGCTCCATGTCGGCCAGGCTTTGCTTGATCTCGCGGTAGATCACGCCCAGGAAGTTGAGCGGCAGGTATAGCTGGATCATGAAGGTATTGACCAGCACCAGGTCGCCCAGGCTCATGGTGCCGGCAATCACGCCCTCGGTCGCGCGCCACAGGATGAGCGTGACGGCGGTGGCGATGATCAGGGACTGGCCGGTATTCAGGAAGGACAGCGAGGTCTGCGAGCGCACGCCGGCGTTCTCGTAGTTCTTGAGGCCTTCGTCATAGCGCCGCGCCTCGTAGTCCTCGTTGCCGAAGTACTTCACTGTCTCGTAGTTGAGCAGCGAGTCGATCGCGCGGGTACTGGCCTTCGACTCCAGCTCGTTCATCGTGCGCCGGAAGTGGGTGCGCCACTCGGTCACGACCACCGTGAAGGTGATGTAGGACACCAGCGCCACCGCCGTGATGATGGTGAACCAGATATCGTAGTTGAACACCAGGTAGACGAGCACCAGCGTGATCTCGACCAGGGTCGGCAAGATGTTAAACAGCGAATACTGGATGAGCGAATTGACGCCGCGCGTGCCGCGCTCGATGTCGCGCGTCATGCCGCCGGTCTGGCGATTCAGGTGGAAGCGCAGCGACAGCGCATGCAGGTGGCGGAACACCTTGAGGGCGATGGTGCGCACCGCGCGCTGGGTCACGCGCGCGAACAGGAACTCGCGCAGTTCGGTGAAGACCGTCATCGACAGGCGCAGCAGGCCGTAGCCGACCAGCAGCCCAAGCGGCAGCACCAGCAGCGCGTGCGGGTGCGCCGGCTCGATCGCCAGGCCGTCGATGATCTTCTTGAGCACCAGCGGCACGCCGACGTTGGCCATCTTGGCGCCCACCAGGGCCGCCATGGCGGCGATCACCCGCCACTTGTAGACCCACAGGTAGGGAAACAGGGTTTTGAGGGTTGCCCAGTCGTTGCGGGGCACGCCGGTGGCGTCGGGAGGAAGTGGAGCGGAATTACGGCGCATGACGGGGCTTGTCGATTTATGGTTCAATTCGGGTCGATTGTAGCTTTTACCGAGAATTCACGATGACCACGCCCGAAAACACCCCCACCACGCCCACCACCGTTCGCCTCCCGGCCGGCAAAATGCCAGAACTGCGCGTCATGCCCGCCCCGTCCGACGCCAATGTGTACGGCGACGTGTTCGGCGGCTGGATCATGGCCCAGGTCGACCTGGCCGGCTCGCTGCCAGCCACCCGCCGCGCCAACGGCCGCGTGGCGACCATCGCCGTCAACTCCTTCCTGTTCAAGAACCCGGTGTTCGTGGGCGACCTGCTGTCGTTCTACGCCGACATCACCAAGGTCGGCAACACCTCGGTCACGGTCTTCGTCGAGGTGTACGCCGAGCGCAATCGCCTGGCGGCCGAAGTGGTGAAAGTGACCGAGGCGACGCTGACCTATGTCGCCACCGGCCCGGACCGCAAGCCGCGCCAGCTGCCGCCGCTCGAATCGCTGGTGGCGCACCGGTAAGCTTCCTTTATCGTCAGCTCCAAAACGTCGTTCCCGCGAAGGCGGGAACCCAAGGCTGCTCGCGTTATCGCTACGCTGGCAAACTTAGGTTCCCGCCTGCGCGGGAACGACGTGGGAGTGCAGAGTTAAACGATCAAGTTGACGCGCAAGCCAATCAGGCGCTCTTCTTCTCGTCGCGCAATTCGCGCCGCAGGATCTTGCCGACGTTGGTCTTCGGCAGCGTCTCGCGGAACTCGATGAACTTCGGCCGTTTATAACCGGTCAGCTGCTCCTTGCAGAATTCCTTGAGCTGCTCGGTGGTGAGATCGGCGTCCTTCTTCACCACGTACAGCTTCACGGCCTCGCCCGAGTTCTGGTCGGGCACGCCCACGCACGCCACTTCGAGCACGCCCGGGTGCGCGGCCACCACGCCCTCCACTTCGTTCGGATAGACGTTGAAACCCGAGACCAGGATCATGTCCTTCTTGCGGTCGACGATGCGGGTATAGCCCTTGTCGTCCATGATGCCGATATCGCCGGTCTTGAAGAAGCCGTCTGCGGTCATGACCTTGGCCGTCTCGTCGTCGCGCTGCCAGTAGCCGGCCATCACCTGCGGGCCGCGCACGGCGATTTCGCCGGCCGTGCCGAATGGGACTTCGTTGCCCGCTTCATCCAGGATGCGCAGCTCGGTCGACGGCAGCGGCAGGCCGATGGTGCCGGTGAAATCGGTGATGTCGCAGCGGTTGGCGGTCACCACCGGCGAGGTCTCGGACAGGCCGTAGCCCTCGACGATCGGGATGCCGGTGGTCTTGAGCCACTTGTCGGCCACCGCCTTCTGCACCGCCATGCCGCCGCCCGGGCACACCATCAGTCCCGAGAAATCGAGCTTCGCGAAATCGTCGTTGTTGAGCAGGCCGTTGTACAGCGTGTTCACGGCCGGGAAGATGTTGATGCGGTAGCCGCCCAGCTCCTTGATGAAGCCCTTGATGTCGCGCGGGTTCGGGATCAACAGGTTCATGCCGCCGATGCGCAGGCCGAGCAGCGCGCAGACCGTGAGCGCATAGATGTGGTACAGCGGCAGCGCACAGGCGAACTGCGGCTGCTCGCCGGCCTTCAGCCTGGCCAGCGTCGGGGCGAACCAGGCTTCGTTCTGCAGCACGTTGGCGATCACGTGGCGGTGCAGCAGCACCGCGCCTTTCGATACGCCGGTGGTGCCGCCGGTGTACTGCAGGAAGGCGATGTCGTCGTGGCCGATGGTCACCGGCTTGAGCGTCTCGCGCCCGCCGTCGGCCAGCACCTTGTTGAAGCCGACCGCGCCCGGCAGCGAATAGGCCGGCACCATCTTCTTCACCTTGCGCACCACCAGGTTGACCAGCGTGCCTTTGAGGCCGCCCAGCAGGTCGCCCATGGTCGCGAGCACGATGTGCTTGACGCTCGTCTGGCGCACCACCTGCTCGAGCGTGTGGGCGAAGTTCTCGAGCACCACGATCGCTTCGGCGCCCGAATCGACCAGCTGGTGCTGCAGCTCGCGCGGCGTGTACAGCGGATTGACGTTGACGACCACGTAGCCGGCGCGCAGCACGGCGGCCAGCGCCACCGGATACTGCAGCACGTTGGGCAGCATGATCGCCACGCGCGCGCCCTGCTTCAGGCCGCGCGCCTGCAGCCAGGCCGCCATGCGCTGCGACATCGCATCGAGTTCCGCGAACGTGATGGACTTGCCCATGCAGGCATAGGCCTTGCGGTCGGCGTACTTGCGAAACGCCTCCTCCAGCAAATGCGTCAGCGAGCGGTACTGGGTCGGATCGATTTCCGTCGGCACGCCGTTCTCGTACGACGAGAGCCAAAATTTGTCCATCTGTCCTGCCTTCCTTGTTGGTTCCAATAAAACGCGAAAGCCGCCCGACGGGGCGGCTTTCGCCGGG
>DDKG01000354.1:0-3007 GCA_002339265.1 Massilia sp. UBA2604 | reverse complement strand
CTTGACCGCCTCGCCCGAATGCTCGTCCGGCACGCCCACCACGGCGCATTCGAGCACGCCCTCATGGCCGGCGATCACGCCTTCGAGCTCGTTCGGATAGACGTTGAAGCCCGAGACCAGAATCATGTCCTTCTTGCGGTCGACGATCTTCACGAAGCCGGCAGCGTCCATGATGCCGACGTCGCCCGAGCGGAAGAAGCCGTCCGCGGTCATCACCTTCGCGGTTTCGTCAGGGCGGTTCCAGTAGCCGCTCATCACCTGCGGACCGCGGATGGCGATCTCGCCGACTTCGCCGGGCGCCATGTGACGGCCTTCGTCGTCGACGATCGCGATCTCGGTCGATGGAATGGGCAAGCCGATGTTGCCGGTGAATTCAGTGCCGTCGGCGCGGTTGCAGGTGGCCACCGGCGAAGTCTCGGACAGGCCATAGCCTTCGATGATGGCCACGCCGGTGATCTGGCGCCACTTGTCGGCCACGGGCTTCTGCACTGCCATGCCGCCGCCGTTGCAGACCCGCAGCGCCGAGAAATCGAGGTGGGCGAAATCGGGATTGTTGGTCAGCGCGTTGTACAGCGTGTTCACTGCCGGCAGCATGTTGAAGCGGTATTTTGCCAGTTCCTTGACGAAGGCGGGAATGTCGCGCGGATTGACGATCAGGACGTTCAGGGCGCCCATCCGCATGCCCCACATCGCGCAGGTGGTCAGCGCGAAGATGTGGTACAGCGGCAGCGCGCACACGATTGTCACCTGCTCGCCGCCCGCTTCGCCCAGCGCCGGCAGCGACCAGGCTTCGCTCTGCAGCACATTGGCAATCACGTTGCGGTGGGTGAGCGTGGCGCCTTTCGAGACGCCGGTGGTGCCGCCCGTGTACTGCAGGAAGGCGACGTCGTCGATCTTGAGCTCGGCCGGCTTGAACGGCATGCGCTCGCCCTGGGCCAGCGCTTCCTTGAAGGTGACCATGTTCTGCAGCGAGAACTCGGGCACCATCTTCTTGACGTTGCGGACCACGAAGTTGACCAGCATGCCCTTCACGCCGCCCAGCATCTCGCCCATGCTGGCCACCACCACATGGCGCACCGGCGTCTTGCCCATCACCTTCTGCACGGTGTGGGCGAAATTTTCCAGCACGATGATCGCTTCGCTGCCCGAATCGTTCAGCTGGTGCTCCAGTTCGCGCGCGGTGTACAGCGGATTGACGTTGACGACGGCGTAGCCGGCGCGCAGGACGGCGGCCAGCGCGATCGGATACTGCAGCACGTTCGGCATCATGATCGCCACGCGCGCGCCGGGGACCAGCCCGCGGCTCTGCAGCCAGGCGGCCATGCGCTTCGAATACGCATCGAGTTCGCCGTAGGTGAGGAACTTGTCCATGCACACATAGGCTTTGCGGTCCGCATACTTGCTGAAGGATTCTTCGAGCAAATGCACCAAGGAGCGGTATTGATCCGGATCAATCTCCGCAGGCACGCCTGGGGGATACGACTGCAGCCAAATTTTATCCATCGCTCACCTCTGTCTCGATATCGCTGTCGCGATTTTTATCGTTCTGGGCCGCCGGAGGTGCTTGCCGGGCGCGCCTGCGCACGTGGCTTATGTCTTTGCCATCGCTGATGGTGATGCTATCGGGCAGCGCCCCTGTGCGCAAGCGGTTTTACCGAGATTGGAACCGGTCCTCTACGGGGAGGCTCCGATGGTGCGCTGCACCACCAGCGTGCCCGGCGTGGTCGTCGCGCCCAGGCGTTTCAGCACGCGATGACGCTCTTCCTTGTCGAGCTTGGCGAGCTGGTTGACGGTCTTGTAGAAGCTGGCCCACGACTTCTCGCGGCGCAGCAAAACGCGGAACGCCGGCACGAAATCGTTATAGGTCGCCACCGAGGCCAGGTGGGCGTTCGACAGCGGCTCGGCGAAGAAGCGGTCGTAGCCCGCGTAGCCGCCCCAGTTCGCCTTGAGCACCTGGTAGTCGTCCTGCAGCGCCAGGAACAGGCGCGCCTTGGCGGCGCGCTTGACGCTGTCGGGCTCCATGCTCTTGTACGTACGCTCCAGCTCGCCGCGATAGCGCAGCAGCAGCGCCAGGAAGTCGCTCTTGCGGCTCTTGTAGCGCTCGTACGCTTCGCTCATTTGCGGATTGCCGAAGCGCTCGAGCCAGGCTTCCACGCCGGCCTGCTCCACTGCGCTGGCGAAGGATTCGTTGAACTGGGAATCGCCCGCCACATAGACCACCTGGTGCGCCAGCTCATGGAAGATCAGGCGCGCCAGCTCGGCGTCCGGATAATTGATGAAGGTCGACATCAGGGGATCGCTGAACCAGCCCAGGGTCGAATAGGCGCTTACGCCGCCGACCTCGACGTCGTTGCCCTGCGCGCGCAGCTTCTTGGCGTAGGCCTGGGCCTCGTCCTTGCTGTAGTAGCCGCGATAGCTGACGCAGCCGGCCACCGGGAAGCACCACTGGATGGGTTTGAGCGACAGCTCGGGCGTGGCGACCACGTTCCATAGCACATAGGGCCGCCCGAGGCTGGTGTAGTTGGTATAGCTGCCGTTGTCGGGCAGCTTCATTTCCTGGATGGCGAAGCGGCGGATCTGGCGCGCCGATTCGAGGCGGTGGCGCAGCTTGACGTTGGTGTTGCTATCGGCGATCCAGTCGTCGATCGGGCGCGCATTGGTCAGCAATTGCAGCTGGCCTTGCGCGGCCTGGGTGTAGTAAGAGAGGGATGAGCAGCTTGACAACATGAGGGCCGCGGCTGCTGCGACCATGACTGGCTTGAAGGCCTGGGAAAATCTAGAGGGTTTCATCTCGCGTCAAGGGTGCAGCTCTTTCGACCTGCACGAGGGTGTCGTAGAAAGTGGGCGCCCGGCCCATGTCGGTCAAACGCTGGCTGGTGACTTCGTTGGCGTTCTTGCCGTCGCTGGCGAGCTTCTTCCACCAGATCGACAAGCCCACCACCAATCCAGCACGCGCCTTGTCGGTCACGCGTGCGCGGGCGATGAACGAACCGCGGTCGTTAAAAAT
>DDKG01000349.1:6331-9874 GCA_002339265.1 Massilia sp. UBA2604 | reverse complement strand
GGCCGAAGGCGCCTTCTATCCCGCGTTGTCGCTGACCGGGAATTTTGGCTATGCCTCGCAAAGCCTGAACGACCTGACGAGCGGCGGCGCGCGCCAGTTCTCGGCCGGCCCGCTCGCGCTGTCGTTGCCGGTCTTCGACGGCGGACGCAATCGCGCCAACCTGGCGCTGGCGAAGGCGCGCTACGACGAAGCGGTGGCCAATCATCAAACGAAGTTGTTGACGGCGCTGCGCGAAGTGGAAGATGCGCTGTCGGACCTGCAGCAGCGCCAGAAACAGGGCGACGCGCAGGCCCAGTCGCAAGAGGCCGCGGCGCGCGCGCTGCTGGTGGCGCAGGCGCGCTACGAGCGCGGCGTGTCGACCTATCTCGATGTGACCGATGCCCAGCGCAGCACGCTGGCGGCGGACCGCGCCGCGGCGCAGATCCGCACCCAGCGCCTGCTGGCGACGGTGGCGGTGGCGCGTGCGCTCGGCGGTGGGTGGGAGCAGGGCGAGGCGTTGGCGACGGTGCGTTGAGCGCATGGAGGATTACAATCTCCTTGTTGTCATCCACGACTTGAGAGACCATGAAAAACATCCTCGCACCACTCGTCCTGTGCGCCGCCATCGGCGCCGCTTTCGCACCGACCGTGCACGCGCAAACGGCGCCGACGGTCGCCAGCGCCGACCAGCTGCAAGCCATGTCGAAACGCTTCGCGCCGGTCGAGCTGCGCGCCGACGTGTCGCAGCTGTCGAAGGGCGACCGCGCCGCCATCGCCCTGCTGATCGAAGCGGCGAAGATCATCGACACGCTGCAGCTGCGCCAACGCTGGGCCCATAACGAGGCGCTGTGGAACGCGCTCAAGAAAGACACCACGCCGCTTGGCCGCGCGCGCCTGGACGCCTTCTGGCTCAACAAGGGACCGTGGTCGAACCTCGACAACAATGCCTCGTTCATGCCGGCCGAGTATGCGGGCATCAAGATCCCGGCGAAGAAACCCGAAGGCGCCAACTTCTATCCGGAAGGCGCCACCAAGGCTTCCCTCGAAAACTGGATCAACGGCCTGGCGCCAGAGCAGAAGAAAGAGGCGCAGTGGTTCTTCACCACGATTCGCACCGGTCCGGACGGCAAGCTGCGCACCGTGAAGTACTCAAGCGAATACCGTCCAGAACTGGAACAGCTGGCCAAGCTGCTGCGCGAGGCGGCGGCGTCCACCGATAACGCCTCGCTCAAGAAATTCCTGAACCTGCGCGCCGACGCCTTCCTGTCCAACGACTACCTGGCCTCCGACTTCGCCTGGATGGACCTCGACTCGCCGGTTGACGTGACCATCGGGCCATACGAAACCTATAACGACGAGCTGTTCGGCTACAAGGCGGCTTTCGAAGCCTATGTGAGCATCCGCGATCCGAAGGAGACGGCCAAGCTGGACTTCTTCGGCAAGCACCTGCAGGAGCTGGAAGATAACCTCCCGCTCGACAAGCAGTACCGCAACCCGAAGGTCGGCGCCATCGCGCCGATGGTGGTGGTCAACGAAGTCTATGGCGCCGGCGACGGCAATATGGGCGTGCAGACCGCAGCCTACAACCTGCCGAACGACGAGCGCGTGATCCGCGAGCGCGGCTCCAAGCGCGTGATGCTCAAGAACGTACAGCAGGCCAAGTTCGCGTCGACGCTGACCCCGATCAGCAAGCAGGTGCTCAAGCCCGCCGACCAGAAGGACCTGGACTTCGATTCCTTCTTCACCCACATCCTGGCGCACGAGATCATGCACGGCCTGGGACCGCACCACACGAAGAAGGACGGCAAGGATTCGACCCCGCGCCAGGACCTCAAGGAAACCTATTCGACCATCGAGGAAGCGAAAGCAGACATCACCGGCCTGTGGGCGCTGCAGTACATGATGGACAAGGGCCTGCTGAAGGACACGCTGGGGCAGGGCGCGGCGGCCGAGCGCAAGCTGTACAACACCTTCCTGGCCTCGAGCTTCCGCACGCTGCACTTCGGCCTGAGTTCTTCGCACGCGCGTGGCATGGCGATCCAGGTCAACTATCTGCTCGACAAGGGCGGCATCAATGCGCATGACGACGGCACCTTCGCGGTCGATTTCAAGAAGATCAAACAGGCCGTGATCGACCTGGACCGCGAGTTCCTGACCATCGAAGCCACCGGCGACTATGCGCGCGCCAAGGCGATGATGGACAAGTACGTCGTCATCCGCCCCGAGGTGCGCAAGGCGCTGGACAAGTTGAAGGCGGTGCCGAACGATATCCGTCCGGCCTTCGTGACGGCGGACAGCCTGCTCAAATAAGCGTGGCGTAAGCACACTGCGCAGCACCGTGCTATAGTCAAGACGTTTCCAATAGGAAATACCTATGGTGTTTCCTTTAACTGCGACTGACACGGTGCTATCCATGAAAACCAAGAACCTGACCATCGGCGCCCGGCTGGCATTCGGCTACGGCGCCGTTTTTCTACTGATGATTGCTCTGGTCGCGCTGGCGGTAAACCGCGTGGGCCGGATCGAGAGTGTTCTCAACCATATCAACGAGGTCAACAGCGTCAAGCAGCGCCACGCCATCAATTTCCGCGGCAGCGTGCACGACCGCGCGATCGCCCTGCGCGACGTGGCGCTGGCGCCGGACGCGGCGGGCGCCGCCGCGCCGATCGCCCTGATCCGCACGCTGGACGACAACTACGCGCGTTCGGCCGGCCCGCTGGATGCGCTGTTCAATGAACGCACCGACATCCTGCCGGAAGAAAAGGAAGCGCTGGCCGCGATCAAGGCGCAGGAAAGCCGCACCAAGCCGCTGATCGCGCGCGTGATCGAGTTGCACGCCGCCGGCCAGGCCCTTGAAGCGGATGCGCTGCTGGCGCAAGAGGCGGCGCCGGCGTTCACGGCCTGGCTGGCCAGCATCAACCGCCTGATCGACCTCGAGGAAAAGCTGAGCAACGAGGCGGCCGCCGAGGCGCGCCGCATGGCCAACGGCTTTTTCGGCTGGATGGCGCTGCTGTGCGCGGGCGCGATCGCGGCCGGTTCGCTGGCGGCCTGGTACATCAGCCGCGGCCTGCTGCGCCAGCTCGGCGGCCAGCCGGACTACGCGGCCTCGATCGCCAGCGCCATCGCCGGCGGCGACCTGGGCGTGGAGATCGTCACCCGGCCGGGCGACCGCAGCAGCCTGCTGTTCGCGATGCAGGGCATGCGCGACAGCCTGGTGCGCATCGTGGCCCAGGTGCGCAACGGCACCCTGGCGATCGGCACGGTGTCGACCGAGATCGCGGACGGCAACCGCGACCTGGCCAGCCGCACCGAGCGCCAGAACGGCACGCTGCAGGCCACCGCCGCCTCGGTCGAGCAGTTGACCGGCACCGTGCGCCAGAATGCCGACAATGCGCGGCAGGCGAACATGCTGGCCGAATCGGCCTCCGAAGTGGCGCAGCGCGGCGGCAAGGTCGTGGCCGAAGTGGTGGGCACGATGGCGGCGATCAACGAGTCGTCGAAGAAGATCGTGGACATCATCGGCGTGATCGATGGCATCGCGTTCCAGACCAATATCCTGGCGCT
>DDKG01000349.1:0-6260 GCA_002339265.1 Massilia sp. UBA2604 | reverse complement strand
GACCAATATCCTGGCGCTCAATGCGGCCGTGGAAGCGGCGCGCGCCGGGGAGCAGGGCCGCGGCTTCGCCGTGGTGGCGACCGAGGTGCGCAACCTGGCGCAGCGTTCGGCGGCAGCGGCCAAGGAGATCAAGGTCCTGATCGGCAGCTCGGTCGAGCGGGTCGATGCCGGCGCGCGCCTGGTGGACCAGGCCGGCGCGACGATGGACGAGATCGTCACCGGCGTCAAGCGCGTGACCGACATCATGGCCGAGATCAGCCATGCGTCCGCGGAACAGAATGCCGGCATCGAGCAGGTCAATGGCGCGATCGGCCAGATCGACGACGCCACGCGCCAGAACGCGGAACTGGTGCAGCAGGCCAGCCAGGCCGCGGCCTCGCTGGAAGAAGAAGCCGAGCGCCTGGCCCAGCTGGTGAGCATTTTCCGTCTCGATGGCACGGCGCAGATTGGCAGCAAGACAAGGTCCGCGCCTGCCTTGCCTTTTTGAACAGACAGAAATATTTTCCTGAAAGTGGTGCTTGAATCGGGGATAGAATTTCCGATAGGAATTTCGTTCATCCCCGGAGTAGCACCATGTTCAAGCATCTCCTGCGTGCGGCAGTCATCATCGCCGCAGCCGCCTCGCTTCCCTCCCACGCAGCACAACTGACGGCCCAGGAATCGCGCTGGCTGCGCGCCGCCGCCCCGGTGCTGGAATATTCGAAATCGATCTCCCTGCCGGTCGACATCATCGTCCAGCCAAAGACGCCGGCCGGCGCGGTGCCGCTGGCAATGGGCTTCGCCAAAGGACGCTGCAAGCTGGTGCTGTCGATGCGCGGCAACCCCGAGGCCGAGACGGTGCTGGCGAACGTTCCCGCCGATGAGCAGGCGCTGCTGATCGAGGCCATGACCGCGCACGAACTGGCCCATTGCTGGCGCTATGCCCAGGGCGAGTGGAACCTGCTGCCGTCCGGTTTCGTCGAAACGGGGCATGAATCCTCGCACGATCCCGAATTGCTGGCGGCCGCGAAGGCGATGCGCGATACCCGGCGCGAGGAAGGCTTCGCCGATCTGGTGGCGCTGGCCTGGATCCAGCGCACCCAGCCGGGCGAATATGCGCGCGTGCACGACTGGCTGAGCGGCGTGCGCGCCACGGTGGCGGTGCCCAACAGCGGCCACGACACGCGCACCTGGGTGAAGCTGGCCGGCAACGGCCGCCAGTTCGACAGCCGCCTGTCGCCGTTCGAGGCCGCCGATGCGCTGTGGCGCGAAGGGTTGTTGCGCGCTGACCGTTGAGATAGCTCGACGTTTGTCGCTATCGTCCCTATAAGCTTAATTGGTTTTTTAATAAGCGTTCGGTGCCGCACAGAGTATCTGGCGGCTGCGACGTTTAATGAACTCACCAATAACCAATAGAGGGACTCAATATGAAATCGTTCATCGCTTCCGTGATCGCCGCCGCCGCCGTCGCCGCCATCGGCATCGCTCCTGCCGCCGCCCAGACCAACAAGGACGCCCACAAGACGGCCATGGACAAGGCCAAGGCCGACTACCGTGTCGCCAAGGACAAGTGCGACGCCATGAGCGGCAACGCAGAAGACATCTGCGAAGACGAAGCCAAGCTGGCCCGCGCCAAAGCCGAACTCGATGCGACCATGAAGCACGACAACACCGGCAACAATGTGCGCAAGGCGCGCGATAACGTGATCGATGCCGAGTATGAACTGGCCGACGAAAAATGCGACGCGCTGAAGGGCGATGCCGAAGACAAGTGCGAAGCACAAGCCAAGTCGACCCGCGACGCAGCACGCGACGCCAACAAGGCCAAGTAATCGTTGATTCGGTTGCCGTCGCACCTCACTGCGGTGGCGGCTGGGTTAGCTCATGAACGTCGTTCCCGCGCAGGCGGGAACCCAAGTTTACTCGCGTTGCGAAAACGCTAAATAACTTAGGTTCCCGCCTGCGCGGGAACGACTTTTTGAGGCCAACAAACGAAGTGTTGTATGGCTCTATCCCCTGAGCTGGTTTGTCCGAACAAAGTACGTTCACGCACAGAAGTGAGCGCTGGCGGGGCGTTTAATGGATGCCATCCTAACAACGCATGCAAGGGAATCCGACCATGAAAACCCTCATCGCTACCCTGATCGCGACCGCCGTGTCGGCCGTCGCCGTTGCTCCCGCCAGTGCCGCCCCCGTCGACAAGGACGCCCACCGCGCCGCGATGGACAAGGCCGCCGCCGACTACCGCACTGCCAAGACCAAGTGCGACGCCATGAAAGGCAATGCCGAGGAAGTGTGTGAAGACGAGGCCAAGCTGGCCCAGGCGCGCGCCGAGCTCGATGCCTATACCAAACACGACACGACCGGCGGCAACCTGCGCGATGCGCGCGCCAAGGTGATCCGCGCCGAGCATGAGCTGGCCGACACCCAGTGCGACGCCACTGCGGCCGGCGACAAGGACCGCTGCAAGGCCACGGCCGGCTCGATCCGCGACGCCGCGCTGGCCCGTCTGGACGACCGCAATATCGACCGCGCCGTCGGCCCCAGCAGCAGCGGCGAGCTGGTGAGCAGCATTGACTCGACCAATCCGGAAACGGAGGCCGCCGTCCAGAAGTGCGAACAGATGACCGGCGATGCGCGCACCGCCTGCGTGGTCGACCAGCGCGGCAACGTCACCACCGCCACCAACGTCGCCGCGACCACCGGCGCGGCCGTTTCCGCCAACACCCGCGAAGCGGCGGCGAGGGCGGCCGAGAACACCCGCGAGGCGGCGCGCAATGCGGCCGATAAGACCCGCGAGGTGGCATCGAACGTGGCCGAGAAGACCGGCATGGCCGGCGCCGGCGAACGCACCCGCGAAGCGGTCGCCACCGTGAAGGAAAAGACCGCGGCCGCCGTCGACCGCACGAAGGAAATGGCCTCGAACGCCGCCCGCAAGACCGAGGACGCGACCGAACGCGCCGGCGAGCGCACTGCGCGCGCAGCCTCCGACGGCACCATCACCGCCAAGGTCAAGGCCGGCCTGGTGTCCGATCCCGTCCTGAAGGGCATGGAAATCAACGTCGACACCGAAGGCGGCGTCGTGATGCTGAGCGGCTTCGTCGAATCGAAGGCCGAGGCCGACAAGGCCATGCAGGTGGCCAAGGGCGTCGACGGCGTGACCAACGTCAAGAGCGCAATCAAGGTCAAGTAATTCCAGCCTGATCGTCCTGCATCAGCCCGCGTGCCGTCCGGTGCGCGGGCTGTCGTGCTTCCGGCCTTATGCGGTGTGGATGACGCGCCACAGTTTGGGGCGGCCGGTGGGCATGGGTAGTCCTGGCGTCCGGTCCGGCATCCGCCGGGGGCTATAATTACCGACGTGAATAAACTCGAAGCATTCGGATACATCGCGGCGCAGGCCGTTCGCGGTGAGATCACTTTCCCCACCAGCGTCAATGCCGTGCTGCGCCTGCAGCTCGCCCTCGACGACCCGGATTGTCATATCGACGAGGCGATCCGCCTGGTGCTGGCCGAACCGCAGCTGGCTGCGCGCACGGTCGCCATCGCCAATACGCCCGCCTTCGGCGGCAGCAGCGCGATGCCGGTGACCAATGTCCGCGCCGCCGTGTCGCGAATCGGCTACCGGCGCCTGCAAGCCCTGGTGGCCAGCCTGGTGGTGCGCCAGTTCGGCAACCGCATCAACGATCCGGGCCTGCGCGCCAAGGCCGAGCAGTTGTGGGCGCACACGACCCACGTCGCCTCGATCGCCCATTCGCTGGCGCGCCGCGTCACCGGCGTCAATCCCGATACTGCCCTGTTCGCCGGCATCGTGCACGAGGTCGGCGCCTTCTACCTGCTGGCGCGGGCCGACGAGTTCCCCGGCCTGCTGGACGACGATCCCGAGAACTGGGGCGCCCTGTGCGAAGACGTGGTCAGCGCCGAGGTGATGAAGAAGCTGTCGATTCCACCAGCGGTGTCGGAGGCGATCGCCGACATGCGCGGCGGCTGGCTGAATATGCCGCCGGGCACCTTGCTCGATACCCTGTTGCTGGCGAACCAATATGCGCCGGTGGCGTCGCCTCTCGACAGCCGCCGCGCCAACCCGCCCGAACACGGCGAGAGCGCGCTCGACTTCGTGTTCGATGAATTCACGCTGCAGGACATCCTGGACGAGGCGGCCGAGACGGCAAAGGCGATGGGCGACGTCGTCCTGGTGTGATGATTCGCGAGATTTGTCGGGATACGTAGCTCTGTTGCAACCATATGGTTGCTGCAAGATGATACTCTTGATCATTATTAATTTCCTTATGGAATTTAAATGATCAAGTTTGGCGTACTTCTGGCGGTTGCATTGGCAAGCTCGGTCGCCCAGGCCGGCGTCATCGACCTGGGCGCCATCATGGGTGGCGCCAACGTCTATACCGCGCGTGATTTCACGGCGATCTCGAGCGACGTCGAAGGCGCCATCGTCTCCGGCGGCAACGTCAAGATCGAAAGCTACGCGGTCAACCTGAACAACAAGGCGGCCTACGCCGGCTACTCGATCGTCGCCGGCGGCGATATATCACTCACCAGCGGCACCATCCACAACGGCCAGACCTATGCCGGCGGCACGACGACCCTGAAAAACGCCCCCGCGGCGCCGCTCTCCACGGTCAATCCGGTCGACTTCGCCGCAGCGAGCCAGCAATTCAGGGATATCGCAGCAGGCCTGAGCCTGGTCGGCGCCACCGGCAGCATCGAGCGCGAGTACAGCGCCAACAAGGTAATCGGCAGCGGCAAGGGTGGCGTCGACGTATTCAGCGTGTCGGCCGACTTTTTCAATGGCGGCAACAACTGGAAGCTGGCCGGCCTGACGCCGGGCCAAACCCTGATCTTCAATATCAGCGGCAAGCACGGCGGTTTCAATAACGGCAATATCGGCTTCGATCCGCTGGCGGGCTACAACGTCCTGTTTAACTTTTTTGAAGCGGAAACGGTCGACGTGAAGGGCATCATCGGCAGCGTACTGGCGCCGTATGCGACCGTCCAGGCCGGATGGGGCGTGATCAATGGGCAGGTGATTGCCGATACCTGGAATTCGAGCGTGCAAGTGAACTCGAACCATTACTTCAAACCGGTGGACGTGGCCGGCTTCGAGCTGGTCAAGGACGATCCGCCGATCGAGACGCCGTCCGAGGTGCCCGAGCCGGGCACTGCGGCGTTGATGATGGCCGGCCTGGCCGGCGCGCTTGCGCTGCGGCGGCGCCGCGCCTGAAGAACTTTGGCGATGAATGCACCGGCGGCCTGGCGCCGCCGGTTTTTATTGCTCGTTCAGGCGCAGCCGGCCAGCACGCGGGTCTGCATGCGGTGGCGCGCCAGCATGAGCGCCGACAAGCCCACGCCGCACAGCGCCAGGCTTGCTGCCACCCATTGCGGGGCGGTATAGGCGTAGCCCAGGGTCAGCGGCACGCCGCCGAGGAAGGCGCCCAGCGCATTGCCGATATTGAAGCCGGACTGGCCCAGCGAGGAGCCCAGCATCTCGGCTTCGCGCGAGTGTTCCATCAGCAGCAGCTGGATCGGCGGGCCGATCGCCAGCGCATTGGCGCCGGTCAGGAAGGCCAGCACGACCATCGCCAGCTTAGACTCTGCCAGGAAGCCATTGCACAGCAGCAGAACGGTCATCGACAGCATGAGGATCAGCAGGGCGGGCAGCGGGTGCACGCGGTCGGCCAGGCGGCCGCCGAACTGCACGCCGACCGTCATGCCGACGCCGACCGCGGTCATGATCAGGGGAATCGTGGTCGAATCGAAGCGCGTGACGTCGGTCAGCAGCGGCGCGATATAGCTGAACCAGGCGAAGAAGCCGCCGGTGCCGATCGAGACAATGCCCAGGGCCAGCCACAGGTCGAGGTGGCGGAAGATGCGCAGGTCTTGCATGATGCCGGTGCGCTTGCCCGGTTCGATGTGCGGCACCCACTGGCGCAGGCTCAGCATGGTCAGCAGGCCGATCACGGCCACGATCAGGAACACCAGGCGCCAGTCGATGACGTGGCCGATCCAGGTGCCGAGCGGCACGCCCAGCACATTGGCCAGGGTCAGGCCGGTAAACATCGTGGCGACGGCGGCCGCGGTGCGGCCCGGGTCGGCCAGGCGGCTGGCCACGACGGCGCCGACGCCGAAGAAGGCGCCATGCGGCAGGCCGGCCAGGAAGCGCGACACCATCATGATCTCGAAGTTCGGCGCGAAGGCCGACATTGCATTAAAGATCGCAAACATCAGCATGAACCAGACCAGCACGTTGCGCGGCGGGCGGCCGGCCA
>DDKG01000157.1 GCA_002339265.1 Massilia sp. UBA2604 | reverse complement strand
GCCGCCGAAGGCGCCCAGCGTTACCGCCAGGTTGGCGGCGGCGCTGCCCAGCATGCCGGCGAAGGTTTCCAGCACCTCCAGGCACAGGGCGTCGCCGGAATCCAGCGCGCCGCTCATGATGTCGGCGGTGCTGCGCGGCGGCGCCTCTACACCGTTGCGCTGCGCCAGCGCGCGGTAGATCAGTTCGATGCCGGGGCCCGAGATCAGGCGCTCGTTCGAGACGTGCTTCCATTCGCGCCAGGCGTATTGCAGGATTGCGAACTCGCGCTCGTCGCTGGGCGCGAAGTTGACGTGGCCGCCCTCGCTGCCCAGGGTCACGAAGCCGTCGATGGTCGGGATCACGCCCGACACGCCCAGGCCCGTGCCGGGACCGAGCACGCCCGACACCGCATGCGTCTGCGCTTCGCCGCCGCCGACCTGCAGCAGGTCCTTCGGCTGGAAGCCGGGCAGCGCCATCGCCAGCGCGGTGAAGTCGTTGACGATCAGGAGCGTCGACAGGCCCAGCGCGCGGCGCACCTCGTCGGTCGAGAACTGCCAGTCGCGGTTGGTCATGCGGATCAAATCGCCGCTGATCGGATTGGCCAGCGCGAAGGCCGCGTGGCTGATGCGCTGGTTCGGATGATCGGCCAGGTAGGCGTGCAGCAGCGGGACGATGCCGTCGTAGTCGTCGCAGCGCAGCACGGTAACCTGGGAGAGGACGCCGGGCGCGGTCTCGAGACCGAAGCGCGCATGGGTGGCGCCGATGTCGGCCAGCAGGCGCGGACCGTCGGCGAAAGCGGCGCGCGCGGGTTTCAGTTTGGTGTCTGGATCAACGGTCATCGTGTAAGGATACCATTGAACGAATTACAAGAGAATGGGGCTCGAGGGCCTTGCGGAGGGTGCGGGCGTGCAGGCGAAATGGGGTACCCGCCTTCGCGGGTACGACGTGCATAAGTAAGGGGCCATTAAAATGGGGTACCCGCCTTCGCGGGTACGACGTACTGAAGCTGCAGGCCACAGCCGTCGTTACCGCCCGCAACTCACGCACGTCGTACCCGCGGAGGCGGGTACGCAAGTTAACGCAACGCAGCCGCAAATGCGCGTTATACCTCGATCAGCGCACCAGTCCTTCCACCAGCGCCTTGTGGAACTGCACCGGATCCTGCATCTGCGGCGCGTGGCCCATGTCCGGGAAGGTCACCAGTTTCGAGCCGGGAATCGCCTTCTTCGTGGTCTGCGCCAGCACCGTGTAGTTGCCGAGCTTCGGCCGGATCTCGGCCGGCGCCGCGTCCTTGCCGATCGCCGTCGTGTCCTTCAGTCCCATCAGCAGGAAGGTCGGCACCTTGATGAGCGGGAACTCGTAGATCACCGGCTGCGTATAGATCATGTCGTAGATCAGCGCCGAATTCCAGGCCACGATTTCCTTGCCCTTGCCGCGATACATACCGGCCAGCATCTGCACCCACACCTCGTACTCCGGCTTCCACTGGCCGTTGTAATAGGTGGTGCGCGAGTACTCGCGCAGGCGCTCGGCCGAGGTTTTCAGCTCGCGCTCATACCATTTGTCCACGCCCAGCGACGGCACGCCGAGGTTCTTCCAGTCTTCCAGGCCGATCGGGTTGATCATTACCAGCTGGTCGGTCAGCTCGGGATACATCAGCGCATAGCGCGTGGCCAGCATGCCGCCGGTCGAATGGCCGATGACGATCGCCTTCTTCACGCCGATCGAATCGAGCAGCTTGCGGGTATTGTCGGCCAGTTGCTGGAAGCTGTACTGGTAGTGCTGCGGCTTGGTCGACTTGCAGAAGCCGATTTGATCCGGCACCACGACGCGGTAGCCGGCCTGGGTCAGCGCCTTGGTGGTGCCGTCCCAGGTCGCGCCGCAGAAGTTCTTGCCGTGCATGAGCACCACGGTGCGGCCGTTCGGCTTAGCCGGCTTGACGTCCATATAGGTCATCTGCAGGTCGACGCCCTGGGATTTGAAGCGGTATTGCTGCGTCGGTTCTGGGTACTTGAATTCTTCCAGCTCGGGGCCGTAGACCGGTTCGGACGTGGACTGCGCAAAGGCCTGGACCGGCAGCAGCGCGAGGGCGAGACTCATTCCCGCGACAGCGCGGGCAATGCGTGTAAAGACTGGCATGGCAATCTATGCAAAGTTGACGGAACTTCCAGTCTAACCCGAATCGCCAGCGATCCGATAGCCAACATCAAGCCAGCAGCGCGCGCATCTCCGGCACCGACAGCGGCGCGTCCCGCGCCTCCTGGAAGCGCCTCAGCACGCGCTCGATCGCCTGGACCGGTTGCGCGCGGCTGAAGTACCAGCCCTGCACGCAGTGCACCCCGCGCTCGGCCAGCCACGACAGGTCGGCTTCGTCTTCCAGTCCCTCGCACAGCAGCTCGGCCTCGAACACGGCGGCGATGCCCTGGATCAGGGCGAACACGCCGGCGGTGCGCTCGTCGCTCGCCACGCCGTGCACGAAGCGGCGGTCGGCCTTGAGCCGGTCGAAGGGGAAGCTGGTGAGCGCGTCGAGGTTCGAGTAGCCGGTGCCGAAGTCGTCGACCGCCACCCGCACCCCGAGCGCGCGCAGCGCCGAGATGCGCTGGTGCAGCAGGGTCGGCGAGTCGAGCAGCTGGCTTTCGGTCACTTCGAATTCGAGCAGCTCCCCCGGCACGCCGGTGGCCTCCAGCACCTGGGCCAGGTGCGCGAAGACCTGCACGTGCATCAGCGAGGCGCGCGAGAAATTCAGCGCCACCGGCGGCACGTGCAGGCCACGCGCGCGCCAGGCCATCAGGTCGCGGCAGACCAGTTCCAGCACATGCATGTCGAGCTCGAAGATGCGGCCGGACGTCTCGGCCTGCGGCACGAACATCCCCGGCCCCACCAGACCGTAGACCGGATGACGCCAGCGCACCAGCGCCTCGAGCCCGATCAGGCGGCCGTGCGCGACGTCCACCTGGGGCTGATAATGCACTTCCAGGCGGCCGAAACGCGGCGCGCCGCGGATCGCTTCGCGCAGCTCGTAGCGCAGGCGCGCGCGCGCCATCAGCGCCGCGTCGTATTCGTGCACCGCGCTGGCGCCCTGCGGCTGGCGGATCGAGGACGCCGCGATGTCGGCCGCGTCGAGCAGGCCGTCAGCGCTCTCTTCGCACGGCAAGGCCTGGCGCCGGATGCCGATACGCGCATTGAGCGTGTGCATGCATCCCGGCTCGACCTCGAACGGCTGGTCGATCGCCGCGCACAGGCGCCGCATGCAGGCCTCATGGTCGTGCGGCGGGGAGACCAGGGCGAACGCGAACTGGTCGGCGCCGAGGTGGCCGAGCAAGGCGCCGTCGGCCCAGTCTTCCAGGCGCTTGCCCATCAAACGCAGGATGCGATCGCCCGTCTCGCGCCGGAACAGGTCGTTCACCTGGCGGAAGCCGATCAGGTCGACCATGCCGACCGACAGCGTCGCTCCCGGCCGTTCGGCCAGTATCCGCTCCAGGTGCTGCAGGAATACGGCGCGGTTGAACATGCCGGTGACCGCGTCGCAATAGCGCAGCTCGAGCATGTCGACGACGATGCGCGCCATCAGGCGCAGTTGCGCGGTCTGGGCCACGTCGAGCCGGCGCGGCGCGCGGCCCATGACCCACAGGGTGCCCAACAGGTGCGCGCTGTCGCCCTGCAGGGGCACGGCGGCGTAGTGGCGAAAGTGCGGGACCTGGCTTACCAGCGGATTGCCGGCGAAACGCGGGTCGCGGCTGGCATCCTCCACTTCGAACCAGCCGCTGCCCTCTTCCACCGCGCTGGTGCAGAACGACCCCGCGCGCGCCAGGTAGCAGTCCTGGACGCCGATGCGCGAAGGCAGCCAGATGCGCGACTGGAACATCAGGCTGATGCCGCCGATATCGGCCCCGGTGGCCTGCACCGCGAGGCGCGTGATGTAGTCGAGCTTGGGATCGGCCGGATCGGCGAGCACGTCGTGACCGGCTTGTTCGTCGCCGTTGAACAGGCGCGCCGGCCCGCCCCGCACCGGCCGGTAGATCATTCTTGTTCCTGCAATGCCGCTGCCCATGCTTCCCTCCCTCGCGCCGCGTCGTCGGGGCGCCATGGCCACGCGCTCCATTGGCACTTGGTCCATGAATCATGAATGTGTTAGCAGCGTAGCATCCTTCGAACGAACACAGCGGACAGGAAAAAAGGAATTCCGCGCGGCACGATTCATGGCGTTTGCCTGATCGGCCGCGCGGGAACGGACGCTTAGTCCTGGGCGATCAGCGCCACTGGCGCCGCGGTATCGAAGCGCACCTTGCCGCCCTTGACCACGGCGGTCTTGCCGGTGTACCAGTCGCGCACGGTGGCGCCGTCATGGAACACGCCGCCGACCTGGATCGCCGTTGGCTGGCCGCCCGGCAGGTCGAGCGCCACCACCACGCGGTCGCTCACCCCGTTCTTTTCCCAGGTGCGCTTGAAGGTGTACGGGCTGTGGCTGATCATCTGGTGCACGCCTGCGCCGACCGCCGGGTGGGCGGCGCGGAAGCGGCCCAGGCGCGCCCAGTGCGCGCGGATGTCGGCCACGCGGTGCATGCCGCGCTCCGCGTTCGACTTCAGCTCGTCCCAGTTCATGAACGAACGCAGGGTAGCGTCGCCCTCGGCGCCTTCGACGCGCAGGATGCGCGCGGTCTCGTCGCCGTAATAGATCTGGGCGGCGCCCGGCGCCAGCAGCAGCTTGTTGGCCGATTCGAACGGGCGCTCGCGCAGCGGATCGAACGGGCTGCTGTCGTCGTGCGAGCTGATGTAGTTGAGCACCGAATAGCCCTTCATCTCGCCGTTCAGGATCTTCGAATAGTCCGAGAAGATTTTTTCGTACGGCTGCTTGGCGTCGCTGCGCAGGCTGAAGCTGATCATGCTGTCGAAGCCCTGGTCGAGGTAGTCGACGACCTCGCCGCCGCCCAGGTCGAACTTGCGCGCATGCTTGATTTCGTAGTTGTAGACTTCAGATACCATCCAGAACTTGTCCTCGCCCAGGCGTTTCTTCGGATTGGCGCGCTTCCAGTCCTCGAAGGCGACGCTGGCCTCTTTCTTGAGTTCCTTCCACAATCCAGGCTCGGTGTGCTTGACGGTGTCGGCGCGGAAGCCGTCGATGCCGTACTTGCGCACCCAGTCCGACTGCCATTTCATCAGGTAGTAGCGTGCGGCCCGCGGATAACCAGTGCGCTTGAAGAAGTCGTCCAGCTCCTTCACTTCGCGCTCGTAGCGCCCTTCCTTCTTCCACTTCGCGATCAGGTGCGGCGGCAGCTCGACGTTGGCATTGCTGGCGGTGAGGAAGTCCGGCAGGTTCGCCACCAGCGTGCAATCCATCGTGGTGCGTGCGTCCTTGTAGGTGCACTGCGGGCCGGTGCGTACCCACGACGACGGCCACACGAGATCCTGCGGCGTCACCGGGCCGGTGTGGTTCAGCACCACGTCGAACACGATGCGGATGCCGCTCGCGTGGGCCGTGTCGACCAGTTCCTTGAGCTCGGCCTCGGTGCCGAAGGCCGCGTCCAGCGCGGTGAAGTCCTTCGCCCAGTAGCCGTGGAAGCCATAGCTCTTGCCGGTGCCTTCGTCGGTCGAGCCGTGGATCTGCTCGACGACCGGCGTGAACCAGATCGCGTTCACGCCCAGGTCGGTGAAATACCCTTCCTTGATCTTCGCCGTGATGCCGGCGATATCGCCGCCCATGAAGCCGCGCATGATCGCGGCATCGTCCTTGCGGCCATATGCCTTGTCGTTGGCCGGATTGCCGTTGTTGAAACGGTCCGTCAGCAGGAAGTAGACGGTCGCGTTTTCCCAGACGAAGGGCTTTCCGGCTGGCGCTGTCGACTGAGCAGTGGCGGACGACATGGCGCCGAAGGCGAGCAATATGGAGGCGGCAAGGACGGGTAGTTTCATGCGGTTTCCTGTGTGTGGTGGTGGGTGTCAGGTGATGACGGTGGGTTCGCTGCGGCCGGTGCGCTGGCGCAGGCCGGAGACGTTGTCGGCAACGGCGATCAAGCCCTGCAGGGCGTGCTGGGTGTCGAGGTCGTGGCGCGCCGGGTCGGCCTCGAAGCGTTCGAGATAGAGACGGACGGTGGCGCCCTCGGTGCCGGTGCCGGACAGCCGGAACACGATGCGCGAGCCGTCGCTCATGACGAGGCGCACGCCCTGCTTCGTGGAGCGCGAGTTGTCGACCGGGTCGTTGTATTCGAAGTCGTCGGCCAGCGCGACGTGGTGACCATCGAGCGTCTGGCCTGCCAGCTCGGGCAGGCGCGCGCGCAGCGCGTCCATCATGGCCCCAGCCGCCTGGGCGTCGACCGCCTCGTAGTCATGGCGCGAATAATAGTTGCGGCCGAAGCGGGCCCAGTGCGCGCGCAGGATCTCCTCGACCGACTGCTTGCGCACGGCCAGCAGGTTGAGCCAGAACAGCACCGCCCACAAACCATCCTTCTCGCGGATGTGGAGGGAGCCGGTGCCGTAGCTCTCCTCGCCGCACAGGGTGACGAGGTTGGCGTCCATCAGGTTGCCGAAGTACTTCCAGCCGGTGGGCGTCTCGAAGCAGGAAATGCCGAGCGCCTCGGCCACGCGGTCGGCCGCCTGCGAGGTGGGCATCGAGCGCGCGATGCCGGCAATGCCGCCCGCGTAGCCCGGCGCCACGGTGGCGTTGGCGGCGAGGATGGCCAGACTGTCCGAAGGCGTGACGGCGACGCCGCGGCCGACGATCATATTGCGGTCGCCGTCGCCGTCCGAGGCGGCGCCGAAGTCGGGCGCATTCGGCGCGGACATCGCCGCGATCAGGTCGGCCGCATTGACCGGGTTGGGATCGGGATGGCCGCCGCCAAAGTCCGGCAGCGGTTCGCCATTGACCACGGTGCCGGCGGGCGCGCCGAGGATGTCCTCGAGCACCGCCTTCGCATACGGTCCCGAGACCGCATGCATGGCGTCGAAGCGCATCCGGAAGCCGCTCGCGAACAGCGCGCGGATTGCATCGAAGTCGAACAGGCGTCCCATCAGCTCGGCGTAGTCGGCCACCGGATCGATCACCTCGATCGTCATATTGTCGATGCGGGTGCTGCCCAGACGGTCGAGATCCACGTCAGGCGTGTCGACGATGCGGTACTGCGTCAGCGTCTTCGTATGTTCGTAGATCGCGTCGGTGATCTTCTCGGGCGCCGGGCCGCCGTTCTCGATGTTGTACTTGATGCCGAAGTCGCCTTCGGGGCCGCCGGGATTATGGCTGGCCGACAGCACGATGCCGCCATGGCAGGCATGCTTGCGGATCACGCAGCTGACGGCAGGCGTCGACAGGATGCCGCCGCGGCCCACCAGCACCTTCTCGACGCCGTGCGCGGCGGCCATGCGCAGGATGGTCTGGATCGCCTCGCGATTGAAATAGCGGCCGTCGCCCCCCACCACCAGGTGACGGCACTTGCCCTCGCCCAAGGTCAGGAAGATGGATTCGACAAAGTTCTCGAGATAGCCGGGCTGCTGGAACTCGGACACCTTCTTGCGCAGGCCCGAGGTGCCGGGACGCTGCCCGGCGAACGGGGCGGTCGCGACGGTCTGGATGGTCATGCTGTGCTCCTGTCTGGGTAAGTTTGTGCTCACATCGCCACCCGGAACCGAACGGCCCACGGGTGAAGATGTTAGTAAAACATTACGATACGACAGCCGCAAAAATGACGGCGCGCGTCGACGGGTTGCTGGCAGAAACCAACTGGATCAGGCCTTGGCGACCGGAGCCGCCTTGTCGGTGACGAACAGGGTCAGCACCGCCGCAACCAGCATGCAGACGCCGCCCAGCACCAGGGTCAGCACCGCATGGCCGCCGAACAGGTACTTGGTGGCGCTGCCCAGCAGCAGGCCGCTGACGATCTGCGGAATCACGACGAAGAAGTTGAACAGGCCCATGAAGTAACCCATGCGCTTGGCCGGCAAGGAACCCGCCAGGATTGCGTACGGCATGGTCAGGATCGAGGCCCAGGCGATGCCGATGCCGATCATCGGCAGCAACAGCGTCTGTTTATCGGTAATCAGGAACATGCTGGCCAGCGACAGGCCGCCGATGACCAGGCAGGTGGCGTGCACGATCTTGCGGCTGGTGGCGCGGGCAAAGATCGGCAGGATGAAGGCGGCCAGCGCCGACACGCCGCTGTACACCGCGAACATGATGCCGACCCAGTTGCCGGCGTCCTGGTAGGCACTCGATTGCGCGTCCGTAGTGCCGTAGACGTTGTCGGCGATCGCGGTGCCGGTGTAGATCCACATCGCGAACAGCGCGATCCAGGTGAAGAACTGGACGAAGGCCAGCTGCACCATCGTGCGCGGCATCTTGCCGAAGCCGCCCAGGATCTCGACGAACATCGTGCCCACGCCGCGCGAAGCCTTGCGCTCTTTATGGAAGGCTTCGAGGTCGGGCGGCGGCAGTTCGTCGGCGAACAGCACGGTCCAGCTCACGGCCAGGAAGAACACCAGGCCGCCGGCGTAGAACGAGTAGCGCACGGTGTCCGGGATCATGCCGCCGACGGCGGCATTCGACACGCCCATGCTCTCGAAGAAGGTCGGCAGCAGCGAGGCAATGACGGCGCCGCAGCCGATGAAGAAGGTCTGCATCGCGTAGCCCGCGGTCTGCTGGGCCGGGTCGAGCTTGTCGCCCACGAAGGCGCGGAACGGCTCCATCGAGACGTTGATGGCCGCGTCCAGCATCCACAGCACGGCGACCGCCATCCACAGCGCGCTGGAGTTAGGCATCAGGAACAGCGCGATCGCGGCCAGCACGGCGCCGATGAAGAAGAAGGGACGGCGGCGGCCCCATTTCGGGTGCCAGGTGTTGTCGCTCAGGTAGCCGATGATGGGCTGCACCAAGAGGCCCGTGACCGGTGCCGCCAGCCAGTACACGGCCAGGTTGTCGGGATCGGCGCCGAGGGTGGCGAAGATGCGGCTGGTATTGGCGTTCTGCAGCGCGAAGCCGAACTGGATGCCGAAGAAACCGAAGCTCATGTTCCACAGCTGCCAGAACGACAGGCGCGGCTTGAGCACGGTCGATTGCATATCCATTGTGTGTCCCCAATCTGGCCCGGCGCAGCGGGCTTCTCTCGTGTGTGATTGCGCGGCCGCTCGCTGAAGAGCGTGCCGTCAGTGCCTTGTGCAGGATGCGGTGCGAGGCCGGAAGGGACGAAAACTGACGACTACAGTCCGGCTAGCGTATCTGTAGCAAAATAACATGGTGATTTCTGAGTGTCAATCGTGACGTTCTCATAGTGAGAACGTCACGACAGCTCAGCGTTACGGAAGGGTTTTGTAGTCAAACAACAGCAAGCGCGATTGTTTGACTACATGTTTACGCCTGGCCTTTACGGTGAGGCTTTTTCGCGGTCGGCTTTTCGCCCAAGCGGCGCTCGACGCCCTTGGCGGCGTACGGCTTCTTGGCCGGCGGCGTGGCCGGGGTTTCGCCGTCGCGCGTGATGGACAGCTGGCGGCCGGCAACCCAGATCGTCTTCAAGTGCTCGACCAAATCTTTCGGCATATCGTCCGGCAGGTCCAGGGTCGAATAATCGTCATAGATCTCGATACGGCCGATGTGCTTCGACGGGATATTGGCTTCGTTGGCGATCGCGCCGACGATATTGCCCGGCTTGGCGCCATGGGCGAAGCCGACTTCGATGCGGAAGGTGGCCATGCCCGGCTCCGGGTCGCGCATCACGCGCTCTTTCTTGAAGCCCGGCTCGCGTGCGGGACGCGCCGGACGCTCTTCCCAGTCGCCACGCGGCGCGCGCGGTGCGCGCTCCTGGCCGCCACCGAACTCGCGCTGCGACGGAACGAATTCCGGACGCGCTTCGCGATCGGGTTTGGTCAGCAGCAGCGGCTCGTCGCCGCGCGCCAGCTTGGCCAGTGCGGCCGCGATATCGAGGGCCGGCACATTGTCGTCGCGCTCGATGTCTTCGATCAGCGAACGGAACACGTCCAGGCCACCCTCGGCCAGGGTCGTGCGGATCTGGTCCTTGAAGCGGGTAATGCGCACTTCGTTAACCGCCTTGATGGTCGGCAGCTCGAGCGGCGCGACCGGCTGGCGGGTGGCGCGCTCGATCGCTTTCAGCAGGCCACGCTCGCGCGGGGTGATGAACAGGATCGCGTCGCCGCTGCGGCCCGCGCGGCCGGTACGGCCGATGCGGTGGGTGTAGCTCTCTGGATCGGACGGCACGTCGTAGTTGATCACGTGGCTGATGCGCTCCACGTCCAGGCCGCGCGCGGCGACGTCGGTCGCCACCAGGATGTCGATTTTTCCGTTCTTGAGCTGCTCGATTGTGCGCTCGCGCTGTTGCTGGGCCATGTCGCCGTTGATGGCGGTGGCCGCGAAGCCGCGCGCCTGCAATTTGGTCGCCAGTTCTTCGGTGCCCAGCTTGGTGCGCGCGAAGATGATCATGCCGTCGAACGGCTCGGCCTCGAGGATGCGGGTCAGCGCGTCGAGCTTGTGCATGCCGGCCACCAGCCAGTAGCGCTGCTTGATGTTGTCGGCGGTGCCGGTCTTGGCGGCGACGGTCACTTCGGCCGGATCGCGCAGATAGGTTTTTGCGATGCGCTTGATCGCCGGCGGCATGGTTGCCGAGAACAGCGTGGTCTGGCGGCCTTCCGGGGTTTGCTGCAGGATCTGCTCGACGTCGTCGATGAAGCCCATGCGCAGCATTTCGTCCGCTTCGTCCAGCACCAGGGTGGTCAGCTGCGACAGGTCGAGCGAGCCTTTTTCGATGTGATCGATGACGCGGCCCGGGGTGCCGACCACCACGTGCACGCCGCGGCGCAGGCTCGACAGCTGCGGGCCATAGCTCTGGCCACCGTAGATCGGCAGCACGTGGAAGCCCTTGATGTGGGCAGCGTAGCTCTGGAAGGCCTCTGCGACCTGGATCGCCAGTTCACGCGTCGGCGCCAGCACCAGCGCTTGCGGCGCGGTCTTCTTGACGTCGATATTCGACAGGATCGGCAGCGCGAAGGCCGCCGTCTTGCCGGTCCCGGTCTGGGCCTGCCCCAACACGTCGCGCCCTTCCAGCAGCAAAGGAATGGTGGCGGCCTGGATCGGCGACGGCGTTTCGTAGCCGACGTCTTTCAATGCTTTCAGGACAGGCGCCGAAAGACTGAGGTCGGAAAACGATGGGATTGGGGTGTCAGACATAAAGGAGTTGCTCTTAAATAAGTAGAAACGAAAGCGATAGTTTACACCGTCGCCCCGCGCAAGGCGCTAAATAGGGTGACGGATGGACTGGACAGGCGTGGATTATGAGGCCAAAACCACAAAATCCGAAAAAACAAAAAGCCCTTGCAGGCAAGACCTGCAAGGGCTGGCAGTTGCCGCGGTCGGCGGCATGCCCATATTAAAACGCGATACTTACAGCTTGTAGTTCAGGCCGAGCAGCATCTGGCGACCGTACTTGCTGTAGCCGCGTGGACGATCTTCGGTGCCGGCATAGCTGCGGAAAGCGGTGTCGGTCAGGTTGTTCACCTGGAACAGCACCGACAGGCCTTCGATCTGCTTGAAATCGTAACCGAGCTGCAGGTCGACCACTTTATCAGCTTTTACGTAGGTCAGCTCGGTTGCACCGCCGATGCCGCCGATTTCACCCACGAAGTCGCTGCGATAACGCTGGCTGACGCGTGCCGAGAAACCGTCTTTTTCATAGTAGGCGGTGACGTTGAACACGCGCTTGGACAGGCCCGGCAGCGGGATCGCGAGGCTGCCGAAGCGCTGGTCGACGATCGAGATTTCGCTGTTGGTGAACGAGGCGTTGGCGGTGATGCCGAAGCCGTCCAGCATCGGGTGGATCATGTCCAGCGGGGTCGAGGCTGCGAATTCCAGGCCCTTCAGGGTGCCGCCTTCGCCGTTCATCGGCTGGGTCATGGTGCCGATATTGGTCAGGGCGCCCTGCAGGTTGTACTCCGAGAAGTCACGCGGCACGGTCACGCTGTAGATGTACGAGGACAGGTCCTTGTAGAAGCCGGCGGCCGAGATGTAGCCCTTGTTGCCGAAGTATTTTTCGTACGACAGGTCGACCTGCTTGGCGCGCCATGGATCGAGTTGCGCGTTGCCGCCGTTGCCCCATGGGGTGCCGGTGGTCTGCGCGGTCAGGCCCACTTCCAGCGCCGCGTTCAGCTGGTTCAGCTTGGCGCGCGCCAGGGTCTTGCCGGCGCCGAAGCGGATGAACTGCTGCTCGGGCAGGGCCCAGGCCAGGTTCACGCTTGGCAGGTAGTCGGTGTACTTCTTGCCGTCGGTCAGCGGCACCAGGTCGGCGAACGGCCAGGCGCGCAGCGCGTTCGCGGTCGAGCTCTGGTCGGTGTCAATCACCTGGATGCCGATATTGCCGCGCAGCGGCATCGCCATCAGTTCGGTGTCGATATTCAGCTTGGCGTAGCCGGTCTTGACCTTCTCTTCGATCGACCAGTTCTTGGTCGCGCCCCATGGCACCAGCACCGCCGGGGTGAACGGGCCGAAGTTATTCGCCAGCACCGCGTCGATGTCCCAGCTCAGCGAATTCTGCAGCGCATACAGGCCCTGCGAGCCATTCAGCACGCCAGGCGCGAAGGTGCCGTCGCCGATCTTCGAGAAGCCGGTTTCCAGGTGTTCCTTCTCTTTTTCGCGCTTGGAGTGGTTGTAGCCCACTTCCAGGCTGCTGAACGGGCCGTCCGAGAACTTGCGCTCGAGGCTGACGCGGAACGACGTCATCTTGTCGGTCATGTTCGGGGCGTTCACATAGCCTTCGCCGAACTGGCCGCCGATGGCGATCTGCGACGGATCGTCGTAGACGCCCGACAGCGACAGTTGCGGGATGGTGCCGCCGTTGTAGCTGTAGTCCAGGGTCTGGCGCACGGAGCGGCCGGCATTGATCTCGACCAGTTGCTCCTTGTGGTCAGCCTTGGAGCGGCTGATGTCGACGATACCGACCCAGTCGCCCGAGCTGTAGCGGTTGTTCCAGCCGAAGGCGGTCAGCTTGTCGTCGCGCGTCATGCGGTTGTTGCGCACGACCGGATTGACGTTGTTGGCGGTGCCGGCGATCGCGGTGCCGTTGACCACGGTCGCGTTCGAGAAGCGCACTTCGCCATCGTCCTTCAGCGGCATCTCGATGCCGCGGCGGATTTCTTCCTGGTCGAAGCGCGAGTGATAGACGTCGAAGGTCGAGCTGAAGTTGCGGTTCGGACGCCATTCCAGCACACCCATCAGGCCGTCGCGCACCTGGTCGCCGGTGGTGGCCATCGACTTCATGCC
>DDKG01000352.1:19608-21410 GCA_002339265.1 Massilia sp. UBA2604 | reverse complement strand
TACCCAGGCGACGTGTTCTACCTGCACAGCCGTCTGCTCGAGCGCGCAGCCCGCGTGAACGCCGACTACGTCGAGAAGTTCACCAACGGCGCCGTCACCGGCAAGACCGGTTCGCTGACCGCACTGCCGATCATCGAAACGCAAGCAGGCGACGTCTCGGCATTCGTGCCGACCAACGTGATTTCGATTACCGACGGCCAGATCTTCCTGGAGACCTCGCTGTTCAACGCCGGTATCCGTCCTGCGATCAACGCCGGTATCTCGGTGTCGCGCGTCGGTGGCGCTGCCCAGACCAAGGTCATCAAGGGCCTGTCGGGCGGTATCCGTACCGACCTGGCGCAGTACCGTGAACTGGCTGCGTTCGCGCAGTTCGCATCGGACCTGGACGAGTCGACCCGCAAGCAGCTGGACCGTGGAGCACGCGTCACCGAACTGCTGAAGCAGCCGCAGTTCTCGCCGCTGTCGACCTCGCTGATGGCCGCATCGCTGTTCGCCGTCAACAAGGGCTACCTGGACGACATCGAAGTCAAGAAAGTGCTGCCGTTCGAACATGGCCTGCACGCCTTCCTGAAGTCGGGTCACGCAGCCCTGCTGTCGAAGATCGACGAAACCAAGCAACTGGACAAGGACAGCGAAGCTGCTCTGGCCGCCGCCGTTGCTGATTTCAAGAAATCCGGCGCATATTAATTGATGGACCGGCGCCGCCCGCGGGTGGTGCCGGTGCCCGGAAGGAGTAAGGACTCATGGCAGCAGGCAAAGAGATTCGTGGCAAGATCAAGAGCGTAGAGAATACGAAGAAGATCACCAAGGCGATGGAAATGGTCGCCGCATCGAAAATGCGCAAGGCGCAGGATCGCATGCGCGCCGCCCGTCCCTACAGTGACAAGGTTCGTAACATCACCGCCAATCTGGCCAACGCAAACCCGGAGTACACGCACGCATTCATGGCGCAAGCCAAGGGCGTGTCGGCAAAGGCAGTGGGTTTCATCGTCATCACGACCGACAAGGGTCTGTGCGGCGGCATGAACACCAACATCCTGCGCCAGGTAACGCAGAAGGCGCGTGAGCAGGAGCAATTGGGCAACCGTGTCGAGGCAGTCGCCATCGGCAACAAGGGCCTGGGCTTCCTGAACCGCGTCGGCATGAAGCTGGTGTCGCAGGCGACCCAGCTGGGCGATGCCCCGCAACTGGACAAGCTGATCGGACCGGTCAAAGTGATGCTGGACGCGTACCAGGAAGGCAAGCTCGATGCTGTCTACCTGTGCTACACCAAGTTCATCAACACGATGAAGCAGGAAACGATGGTCGAGCAACTGCTCCCGCTGCCAGCCAAAGCGCTGGAAGCCGACGCAGGCGCCCACGGCTGGGACTACATCTACGAGCCGGAAGCGCAAGTCGTCATCGACGAGCTGCTGGTGCGTTATGTGGAAGCGCTGGTGTACCAGGCAGTGGCGGAAAACCTGGCGTCCGAGCAATCGGCGCGCATGGTCGCGATGAAGGCCGCGAGCGATAACGCCGGCAGTGTCATCAGCGACCTGAAGCTGGTCTACAACAAGACCCGCCAGGCTGCGATTACCAAAGAACTCTCCGAGATCGTGTCGGGTGCAGCAGCCGTCTAAGGCCGCTACCGTCGATCAAGTAAAAGAATCTAACTATATATCTGAAGGAACGAACATGGCTGATGGCAAAATCGTTCAGTGTATCGGCGCCGTGGTTGACGTGGAATTCCCACGTAACGCCATGCCGAAAGTGTACGACGCACTGAAAATGGAAGGCTCCGAACTGACCCTGGAAGTCCAGCA
>DDKG01000352.1:0-19403 GCA_002339265.1 Massilia sp. UBA2604 | reverse complement strand
GTCGGCCTGTTCGGCGGCGCCGGCGTCGGCAAGACCGTCAACATGATGGAACTGATCAACAACATCGCCAAGGCACACTCGGGTCTGTCCGTGTTCGCCGGCGTGGGTGAGCGTACCCGTGAAGGTAACGACTTCTACCACGAAATGGCCGATGCCAAGGTCGTCGACCTGGAAAACCCAGCCAACTCGAAAGTGGCGATGGTCTACGGTCAGATGAACGAACCACCAGGCAACCGTCTGCGCGTCGCGCTGACCGGCCTGACCATGGCGGAAGCGTTCCGTGACGAAGGCAAGGACGTCCTGTTCTTCGTCGACAACATCTACCGTTACACCCTGGCCGGTACCGAAGTCTCGGCACTGCTGGGCCGTATGCCATCGGCAGTGGGCTACCAGCCTACCCTGGCCGAAGAGATGGGCCGCCTGCAAGAGCGCATCACCTCGACCAAGACCGGTTCGATCACCTCGATCCAGGCCGTCTACGTCCCTGCGGATGACTTGACCGACCCATCGCCAGCGACCACCTTCGCTCACCTGGACTCGACCGTCGTTCTGTCGCGTGACATCGCCTCGCTGGGTATCTACCCTGCGGTCGACCCACTCGATTCGACCTCGCGCCAGCTGGACCCGCTGGTCGTCGGCGAAGAGCACTACGCCACCGCGCGCGCCGTGCAGGGCACCCTGCAGCGCTACAAGGAACTGCGTGACATCATCGCGATTCTGGGCATGGACGAACTGGCGCCGGAAGACAAGCTGGTCGTCGCACGCGCTCGTAAGATGCAGCGTTTCCTGTCGCAGCCGTTCCACGTCGCTGAAGTCTTCACCGGCGCACCAGGCAAATACGTTTCGCTGAAAGACACGATCAAGGGCTTCAAGATGATCGCATCGGGCGAACTGGATCACCTGCCGGAGCAAGCGTTCTACATGGTCGGCACGATCGAAGAAGCTATCGAGAAAGCCAAGAAACTGGCTGCCTAAGTCGGCTTCTTCATTCAAACTGAAGGACACACATGGCAAACACATTTCTCGTTGACGTAGTCTCGGCCGAAGAGCAGATCTTCTCCGGCCAGGCCGAATTCGTCGCGTTGCCGGGTGAAGCGGGTGAGCTGGGTATCTACCCGAAGCACACCCCCTTGATCACGCGCATCCGCCCGGGCGCCGTGCGCATCCAGGTGGCCGGCGGCGGCGAAGAGTTCGTCTTCGTAGCCGGCGGTATCCTCGAAGTGCAGCCGAACGGCGTGACCGTGCTGGCCGACACCGCGATCCGCGGTGGCGACCTGGACGAAGCGAAAGCAACCGCAGCCAAGAAGCAGGCTGAAGAGCTGATGCTGAACAAGGATTCGAACATCGACTACGCGAAAGCCCAGGCCGAGATGGCCGCGGCGGTCGCGCAGCTGGCGGCGATCCAGAAGCTGCGGTCGAAAGGCCGTTGAGCTTCGGAGCTCGACAATGAAAAAGGCAGCCTGCGGGCTGCCTTTTTTTTCTGCCATCAGCATGGCCATTGACGCTCTTAAGAAGATGCCATCGCGTTGCCCGGTACACTGCGAGCAACACATGTGGTACACGTTTGGTGTCACCAAATTTGATCAATTTTTCAAGCTAAGGTAAACTAACCCTAACAACACCCGCCGCCACGCGCTCTACCAAGAGCAGTGTAAAAATGGCGGGTTATTTTTTTGTCGGTGCAAAATGCAATACGCTAAGCCCGTACTTAGTGTTGCTGACAGCGTTCTACGTCTCAAAAGCAAGGGTTTGGCAGTGGCGAACGATGCCGAGGCTGAACGCTTCCTGCGCGCTATAGGCTATTTCCGGTTCCGTGGCTACGCCTTGCCTTTCATGCAGAGCGCACCTGCAGGTTTCCTGCATGGGAACAGGCAGTTTAAGCCTGGCACTACGTTCGACGAAATACGCCAGATCTATGAGTTTGACCGTGCGCTCCGGTCGCTTGTCATGGAACAGATCGACAGGATCGAAGTCGCAGTTCGAACTGCCATACTTCAGGAGTTGAACACCCACTTTGGTACGCATTGGTACCTCGATTTCACCAAAACTATTTTCAAAAATGCGTCTGACCAGGCGAAGTGGTTCGGGGAGGTAGCAAGGGAAGTGCAGCGCTCTGAAAAGCAAGAATTCATCGCTCACTATCACGCGAAATACACCAGCCCGCGTCTGCCGCCTTCGTGGGCGGTGGCCGAGTGCCTTTCGTTTGGTAAGTGGTCGACGTTGTATAAGGAACTTGCGCATGGGAAGAGCGCGATAGCCAGTATGTTTGGTCTATCAGCGCCTGTACTGGAGTCCTGGCTCCACAGCCTGAACAACTTGCGCAATGCCTGCGCTCACCATGGACGAATCTGGAATCGCTCCCTGCCATTCAATCCACGATCGCATCCCCAGTATCCCGCGCATTTTTCCCATCCGTCCCGCTTCTACTCCCGCGCCGCAGTCATCCGTATCATGACCACTTCCATCGATGGGAACGCGTTTTTTTCCGATGGCTTGCGATATCTGTTCCATTCGCACCCAAAGATTAATCCGGCGCAGATGGGTTTTGTTCAGGACCGGGATCGAGATCCGCTCTGGGTGTAGATCCCGAACAATGACAGTACGCTCGCGAATGCCGACATGCAAATACCGCCGTTCATCGGCGATTGAAAACACTTCGTCGCATAGTTTACCGCTACACATACCGCAGAGTTAAAGTAGCAAGATCACAACTCGCCAGGAAGGGTAGTCGATCATGTTGAAACTCTCCGCCGTCACCGTTGCTGTCCTCTTGTTGTCGAATCCTGTGCTCGCGCAAGCGCAGCAGCCGGCCACCAGGGCGGCTGCCGCGCAGCCGCTGGCCGGCAAGCTCGACGCACTGTTCAAGCCCCAGTACAAGGCGGACGATCCGGGCGCCACGGTCATCGTGGTCAAGGACGGCAAGACGGTGTTCCGGAAAGCCTATGGCGCCGCCGACGTGGCCGCGAAGACCCCGCTGACGCCCGGCACCGTGCTGCGCCTGGGCTCGATCACCAAGCAGTTCACGGCGGTGGCGATCCTGATGCTGGCCGAGGAGGGCAAGCTGGCCCTGAACGACCCCATCACGCGCTTCTTCCCCGACTATCCGACCCAGGGCAAGGTCATCACGATCGAGCACCTGCTGACCCATACCTCGGGCATCGTCAGCTATACCGGCAAGTCGGCCTATGTGGCGGCGATGGCGAAAGACCTGACCGTGGCCCAGATGATCGACGGCTTCAAGAATGACCCGCTCGAGTTCGAACCCGGCACCCGCTTCAAGTACAACAACAGCGGCTACTTCCTGCTCGGCGCGATCATCGAGCGGGTGTCGGGCACCAGCTACGCCAGCTTTCTCGAGGGGCGCATCCTCACGCCGCTGGGCATGAAGGACACCGCGTATGAAGGCGTCGAGCGTTCGAACGCACCGCGCGCGGTCGGCTATACCGCACAAGAGAAGGACTTCGCGCCGGCGCAGCCCCTGTCAATGAGCCAGCCGTATGCGGCCGGCGCGCTGGTCTCCACCGTGGACGACCTGGCGAAATGGGATGCCGCCATCGCCTCCGGCAAGCTGCTTAAACCCGCGAGCTGGAAGATGGCCTTTACGCCGTACAAGCTGAGTCCCGAGAAGTCGACCGGCTATGGTTATGGCTGGGGCGTCGGCACCCTGCAAGGCACGCCGGTCGTCGACCATGGCGGCGGCATCAATGGTTTCCGCACCTATGCGCTGCGCCTGCCGGAACAGAAGGTCTTCGTCGCGGTACTGAGCAATGCCGACAGCGGCAACGCCAATCCGGAAGTGCTGGCCAAGAAGGCGGCTGCGCTGGCGATCGGCAAGCCGATCATGGAGCCGAAGGAAATCAAGCTCGATGCTGGTGCCCTCGATGCGTTCACCGGCGTCTATGAGACCGACGACGAGGACAAGCGCACCTTCACCAGCCGCGACGGCAAGCTCATGATGGCGCGCGGCGACCGCTCTCCGGCGGCCCTGACGCCGTATTCGAAGAACGGTTTCTTCATCCCGGGGACGCTGGCGCGCTTCGAGTTCGGGCGCGATGCGCAGGGCAAGGTCACGCACGTCACGGTTGATAACGAAGGCAACCGGGTACGCAACCAGCGCATCGGTGATGCGCCTGCCGAACGCGAGGCAGTCAAGATCGACCACGCCGGCTTCGATGCGCGCGCCGGCGCTTATCAGCTCGCGCCGCAGTTCACGATCACCCTGAGCCGCGAGGGCGAGCGCTATTATGCCCAGGCGACCGGACAGCGCAAGATCGAGATCTTCCCGGCCAGCGAGGACGTGTTCTTCTCGCGTGACGTGAAAGCCGAACTCAGGTTCGGGAAAGCCGCCGACGGCGCGCCAATCGTGGTGCTGCACCAGAACGGCCAGGCCACGCCCGGCACGCGGCTGCAGTAAGCATTAACTGTAAGCGTTCACCGAGCAGGCTGCGAAGCTTACTTCGCAGCCTGCTCCTGCGCCAGCCGCAAGGCGACCTTGTGCCTGAAATAATCGTCCTTCACGTAGCGGTACAGGTTCTCGCCCGGGCACACGGTCTTGTCCGAATAATCGCGATGGGCCTGGATATCGTCCAGCGACACCTGGTGCTTGGCCGCCAGCATCGCCATCAGCTTCACTACCGCGTCGAGCTGCTGCCCGTTCGGCTCGACCTCCTCGAAATTGCCGACCACCTCGATCAGCGCATGTCCCTTCGGGTCGTATTCGGTATTGGTGTCGCCGGCATAGGCGATGTCGCGCGCGCCGTAGATCCGGCCATCGAGGTCGATCACGTAGTGGTAGGGAATGTCGAGCCAGCCCTTCTCGGCGCGCGACCAGGCCTGCAGGCGGCGCAGGTAGGCTTGCGGATCGGTGCCCGGCCTGAATGGCTCGCCCTGGTGGTGCAGGGTGATGTGGGTGATCCGGTGGCGACGTGCTTTTGCGTCGTCCGCCGGTGTGCCGCCCCAGCTGGCCACCGGCACGATGGCGCGTTCGACGTCGGCCAGGGAGTCGGCGCCGTGGGCGCTGGCAAACGAACAGGCCAGCGCCAGGGCGGCGCCGATACGCGAAAGGGGTTGGAGGCTCATGTGACGTATTCAGGATGGATGAGCCGCCATCTTTCCATGTTTGCGCGTGCAGCGCCAGTGCATACAAACTGATAAGCTGGGACCAACGATCACAACGTCACGAGACAGCATGAGAACCATCGCCCAGATCCTCCGCGACAGCAAGACCATCGCCATCGTCGGCATGTCGAACAAAGAAGACCGCGCCAGCAACGAAGTGGGCGCCTACTTGCAGGATAAGGGCTACCGCATCCTGCCCGTCAACCCGAGCTATGCCGGCCAGACCATCCACGGCGAGACCGTTTACGCCACGCTGCAGGACGCGGCCGACGCCCTCGCCAGCAGCGGCCAGCGCATCGACATCGTCGACTGCTTCCGCAAATCCGAAGACATCGGACCGATCGCGCGCGAGGCGATCGCCGTGCGTGCCGGCTGCCTGTGGATGCAGCTCGACATCGAGAACCAGGCCGCCGCCGACCTGGCGCGCGCCGCCGGGCTGGACGTGGTCATGAACCACTGCATCAAGATCGAGCACCGCAACCTGGAAGCGTGAAGAGCGGGATGGCCGCCGGGGGCATGGCTTGCGCTACAATCGCTGCACCTCAACCCCCGTCAATACCACGCCATGATCAAGACCATCGCCCTGCTGCTCGCCGCCACGGCCGCTGTCAGTGTCACCCAGCCGGCACGCGCGCAGGCCGCGCCGGTCGCCGCGCTGACCAAGAGCCCGGCCGCATGTCCGGCCGTGCTGAAACACAGCTTCAAGCGCCTGCAGGACGAAGCGCCGCAAGACCTCTGCCAGTACGCCGGCAAGGTGGTGCTGGTGGTGAACACGGCCAGCTACTGCGGCTTCACCAAGCAGTACGAAGGCCTTGAAAAAATCTACGCCAAGTACGGCGGCCGCGGCTTCGTGATCCTGGGCTTCCCGTCGAACGATTTCGGCCAGCAGGAACCGGGCAGCGCCAAGGAAATCGCCGACCTGTGCTTCAACACCTATGGCGTCAAGTTCCCGATGTTCGCCAAGAGCTCGGTGAAGGGGCCGCAAGCCAATCCGCTGCACGCGCAGCTGATCAAGGCCACCGGCCAGGAACCGAAGTGGAACTTCACCAAATACCTGATCGGCCGCGACGGCAAGGTGCTCGACTACTTCCCGAGCAAGGTCACGCCCGAAGACCCTCAGCTCACCGGGAAGATCGAAGCGGCGCTGTAAGCGCCATGTGCAGCATCGGATACGGCTTGCCGAACGGGTCCTGCTCGGACCGTCCCGCCACCGTGAACCCCATGCGCTCGTAGAAGCCGAGCGCCTGGCGGTTCTGCTCATTGACGTCCACCTGCGTGGCGCCCAGCTGCGCGATCGCGAATTCGACCAGGGCCCGCCCGGCGCCCTGGCCGCGATAGGGCGGGTCGACGAACAGCATCTCGATCATGCCTTCGCTCACGCCGATAAAGGCGCAGGGCTGGCCTGACTCGTCGCGCACGCAATAGAGCGGCGTGAACTCGCGCAAGGTCCGCTCCACGATCGGCACCAGCAGCAGAAAATCGTCCGGATCCAGGAAGTCATGGGTCGCCTGCACGGACGCTTCCCAGATGTCGAACAGACGCGGAATATCGTCGTCCGTGGCGATGCCTATACGCGGCATGCGGTCTCCTTTCGAATGATTATTTTGGTTTAGAGATATAACTTAGGAGATAGGCGTTTTATAAACCACACTAATAGCATGGGCATTTTGATGTAGATCATAGTTTATTTTGCCCCACATCAATAAGCTTACCTTCGTCGCAGATGACATGAAAATCATGAAAGGTAAGAATAAGATGAAAACGACGATCAAAACCGTGCTGGTGGCCCTGATTGCCTTGAGCGCCTCGCAAGCGATGGCCCAGGAATCCCCATGGCTGGTGCGCGCCCGCGCCGTGCACGTCGACCCGGACAACAAATCGACGCCCGTCGGCGGCGTCGGCGCGGCGGACCGCCTCGAAGTGAGCAGCAAGACCATTCCCGAGCTGGACATCAGCTACTTCTTCACCCCGCACATCGCGGCCGAACTGATCCTGACTTATCCACAGAAGCACAAGGCCCGCCTGGACGGCGCCGAGATCGGCACCTTCAAGCACCTGCCGCCGACCCTGAACCTGCAATACCACTTCACCCCCGGCGCGACCATCAGCCCCTACATCGGCGCCGGCGTCAACTATACCCGCATGTCGAGCGTCAAGCTGCTCGATGGCGCCGGCGACCTGGAAAACGATAGCTGGGGCCTGTCGCTGCAGGCCGGCGTCGACTTCCGCCTGAACGAACACTGGTCGATCAACGCCGACGTCAAGAAGGTCAACCTGCGCAGCGACGTGTACGTCGGCGGCGCCAAGGCCAGCCACCTGAAGGTCGATCCGATCCTGTTCGGCCTGGGCGTCGGCTACCGCTTCTAAGCCTCGGCTTACGCCGCCCCGCGTCTAGCGGGACGGCGCGGAGGGGACCACGCATATGCCGTCAAGCAGCATGGACCCCTCCACCTCTTGCGCGTGATCGCGTCCTGCCCGTCTTCCATGGGCGAGCTTCCAGCAAAAGTGTCAAGCATGGAGCCGGGCAGGGCGCGACCCACGCCTTATATTAGCTACCCGCGCAGCACCGCGCCTGAGTTGGATTACGCCGCGAGCACGGCGCGCAGCGGCCCGCGCAGGGCGTTGCAGACGACGATGTCGTCGGCCTGTTGCAGCATCTCGCGCGTGATCACGGCTTCACGCGCATGCCACGCGGGCGCAGCCAGCAGCACGCCGCGCATCACGCCCGGCAGCACGCCGGCGCTCAAGGGCGGCGTGAGCCATTCCTCGCCGAAGCGCAGGAACACGCTGCTGCGTCCTCCTTCCGTCAATTCCCCCCGCTCGTTGAAGAACAGCATATCGAAGGCGCCTTGCGCTTCGGCCGCCTTCCACGCCGCATCGTAGCGGGTGCGGATGCTGGTCTTGTGGCGCAGGAAGACGTCGCCGCTGTGGGTCGGCTCGGGGGCCAGCAGCAAGGTCACCGGCTCGTGCAAGGGCGCCAGTTCGCCCGACGTGAGCGTCAGCGCGCCGGTGTGGGAAACGGCCAGGCGCAGGCGGTGCAGGGCGTCGGAGGGCAGGGCCTGGCTGGCGTCCAGCAGCGCGACCTGCGCCGCGCCGCGGTCGAAGGCAAAGCCGAAATACGTGCACGATGCGGCCAGGCGATCGAGATGCTGCTCCAGGTGGCGGCAGCCATGTTCGCGCGAGGCGCGGATGGTCTCGAAGATCTCGAACTCGTTGGAGAGGCCGGTGAGAAAGCGCGCCTTCAGCTGGCACTCGGCGTACTCGGACTGCGCATCGCTGTCGTATACGATGCCGGCGCCGACGCCCAGTTCGCCGCGCCGGACGCCATCGATCGGTGGATCGAGGGCCAGCGTCCGGATCGGCACCGACAGGCAGAAGTCGCCATACGCGCGGCCAGGCGGCGCCGGATCGAACCAGCCGATCGCGCCGGTATAGATGCCGCGCGCGTCGGGCTCGAGCTCGTGGATGATCTCCATCGTGCGCCGCTTCGGCGCGCCGGTGATCGAGCCGCAGGGGTACAAGGCCTTGAAAATCTCTTCCAGCCCCGCGTCCGCGCGCAGGTGCGCCTGCACGGTCGACGTCATCTGCAGCACGGCGCCATAGCGCTGCACCTCGAACAGGGCCGGTGCTTCGACGCTGCCGGTTTGCGCCACGCGGCCCAGGTCGTTGCGCAGCAGGTCGACGATCATCAGGTTTTCGGCGCGGTTCTTGGTGTCCTGCGCCAGGGCTTGCGCGCGCGCGGCGTCGACCTCCATGTCGCCGCTGGCCGGCGCCGTGCCCTTCATCGGCCGTGCCACCAGCATGCCTGCCTCGTGGCGCACGAACAGCTCGGGCGAGAACGACAGCACGGCGCCGCCGTCCGGCAGCGTCACCAGCGCGCCATACGGCACCGGCTGGCGCGCGCGCAGGCGCGTGTACAGGGCGAGCAGCGAACCGAAGGCGTCGAAGCGCAGGCGCCAGGTGTAGTTGACCTGATAGGTGTCGCCGGCCGCGATGTAGTCGCGGATGCGGCCGATCGCCGCGCTGAACTGCGCCTCGTCGACATTGGCCGCGATGCCGGCCACGCTGGCCAGGTCGGCGTCCATGCTGCGCGTGGCCAGCCACGACGCCACCTGCTCGCCCGTCATCGACTCGCAGTGAGTGAACAGCAGCACCTGCGCCAGCGGGCCGGCGAGCGGCCGGGCCGGCAGACCTTCGAGGTGTGCGCCCAGTTCGTAGTTCAGCAGCGGCACGGCGTACAGGCCGTCCTGCAGCGCCT
This sequence comes from Massilia sp. UBA2604, assembly GCA_002339265.1. GTDB lineage: Bacteria > Pseudomonadota > Gammaproteobacteria > Burkholderiales > Burkholderiaceae_D > Telluria. The sequence goes on along the minus strand of DDKG01000352.1, from coordinate 10,027 downwards.
GCGACAGCGCCGCCAGCACCTGCGGCCAGCCGGCCGCGTCCTCGCACCTCAGCGTGCCCGCATGCCCGCTGTACAGGCGCGAGCGCGCCTCCTGCGTGGCGCGGGCATCGTCCAGCAGCGCGAAGACTTCGCCGGTATCCATCCCCGGATTTTACGCTGCCAGCAGCAGGGAGAGCTGGAGCGACGTGCCTTCGGTCGGATTGAGCTTGAAGCCTGTCTTTGCGAAGCGGTGCCAGCGGCCGGTGACGTAGTTCACCAACAGGCTGGCGCGCGCGGCGACGTCGGCTTCCTGGCCATGGCCCTGGGTCACGGCCAGGCGCAGCGCACCCTTGAAGGCCAGCTCGACCTTGTCGTAGAACCCATTCATGCGGTTCTGCAGGCGCTCGTCTTCATTGACCAGCGCATCGCCGATCAGCACGCGCGTCATGCCCGGGTTGTTGGCGGCGAAGCCGAGCAGCATCTGCAGCATCGCGTGCGCCTGCGCCAGGCCGCTTTCTTCCTTCTCGGTGATCTGGTTGATGACGCCGAACACCGACGACTCGATGAACTCGATCAGTCCCTCGTACATCTGCGCCTTGCTGGCGAAGTGGCGGTACAGCGCCGCTTCGGATACCGACAGGCGCGCTGCGAGCGCGGCGGTGGTGATTTTCTCGCCCTTGGGCTGCTCGAGCATCGAGGCCAGGGCCTGGAGGATTTGCAGCTTGCGCTGGCCTGGCTTCGTGCTTGCCATGGGATCCCTAGGAGTTGTTATTGGAGCGGCGCAGCCCGGAGAGCCGCGTCGGAAGTTGCCGCACGGATTTTACTTTGACATTGACGTAACCGGGGCATTTCAGGGTCCTCGGGAGGGGTGCTTTTCCAATCGGATCGCTCATTCGCAGATATTGTGTGACCCAAACGGTACGCAGCCCGAGCTGGCGCGCGGTGCGCAGATTGGCCAGCGTGTCTTCGACCAGGATGCAGCGCTGGGCCGCGATGCCGTGCTTGCGCAACAGGCGGCGCAGCATCAACTTCGATGGCTTGGGGCGCAGCTGTCCGTGCACGTGCATGTGCTCGATCGCCACATGCTGCGAAAAATGGTTGTGCAGCTTCAGTCGGCGCACGATCTCGGTCGAATAGCTGTTCGGCGCATTGGTCAGCAAGATCTTGCGGCCAGGAAGGCGGCGCAGCAGGCGCGCCAGGCCGCGCTCGGCGCGCAGCAGGGCGTCGAGCGGGCCGATGTCGTGGGTCTGGTGCAGGAAATCTTTCGCGCACACCTGGTGGTGGCGCATCATGCCGAGCAGGGTGGCGCCATAGCGCTTCCAGTAACCCAGGCGCGCGGCGTCGATCATCGCTTGCGTGGCCGGCACCCCGTCCACGCTCAGCACGCGCGCGATATACGTGTTCATGTTGGCGCTGATCGCCGGGAAGATCGCATGCGAGGCGTCGTGCAGGGTGTTATCGAGGTCGAACAGCCAGACCGGGGCTTGAAGAGAAGAATTGGGCACGGGCAATCGGATCGCTAAGGAGGCAACATGCGATTATGCCAGTGCAGCATGACGACGTCATGGTGTAGGGGAAAACAGGAGGGGAGGGTGCTGCAGGAAGAAATGGTGCCCTTGACGTGGATTGAACACGTGGCCTCTCCCTTACCAAGGGAGTGCTCTACCACTGAGCTACAAGGGCAGGTAGTTACGCGATGGTGGAAGCCATCGCGATGTTCACTTAATCTGCGGCGACTATTGCCGCCACAAAAAATTTAGTGAGACCGGATCATAGTGCCAAAAGCCTGTTCGGTCAAGACTTCCAGCAATAAAGAGTGCTCGATGCGGCCATCGATGATGTGCACGGTGTTCACGCCCGACTTCGCGGCGTCCAGCGCCGACGAGATCTTCGGCAGCATGCCGCCCGAGATCGTGCCGTCCGCGAACATCTCGTCGATCTCGCGCGCCGACAGGTCGGTCACCAGGTTGCCCGCTTTATCTTGCACGCCAGCGATGTTGGTCATCATGATCAGCTTCTCGGCTTTCAGGATTTCCGCGATCTTGCCGGCGACCACGTCGGCATTGATGTTGTAGGCCTGGCCGTCCTGGCCGAAGCCGATCGGCGAGATGATCGGGATGAAGGCGTCGTCCTGCAGCGCTTTCACGACCGCCGGGTTGATGGCCTCGATCTCGCCGACGAAACCGATGTCGAGGAACTCGCCCGGTTTTTCCTTGTCAGGCATCGCCATGCGACGTGCGCGGATCAGGCCGCCGTCCTTGCCGGTGAGGCCGACCGCCTGGCCACCGTAGTGGTTAATCAGCATCACGATGTCTTGCTGAACTTCGCCGCCCAGCACCCACTCCACCACTTCCATGGTTTCTTCGTCGGTGATGCGCATGCCCTGCACGAAGGTGCCTTGCTTGCCGATTTTCTTCAGCGCATTGTCGATCTGCGGGCCGCCGCCGTGGACCACGACCGGATTCATGCCCACCAGCTTGAGCAGGATGACGTCGCGCGCGAAGCCGTGTTTCAGGCGTTCGTCGGTCATGGCATTGCCGCCGTATTTGATGACGATGGTCTTGCCGTGGAAGTTGCGGATGTACGGAAGTGCCTCCGCCAGGATCTGCGCTTTCAGGGCCGTCGAAACGGCGGTCAAGTCGTCAGGTTGGTCGTCGGTCTTCAGGCTGGTCACTTGAGCGTTCATGGAGGGTCCGAAATAAATGTCGCAAGATTTTACAGGCAATGACGTAAAGGCAGCGTAAACCTTGCAGGGAAAGGGCGGCGTCCTGTTGTATTTTATGGCAGCAATCGGTACTTTATCAGTTATGAGTATTTGCACGCGCTGTGGCGCCGAATTCGGGTGCGCGATGACGGACGGGGCACAAGAACCATGCTGGTGCACGGCCCTGCCGCCGGCCGTCGCCGTCCCGCAAGAGGCGGTGGGCTGCTGGTGCCCGGACTGCCTGCGCGCGCACATTGCCGCCCATCCGGTACCGACAGCGCCGCAGGCTGGCTGACACCTCAGCGCCGCGTGCGAAAGAAACGCATCATCTCGCGGCTGGCATCCGGCCCTTTCCCATCGGTATAACTACCGCGCGCATTGCCGCCGAACCAGGCGTGGCCGGCGCCGTGCACCACCCAGTGTTCCGCGCGCACCGTGCCGTCGTCGTCCGGATACAGGGTGCGCGTGTAGGCGTGGCCGTCCGGCACGCGGCCCGGTTCGGCCGTGCCGGGAGTGGCCAGGTGGCGCGCACCCTGCGCGACCACTTCCTCGCCGTTGGCCGGATGCACGGTGGTGTCGCGGTCGCCATGGAAGACGATGATCGGCAAGGGCTGGCCGCTCGCCTTGCTGCGGCGGAAATCGCCCTTCATCGCCGCCAGCGCCGACGACAGGTCGTTGGCCGAGGCAAAGGGCAGGCCGGAATGCACGCCCACCGCCGCATACAGGTCGGGATACAGCGTGCCCATGATGGTTGCCATCGCGCCGCCGGCGGACAGGCCGGCGACATACACCTGGCCTGGATCGACCGTGTGGCTGGCCATGATCGCCTGCGTCATGCCGGCGATGATCGACGGCTCGCCTTCGTCGCGGCGCTGGTCGACCGCATTGAACCAGTTCCAGCAGCGCGAGGGATTGGCGCCCTTGCTCTGCGCCGGATACAGCACCAGGCAGCCGATCTCTTCGGCCAGCACGTTCATCTGGGTGCCGGTGGCGAAATCTTCCGGGTCCTGGGTGCAGCCGTGGAGCATCACCAGCAGCGGCGCCGGCGTGCCGGCGTCCGCGCTCGCCACGCTGCCGGGCACGTACAGCTTGTAGTCGCGGCGGCCGGCGGCGTTGGCGTGGTAGCCGTCGATGAACTGGCCGGGCCGGGATTCGCGCGGCGGTGGCGCCGGCTCTGGGGCCGGAGGCGTGGGAGGCACAGGCGCTGCGGCAGGCGCGGCGAAGTCGCGCATCTGGCGCTGGGCCACGCGCTGCATGACCGCCGCGTTCTTGAGGGCCTGCTGTACCGCGGTAGCGGGCGCGGCCGGTCCGGAACGCCAGAGCGATCGGGTGGCGGCGCGCACCTGCGCCAGCAGTAGTCGGTTGAGTTTCATGGCATTCCTTTTGTGCAGTGCACAATTTCACGCCATGAGCTTACACCAACCTGTCAAACGTTGCCGAACGGCTGTTGCTGCGGTATTTAACAGACGTTTCAGCCGCACATCTCCACATACTCGACGGCTGGCTTGATGCCGGCGCGCATGGTTGTCAGCTTCCCCTTGCTGGCTTCGAAGATCAGCGCCTTGTTTTCGCCTTTCGGCAAGACCAGGTACTGGCCTTGTTCGTCGTATTTGTGCAGCTCGCTGCGCAGCGCAGGTTGGTGGCGCAGCGCGTCCTGCGCCGACATGCGGGCCGTGACGCCGGCGCTGTTGCGCACCACCTGCTTGGCGTCGGCGCGCACGATCACGCCGTTCTCGACCATGAAGCTCACCTGTGGATAACGCTTGAAGCGGACGATCGGGCAGTTTGGATCGAGCGGGCGCGGCGTGGCGCGCTGGCCGAGCTTGCGTTCGACCTGGTCGAGCCGCTGGCCGAACTGGATCTTGCCGTAGCCATCGGGCGACAGCACCTGGCTCGAGGCCGCAGTGCACACGCCCAGCAGGGCGCCCAGGAGAAGGAATCGGATGTGTTTCATGCTCACCTCATGCAAAGTATTACTGCGAGTGGCATTGCGCCAACGGCAGTGCGTATTGACGAGTATAGTGACTCACAGGCAAAAACGGCGCTGGACTGCCGGACGCGCGATAATGCCGCCTCCGACACATACGCCCAGGCTTCAGTAATGGTTCCAGAACTGCAATCCCCCGTCCCTTCGCCCTGCATCAATATCTGCAAGATGGTCCCTGAAACCGGCCTGTGCCAGGGCTGCATGCGCACCATCGACGAGATCCGCGCCTGGCGCAATGCGAGCGAGGACGAGAAGCGCGCGATCTGGGGCGAGATCCGGCGTCGCGAAGCCGGGTTGTTCGGCGACTGAGGGAAAGATCAATCAATCTTTAGAGGAAGGTATCTACCAACGTCGATCTAGCACGATCGTTCTTTTTTCGAGGCTATAATGCCTCGTCAACTAACCACCGAGAGCTGCCCATGACGATGCCCGCCGCCTTGCAAGACCTGTCCCTTCCCGTCATCGCCTCGCCGATGTTCATCGCCAGCGGTCCCGCGCTGGTGGCGGCCCAGTGCAAGGCCGGCATCGTCGGCTCCTTCCCGGCGCTGAACGCGCGTCCGGCCGAGCTGCTCGACACCTGGCTGACCGACCTGCAGCGCGAACTGGCGGATTACGCGGCTGCCCATCCGGGCGCCAGGGTCGGTCCGATCGCGGTCAACCAGATCGTCCATCAATCGAACGACCGGCTGGCGCATGACGTCGAGGTGTGCGTGAAGCACCAGGTGCCGATCATCATCTCGTCGCTGCGCGCGCCGCCGCGCGAGATGATGGATGCGGTGCATTCCTACGGTGGCATCGTGCTGCACGACGTGGTCTCGATCCGGCATGCCGAGAAGGCGCTGGAGGCCGGCGTGGATGGGCTGATCCTGGTGGCGGCGGGCGCCGGCGGCCATGCCGGCGCGCTGTCGCCGTTCGCGCTGGTGGGAGAAGTGCGCAAGTTCTTCAAGGGGCCAATCGCCCTGTCCGGATCGATCGCGACCGGCGACGCGATCCTGGCGGCGCAGGCGATGGGCGCCGATTTCGCGTATATCGGTTCGCGCTGGCTGGCCACGAAAGAGTCGAACGTCAGCGACGGCTACCGCGACGCGATCGTCGAATCGCGCGCGGCCGACGTGGTGTACACCAACCTGTTCACCGGCGTGCACGGCAACTACCTGAAGAAGTCGATCGTGGCGGCCGGGCTGGATCCGGACAATTTGCCGGAATCGGACAAGAGCAAGATGAGCTTCGGCTCGGGCGCGGCCAAGGCCTGGCGCGACATCTGGGGCGCGGGGCAGGGCGTGGGGCTGATGGACGACGTGCCGACGGTGGCCGAGATGGTCGAGCGGCTCAAGCAGGAGTATGACGCGGCGCGGGCAAGGCTGGCGTTGTAGGCGCGTGTTCGCCAGCGTTGGTTGAACGCGTGGAAGGCGGAGCCTTCCACCCTACGCCGGCTGTTTCAGATCCTCGGGGCGGATGGTCCACAGGCCCGGCAGGTTGCGCCAGTAGCCATACACGTCCATGCCGAAGCCGACCACGAACTTGTTCGGCAGGGTCAGCCCCACCAGGTCGGCCTGGATCGGCTTGGCGCGGCCCAGGTCCTTGTCGGCGAACACCACGATGATCACCTCGGCGGCGCCCATGTCGAGCAGGCGCTGCTTGACGTGGGCCAGGGTCTCGCCCTCGTCCAGGATGTCGTCCACCACCACAATGGTGCGGCCGGCCACGTTCTGGCGCGGGATCACCTTCCACACGATCTCGCCGCCGCGGTCATCGTCGCCATAGCGGCTGACGTGGATGTAGTCGAATTCGAGCGGGAAGGCCAGTTGCGGCAGCAGGGTGCCGGTAAATACCACCGCGCCGCCCATCACGCCCAGCACCAGCGGGAATTCGGCGGAGCCGTCAGCGCCGAAGCGGGCATTGAGCTCGTCCGCGACCTTTCTGACGGCGGCATGGACTTCGGTGGGATCGACAATCTGGGTGGCATTCGCCAATAGCGCTTGTGCGCGCTCGTGGTGGAATTCGTGCATGGTCTTCACGGTCAGTTGAGTGCCGGACCATTATGCGTCATTCGCCGCAGGCATGCGTTTCCGTTGAGGAGGATTGCGGCGTATGATACGTGGCTTGGAAAACAAAACCGACGCATTCAGCCATGTCACATAACGAATTCCAGGCCGCACGTGCAGGCCGCCTCGCGCAACTGCGCGCCGCCATGGCGCGCCACGGCATCGACGCCTACATCGTCCCGTCGAGCGATCCGCATCTGTCGGAATACCTGCCCGGCCACTGGAAGGGCCGCGAATGGCTGTCCGGCTTCACCGGCTCGGTCGGCACCTTCATCGCCACCGCCAATTTTGCCGGCGTCTGGACCGATGGCCGCTACTTCACCCAGGCCGAGACCGAGCTGGCCGGATCCGGCATCGAACTGATGAAGATCCCGGGCGCAGCGAGCCAGCTGCACGTCGACTGGCTGGCCGCCAACCTGGCTGCAGGCCAGACCGCCGCCGTCGATGCGCGCGTGCTGGGCCTGGCCGGCGCCCGCCTGTTGTCGGATGCCCTGGCCGCGAAAGGCGTGCTTCTCCGCACCGATATCGATCTGCTGGACGAGGTGTGGAGCGAGCGCCCTTCGCTGCCGCTCGAACCCGTGTTCGAACACCTGGCGCCTTACGCGACCGTGAGCCGCGCCGACAAGCTGCACGCCACGCGCGCCGCGATGGAATCGCATGGCGCAGGCTTCCATTTCATCTCGACCCTGGACGACATCGCCTACCTGTTCAACCTGCGCGGCGCCGACGTCAGCTTCAACCCGGTGTTCCTGGCGCATGCGCTGATCGGCCGCGGCGACGCGACGCTGTTCGTCCTCGAAGGCAAGGTGCCGGAAGACGTGCGCGCCCGCCTGGAAGCCGATGACGTGCACCTGGCGCCGTACGCGAATGCCGTGCACGCGCTCGAATCGCTGCCCGAAGGCGCGACCCTGCTGCTCGATCCGCGCCGCGTCACCTCCGGCATGCGCGCCGCCGTGGCGCAGGGTGTGAACGTGGTCGAGGCGATCAACCCGACCACCTTCGCCAAGTCGCGCAAGCTGGAAAGCGAGGCGGTCAACGTGCGCGCCGCGATGGAACAGGATGGCGCGGCGCTGTGCGAATTCTTTGCCGCGCTCGAGCCGCTGCTGGCGGATGCCAACCGCGCTCCACTGAATGAAGTCGACATCGACACCCGCATCACGGCAAGCCGTGCGCGCCGCCCGAACTTCGTCAGCGCCAGCTTCTCGACCATCGCCGGCTTCAACAGCAATGGCGCGATCATGCACTACCGCGCCGAGAGCGCGAGCTGCGCCGTCATCGAAGGCGACGGCCTGCTGCTGATCGACTCGGGCGGCCAGTACCTGGGCGGCACCACCGACATCACGCGCGTGATCCCGGTCGGCACGCCAAGCAGCGCGCAGATGCGCGACTACACGCTGGTGCTCAAGGGCCTGATCAACCTGTCGGCCGCACGCTTCCCGCGCGGCACCCGCGCGCCGATGCTGGACGCGATCGCGCGCGCGCCGATCTGGGCCGCCGGCATCGACTACGGCCACGGCACCGGCCACGGCGTCGGCTACTTCCTCAACGTGCACGAAGGCCCGCAGACGATTTCGCCGGCGGTGCCGCCGGAGCCGCATACTGCGATGGAGCCGGGCATGATCACCTCGATCGAGCCGGGTATCTATCGTCCGGGCCGCTGGGGCATCCGCATCGAGAACCTGGTGCTGAACCAACATGTCGAGACGTCCGAGTTCGGCGAATACCTCGGCTTCGAAACCCTGACCCTGTGCCCGATCGATACGCGCTGCCTGGACAAGTCGCTGCTGCGCCCCGACGAAATCGCGTGGCTCAACGACTACCACGCGACCGTGCGTGCGCGCCTGACGCCGCATGTCGAAGGCCCGGCATTCGAGTGGCTGATGCAGCGCACGGAGGCGATTTAATATGGCCAGCTCACGCTCCACCCGCGCCAGCACCGCCGTCGAGCGCCTCAAGCAGCGCACCGGGAACAACCTGTACTCGATGGCGCGCACCGGCGACGGCCATTTCTATCTGTCCGAAGCGCCCGGCAGCCCGCCGCTGTGCCCACCGATGGAGCTCGACGATTTCGTCAACTTCGTCAAAGGCCTGGGGCCGCAGGAGCAGCCGCGCATCAGCAAGAACGACCTGGCCTTCGAGAAGCAGCTGGTCAAGAAGAAGCCCTGAATCTTCTCGCATGTCTAACCGTAGTGTGAACACAAGACGCGCATGACGGAATACAACCTGATCGCGGCCTACTGGTCGAAGAACGAGCTGTTCACCAATGGCCTGATCCTGTTGCACCTGGTCGGGGCCTTGCTGCTTGGCCTGCTGGTCGGCTACGAGCGCGCCTATCACGGGCGCGCCGCCGGCATGCGCACCTATGGCCTGGTGTGCATGGCCTCGGCCGCGCTGACCATCCTGGCCGGCTATCCGGACTTCTGGTACGGCGGCCACGCGGGCATCCTGGCGCCGATCGATCCGACCCGCATCATCCAGGGCGTAGTCACCGGCATCGGCTTCCTCGGCGCCGGCGTCATCATGCGCGACGGCTTCAATATCAGCGGCCTGACCACGGCGGCCTCGATCTGGGCCTCGTCGGCGATCGGCGTCCTGATCGGCGTCGGCTTCTATCTCGCCGCGATGGGCCTGGCCTTCCTGTCGGCGATGATCATGATCTACCTGAACCGCCTGGAGACCTTTTTGCCGTCACGCCACGCGGTGGCGGTGCGGATGCGCTTCAAGCAGGAGTTCATGCCGCGCGAAGATGCGATCCGCAGGCTGGCGCTCGAGCGCGGCTACGAGATCGCCGGCAGCTCGCTGACCATCAGCAGCGACGAAGGCCGCCAGGAATGGCGCTTCGTGGCGTTGGCGCTGTCGCGCAAGACCGGCGCGCCGCTGTCGGAACTGGCGCGCGAGCTGGCCGCCTTCGATGGCGTCGACTCGTTCCAGCTGTCGCACGCGCGTAACTGACGCGCCGAGACGCTCCCATTTCTCGCAACACCAAAAACAATTCCAAACGGGGTTTTCCAATGGACGCACAAGAAGTTCTCGATTTCTGGTTCCTGCCGGCGTCAAGTGCAGGCCACGGCAAGCAGCGCGCCGAATGGTTCCGCAAGGACGACGCCTTCGATGCCGCCATCCGCGAACGCTTCGGCGCCGCGATCACCCACGCCATCGCCGGCGGCTTGCGCGAGTGGGACGAGCAGGGCCCGCGCGGCGTGCTGGCGCGCATCCTGGTGCTGGACCAGTTCACCCGCAACGCCTACCGCGGCACGCCGGACTCCTTCGCCGGCGACGCGCTGGCGCTGAACGCCGCGCGCCAGCTGGTGG
>DDKG01000350.1:16575-19094 GCA_002339265.1 Massilia sp. UBA2604 | reverse complement strand
ATCGCCATCCCCTGCAAGGAGCAAGCATGAGCGCCACCGTGCTGGTCGCCGAAGACGAACCGTTGATGCGCGAGCGCCTGCTCGGCCTCTTGGCCACGGCCTGGCCCGAGGCCAGTATCGTAGCGGTTGCCGAGAATGGCCTGGATGCCTGGGACGCCTGGCTCGAACACGAGCCGCAGGTCGTGTTCCTGGACATCCGCATGCCCGGCATGTCGGGGCTGGAAGTGGCCGAACGCATCGGCCGCCGCTCGCACGTGGTGTTCGTCACCGCCTATGACCAGTATGCGGTCGACGCCTTCGACGCCGGCGCGGTCGACTACCTGCTCAAGCCGATCCAGCCGGGGCGCCTGGACAAGGCCTTGACGCGCCTGCGCGAAAATCTGGATGTCCGCCCGGACGATGTCAGCAAGGTCATCCAGCAGGTGAAGGACGCGTCGCCCGAGCCGAAGCGCGAAAAGCTGAAATGGCTGAAAGCCAGCGTCGGCAAGCAGATCCGCCTGATCGACGTCGAGGAAGTGCTGTTCTTCCAGGCCGACACCAAGTACACGCGGGTGGTGCTGCCTGACTCCGAGGCGCTGGTGCGCATCCCGCTGAAGGACCTGGTGGGAGGGCTCGACCCAGGGCTGTTCTGGCAGATCCACCGCGGCACGCTGGTGAATGTGAACGCGATCAAGGCGGCCGAGCGCGTCGACGCCGAACGCATGCAGGTGCTGCTGCGCGGCAGCAGCGAGGTGCTCCCGGTCAGCCGCAGCTTCACTTACCTGTTCCGGGAGTGAACCTGGTCAGCTCATCTCGTTGATGATCGCGACGATCTCGTCGCCGTACGAGACGAGCTTCTTTTCGCCGACGCCGGACACGCCGCGCAGCTGGTCGATCGAGGTCGGCTTGACCTTGGCGATCTCGCGCAGGGTCGCGTCCTGGAACACGACATAGGCCGGCACGCCATGTTCGCGTGCGGTGCCCATGCGCCACGAGCGCAGGCGGTCGAAGATCGCCTGTTCGTCGCGCGACAACTCGGTTTCTTCGTAGCTCGAGCGCGAGGTGGACGGGCGCTTGGCCTTGACCGGCTTGGCGTACTGGCGCAGCTGCACCTTCTGCTCGCCCTTGAGCACCGGCCGCGCGGCGTCGGTGAGCTTGAGCGAACTGAAGGCGTCGTGGTCGACCGTCACCAGGCCGAGAGCGATCGCCTGGCGCAGGATGGCGCGCCATTCCTGCTCGGAGCGGTTGGCGCCGACGCCATACACGGTGAGCTTGTCGTGGTGCCACTGGCTGATGCGTTCGGTCTGCGCGCCGCGCAGCACGTCGATCACGTGGCCGCCGGCGAAGCGCTGGTCGACCCGGTAGATGGCCGACAACAGCTTCTGCACCGGCACCGTGCCGTCGAAGCTGACCGGCGGCACCAGGCAGGTGTCGCAGTTGCCGCAGGGGCCGGAGCGCTCGCCGAAGTAGTCGAGCAGGCGCATGCGCCGGCAGCTGAGCGTTTCGCACAGCCCGAGCATGGCGTCGAGCTTCATCGACAGCACGCGCTTGAAGGTTTCGTCGGCCTCGGATTCGTCGATCATGCGGCGCTGCAGGACGACGTCCTGCAGGCCATAGGCCATCCAGGCGCTGGCCGGCTGGCCGTCGCGGCCGGCGCGGCCCGTTTCCTGGTAATAGCCCTCGATGCTCTTGGGCAGGTCGAGGTGGCAGACAAAACGCACGTCGGGTTTGTCGATGCCCATGCCGAAGGCGATGGTGGCGACCATGACGATGTTTTCTTCGCGCAGGAATCTAGCCTGGTTGGCGGCGCGCACCGTGTGCTCCATGCCGGCGTGATAGGCCATGGCGCGGATGCCGTGCTCGTTCAGGAAGTCCGCCGTCTCCTCGACCTTCTTGCGCGACAGGCAATAGACGATGCCGGAATCCTGCGGGTGCTCGCTCGTGATGAAATCGATCAGCTGCTTGCGGCCGGTGGTCTTCTCGACGATCGAGTAGCGGATGTTGGGGCGGTCGAACGACGAGACGAACTGGCGTGCGTCTTCCAGTTGCAGGCGGTGCGCGATCTCGGCCCGGGTCTGCTGGTCGGCGGTCGCGGTGAGCGCGATGCGCGGCACGTTGGGAAAGCGCTCGTGCAGGATCGACAGGCGGATGTACTCGGGGCGGAAGTCATGGCCCCATTGCGAGACGCAGTGCGCCTCGTCGATGGCGAACAGCGAGATGCGCGAGGCCTCGAACAGCTCGAGGCAGCGCGGCGTCATCAGGCGTTCGGGCGCCACGTAGACGAGGTCGATCTCGCCGCTGCGCACCAGGCGCTCGATGCGCAGGGTCTCTTCGAACGTTTGCGTCGAGTTGAGGAAGGCGGCGCGCACCCCGACTTCTTCGAGCGCATCGACCTGGTCTTGCATCAGCGCGATGAGCGGGGAGACGACGACGCCGACGCCGTCGCGCAGCAGGGCGGGGATCTGGTAGCACAGCGACTTGCCGCCGCCGGTCGGCATCAGGACCAGCGCGTCGCCGCCGCTGGCCACGTGCTCGACGAT
>DDKG01000350.1:11728-16394 GCA_002339265.1 Massilia sp. UBA2604 | reverse complement strand
AAGCCAAAGTGAGCGGTCACCAGCACCAGGATACCGAATACGATACGGTACCAGGCGAAGATCGTGAAGTCGTGCGTGCTGATGTAGCGCAGCAGCCAGCGCACGCACAGGAAGGCGGCGATGAAGGCCGAGACGAAGCCGAGGCCGAACATCGGGAAGTCGGCCATCGACAGTGCCTGGCGTTCCTTAACCACAGAATACACCGTGGCGCCGAGCATCGTCGGCATGGCAAGGAAGAACGAGAATTCGGTGGCCGCCTTGCGCGACAGGCCGAACAGCATGCCGCCGATGATGGTCGAGCCCGAACGGCTGGTGCCGGGAATCAGGGCGAAGGACTGGGCGAAGCCGACCTTGAGGGCGTCGAGCGCCGTCATCTGGTCGACCGTCTCGACCCGCGGCGGCGTCGCGCGCTGGCGCTGGCGGTGTTCCACCCACAGGATGATGACGCCGCCCACGACTAGGGCGATCGCCACCGGCACCGGGTGGAACAGGAGTTCGGTGATCGTGGCGCTGAACAGCACGCCCATGATGGCGGCCGGCAGGAAGGCGATGACGACGTTGCGCGCGAAGCGCTGCTGGAGCGGATCCGAGCCCAGCCCGGAAAACAGGCGCGTGACGCGCTCGCGGTATTCCCAGACGACGGCCAGCACGGCGCCCAGCTGGATCACGATCTTGAATACCGTTTCTCTGACGCCTGTGAAGTTGAGCAACTCGCCCGCAAGAATCAGGTGACCAGTGGAAGAAATCGGAAGAAATTCGGTGAAGCCCTCGACCAGGCCCATGATGATCGCCTTGATGGCGAGCGCAATATCCATGAATTGTGTTGGTGTGGAAGTGATCTGGGGACGAACCGGCTCAGGCACGCCGGCGAGGGTTCGAAGCTTACCATGAGCCGGGCCGCCACCGTTGGGCTAACTGAACCGTACGGAAGATTTTGCGAGGGGCAATGTGCGGCCGTCCGGTGTCCAGGCCCGCGCGCGAATGAAAAAAGCGCTTGCATCGAATGTGAAATCGCGTGCTACACTAAATCCATGAGTAATCCTGCACTCACCCAATGAGTCTATTATTAGTCATCATCCTCGCCGGGCTGTCCTGGCTGGCATTTCATGACTGGCAGTTGCCCAATGCATTACGCTACCGACCCTTCCAGGGCCGGGTCTGGCGCAGTTCCTTCCCATCCGCATCCCGTAAAGACATCCGCGAATTCCTGTCCGTGTTCGGCGCCGCCTTCTCGTTCGGCGACAGCGACAAGCTGCACCTGCGTCCCGACGACCAGGTGCTGGGCGTGGTGCGCGCCGCCAAACCCGCACGTTGGAAGCCCGACGAGTCCGATATCGAGCCGCTGGCGCATGCGCTGCGCGAGCGCTACGGCCTGCGCCTGGATGAGGTCTGGCATGACGGCCTGACCCTGGGCGGGCTGTTCCAGCGGGTGCAGCAGGCGCGCGGCAAGTCGGCGATGTAATTATGCGCCGGCAGGCGCGGTTGCCCGTTCCAGCTCGCTCAACCAGCGGATTGCCTGCGGGCGATCGTCGCCGCACATCTCGTGCGACGGCTGCAGGCTGCCGCAAAAGGCCGGCCGTTCCGGCTGCCCGAAAATGCGGCAGCGTTCATTCTCTCCCAGTTGCACGCAGCGCACCCCGGCCGGTTTGCCGTTCGGCATGCCGGGAATCGGGCTGGTGATCGAAGGCGCGGTGCAGCAGGCGCCGCATTGCGGCCGGCAGGGGAATGAGGCGGACATGGACATCGAGGATTGCTTGAAACCGAGCCCGCCAGTATACCGTGGTCGCCTCCAAGCGGCCTGCAACATGTTCGTGAAAACAGTGGAATCTACGGTTACTACTACATTTCGATTAATATAGTTTCGACGATACAACGGTTGCTTGACTGTACCGACGAGCGCGGTCTATATTAATTGTTCCTTAGATAATTTCTGGGCGGGAATATGGACTGCCAACTTGACAGCAAGCCGCGCTGGGAACGTCGCAAGGAAGCGCGCCCCAAAGAGCTCCTGGCGTCCGCGATCGAGCTGTTCGTCGAACGTGGTTTCGCCTCCACGCGCCTGGAAGACGTGGCCCGCCGCGCCGGGGTGTCGAAAGGAACGCTCTACCTGTATTACGCCAACAAGGAAGACCTGTTCAAGGCCGTCGTGCGCCAGACCATCCTGCCGATGATCGACGATGCCGAGACCTCGGTGGCGGAATTCGAAGGCCACAGCGCCGAATTGCTGCGCCAGGTAATCCTGTCGTGGTGGGTGCGCATCGGCGCGACCAAGGCATCAGGTATCAGCAAGCTGATCCTCGCTGAAGCCGATAATTTCCCTGAACTGGCGCGCTTCTACCAGGAAGAAGTCATGACGCGCCGCATGCGCATGATTTCGAACATGCTCGAGCGCGGCATCCGCCGCGGCGAGTTCCGCGCGATCGACGTGCCGCAGACGGCCCAGGTGCTGATCGCGCCCCTGCTGATGCTCTCGACCTGGAAGCATACGATCGCCCCCTGCGAGCGCTGCGACCTGCAGCCCGAAGCCTTCCTCGAAGCCTTCCTCGACATCACCCTGCACGGCCTGCTTCCCCCGTCCAAGTAAATTGTCCACCACGCCAGGGACGGATTTCTGGCGTTCATCCCCCTCAAACTGCAGACTGTCGCAATTTTCCTCTGGCTTGGCCGTGCATCGATAAGATGTGCGTCCAGAGCCTGTTGAAAATGGGCTTCCGCGCCCTTGAACGATTAGAATATCGGATTATTTATTTTTCCACCGAGAACTGAAATGAATATCGAACAAGCCCGCTTCAACATGATCGAACAGCAAATCCGTCCGTGGAACGTCCTGGACGAAGATGTATTGGCGCTGCTGCACGTCGTCAAGCGCGAACAATTCGTGCCGAAGGCCTACGAGAACCTGGCGTTCGCCGACGTCGAGATCCCGCTGGCGGGTGGCGAGACGATGTTCAATCCCAAGGTCGAAGCGCGCATCATCCAGGAAATCGCGGTGAAGAAGCATGAGAACGTGCTCGAGATCGGCACCGGTTCCGGCTACATGGCCGCGCTGCTGGCGCACACGGCGCGTCACGTGACCACGGTGGAAATCCAGCCGGAAAGCGTCACCCTGGCCAAGGAAAACCTGGCCAAGGCCGGCGTCATCAATGTCAGCGTTGAAGAAGGCAACGGCGCCCAGGGCTGGTCGACGGGCACCGAATACGACGTGATCGTGGTCTCGGGCGGCCTGCCGGTGCTGCCGGAAGCGCTGGTCAAGCAACTGAAGGTAGGCGGCCGCATGATCGCCATCCTGGGCGAAGCGCCGGCGATGAGCTGCCACCTGATCACCCGCACGTCGGAAACGGCGCACGATTCGGTCAAGGTGTTCGAGACCCTGGCCAAGCCGCTGACCGGCGCCGAAGCGCCGTCGCGCTTTACCTTCTGAGGGCGAACGATGCGACAGATTACCGCACCCGAGTTGGCCGCCTGGCTGGCCGACCCGGCGCGCGAGCAGCCGCTGCTGCTCGACGTGCGCGAGGACTGGGAATTCGAGACCTGCAAGATCGCAGGCTCGACCCAGATCCCGATGCACCTGATCCCGGTCCGCGTGAGCGAGATCGACGACGACCGCGAAGTGGTGTGCATCTGCCACCACGGCGCGCGCAGCATGAACGTGGCTGCCTTCCTCGAGCGTAATGGATTCAGTAACGTAACGAATTTAACGGGCGGGGTACACGCCTGGGCCGTACAGGTCGATCCGTCGATGCCGAAGTATTGACCTGATCCTCAACTAGATGACTCCTGTGGAGATAGCAATGCAGAAACCCCTACTTGCCGTGCTGCTTGCCAGCGCGTGCTTCTCGCTCAACGCCCATGCGGCCGACCTGATCCAGGTTTACCAGCAGGCGCTGGCCAATGATGCGACGTATGCGAGCGCGCGCGCCTCGCTGGCCGCCGGCCGCGAGCGGATCACACAGGGGCGTGCAGGCCTGCTCCCAACGGTTGGCATCACTGGGGGGATCAGCAAGAACGACAACGAGTTCGATCCATGGAATATCGGCCAGGTCGGCACCTTGCCGAACGGCCAGCCGGGCATTATCGATGGCAGCGGCTCGAACCTGCGCACCAACGAGTACACGCTGTCGTTGCAGCAGCCGCTGTACCGCTGGGATCGCTGGCAGACTTACCAGCAGAGCAAGCTGCAGCAGGCGATCGCCGAGGCGCAGTTCGCCCAGGCCCAGCAAGACCTGATCACGCGTGTGGCTGCCGCTTATTTCGACGTGCTGGCGGCGCAGGACGCGCTGGAATCGACCCGCGCCCAGAAGGAAGCGACCACCGAACAGCTGGCGTCGGCCAAGCGCAACTTCGAAGTCGGCACCCAGACCATCACCGACACCCACGAGGCGCAGGCCGCGTATGACCTGGTGCTGGCGCAGGAGTTCGCCGCCGTCAACGAGCTGGACAACAGGCGCAACACGCTGCAGACGATCATCGGCACCGCACCGGGCAACCTGGCCCCGCTCAAGCCGGGCGTGACGCTGGCCGTGCCGCAGCCGGCATCGGTCGATCCCTGGGTGTCGTCGGCCGAGAACCAGAACTATGGCGTGACCGTCGGCCAGCTGCAGGTCGAGATCGCCATGCGCGACATCTCGCGCAACCGCGCCGGCCACCTGCCGACCGTCGACCTGGT
>DDKG01000350.1:0-11576 GCA_002339265.1 Massilia sp. UBA2604 | reverse complement strand
AGCGGCCTGGCCCAGGTCAAGGCGCTGGAAGCGGCGGAAGTGTCGAGCCAGTCGGCGCTGGAATCGAACAAGCTGGGTTACCAGGTCGGCGTGCGCATCAATATCGACGTGCTGAATGCGCAGCGCCAGCTGTACCAGACCCGCACCGACCTGTCGCGCGCGCGTTATGACGTGATCATCAACGGCCTGCGCCTGAAGGCGGCGGCCGGTTCGCTGCGCGAGGCGGACCTGGTGCCGGTGAACAGCCTGCTGGGAGAGTGATTCTGCCCTGCCTGCGCTTCGTGCGCAGGCAGGCGTAAGTAGGCCCGGGTAGCCAGCGTGCTGGCGACCCGGGCCTTTTTCATTTTTTACATTACAGTGCGCGGGCGCGGCGCCACTGGATCAGTTCAGCGATGGTGAGGATCGGGAAGGCGCGCTCTTCGGCGAACTGTTCGATCTGCTCGCCGCGCATCATGGTGCCATCCGGGTTCATCAGCTCGCACAGCACGGCGGCCGGCTGCAGGCCGGCCAGCTTTGCCAGGTCAACCGAGCCCTCGGTATGGCCGGCGCGCGCCAGCACGCCGCCCGGCGTGGCCCGCAGCGGGAACACGTGGCCGGGACGCACCAGGTCGTCCGGCTGGGCATTGCGCGCGATCGCGGCCTGGATGGTCGAGACGCGGTCCGCGGCCGAGACGCCGGTGGTCACGCCATGGCGGGCTTCGATCGAGACCGTGAACGGGGTGCCGTAGCGGCTGCCGTTCTCGGGCGCCATCGGCGGCAGCTCAAGCGCGCGCACCTTCTCGTCGGACAGGCACAGGCAGACGATGCCGCTGCATTCGCGGATCATCAGGGCCATGGTTTCTACGCTCAGCTTTTCGGCGGCAACGATCAGGTCGGCCTCGTTCTCGCGGTCGAAGTCATCGAGCAGGATGACGGGAATGCCGGCGCGCATGGCGGCCAGGGCGGCGGAAATACGACCTTCCAGGTCGCTGCTTTGAAGGGTGTAGGTAGGGACTAACATGTGAAACGCTCCTCGCATAGGTTGGCGAAAAACGCATCAGGGCAAAGCGAAACCGCGCACCTGTTCAACTGCGCAGGCGCAGTAATCAGGCGCATGACAGCGCACATCTTCTTTCATCCGGACTATACCGTCGGCCCTGGCTTCTCACCAGGTCTGCTGACCCTGATCATTGGGAGTTGAACAGGCGCTCGCGGGCTCGACCTTTGCAGGTCATACCGCCGGTGGGGAATTGCACCCCGCCCCGAAGACGTAATTAAGTTGTGGTGCACTGCTCAGCAGCAGGCGGGGAGGATTGTAGCAGTGGTGTGCGCAGTTTGCTGGAGGACGGTCGATTTTGACTGCTGCTCCGTCTGTCAGTCTTGTTGGGTATCCCGTTGCCAGATCGTCTTGCCGTATGAAGACTCGACATCAGGAAATTTCTCTCCACGCGTCATCCAACGGCGCGAATCCACACGTGCGGGCGTAAAGTAATAGCCCGCGTCCTGGCACATCTCACCTGCAAGGAAGTGTTGACTTATCATTTTAGTATCGATTTTCGATGATTCAACTTCTGCGCTCTCAAATTCGCCCTTCACAATTTCTACAAAGCACCAGCGAGTTGGGCGCGCTACGAAAGCGTAGCGCGCGACCACACTCGGGGCTAATGCGAGACTTAATGAACTGTTCGCGTATTCGTCGCTTGCCAAGTCTGGGTTTGACAAGTTTGCCAAAACAAAATCACGCATCGCTGCCTGATTGACCCACAGTTCGGATCTACCTACTGCAGCCAAAGCTGCAAGTCCTAGATCGTTAAATGTCGAGCTAGGCATGATTTCCCCACCTTGCCCCCCATTCCACGCAAATTGCAACGATGCATTCGGATCATCAATAGCGATATATACACCTGTTTGCGATGGAATTTGGCCTGTATCGAAAATAATTTCTGGCACTATGCGAAACTTTGGAATCATCTGCAAATCAGGCGCGTGCTTTTCCCACGCCAGCGTAAGGCCAAAGTCGCTCCACCAGCTGACGTCATAACTTTTCTGCATTGTTGTATCAATGTTGCGAGCATAATTTGAAAGCTCTGCAAACATAGCGTCAAATTGCTTTTCTTCTTCAACAGTAGCCCATTGCATTGAATATTCACTCAAGCCTCTAGCACACTGATGAGTGCCTGTAACGTGGAAAGAGTTTGATGAATGATCCGAGATGTCTTCCGCAATAGATAGTTGAAAATCAGCTAAAAACTGCCAAGCATTATTCGACCAGTTCTCGGTCGTGTCACGGTCACCCCATTGTCTACTATGTATTAACCGATCGCGGCCTTCAGAACGACTCTGATCGATTTTTTCTTCAGCGAATAATTTTATTTGATTGACGCGATCACGAAGTCCTTCCAAATATTTTAATGAAGAAAAATGATATAGAAGAGTAGCTTGCTTTTTTTGCCATGTGGTGAGGGAAATCGGGTGTTTCATAAAATTCCTTGGGTCAGATAATTTAGCTCTGAATCCTGGTAACTTGTCCAGGTAAGGAAGGAAGACCTATTCTTTGGTCAAAGCCATTTCCTCCAAAATCAGTGTAACCCCACCCCGTGTCGAACGGGCCGCTTATATTTGGATGGTTGATGGATTCCCTAATCTCTACATATTTTTCCTTTTCTGATTTCGCCATTCTTTCATATGCCGCTCGGTCAACTGGCTCGTGCAATGAATCGCCATCTTTACCTCCTCTCTTGTAGAATTTCGTCGTATCGTTTCTGGGGTCAGCCCTGTCGATCTTGAAGACTATTTGCTCTCCTCCGCCCTCAAGATGTTCGTCTGGTAGTGATTTCTTTTTTTGACCGGCCGCAGGGCCTTGCCATGCTTTCAATGTCTCGCCAGGCTTGATGTCGTAGATTACAAATTGACCATTCCCGTTCCAATCTGGCCACACCGCCAGAAATTTTCTCCAGGCAGCTTTTGGATCTGGTGAATTCTGGATTTCGTTAAAAACCTTTTCGCTTATCCAGCAGTCACTCATTGCCCGACTATTAGGAGATATAATGCGGAATAGCCGTGCTGGACCTTTAATGGAAACACTGGCCATTTTGTGAAAAGATTCGATGTTATCGTCAGTAAGCGGAGGCCAACCATCTTTTACTTTATCGTCAACGCGGTAGCGCTCCAAGTCAGCCCTCTGTGAAGGAAATTTCAGATTTCGACCTGTACTGAGCCATGATGGCTTTGGATTCGCGGTTCGCATGAGTGTGACTGATGCTGCTTCGGGAACTGCCCCTCTATAGTGAACATTTTTGATGTCTACAATCCCGTGAAGCTTTCTTAGCGATTCCTTGGTCAGTCGCATGATGATCGCATCTAGTATTTCCTCGATCGGTCCGCATGCTTTCCGCAACCCTTCGTCAGCTTTTGCACGAACCCAGACGATCGTATCGAGGGCAGCTTTGGCCCTCGCTCCTATGCGAGGAATATGATCGACTTTGGCTACCAGCCCCCGCGTTGTACTCACTCCTTTGTCGAATGCACGTAACAGTGCTCCAGGATTTGTTTTCGTCTTGACTTGCTTGATTTCTTTTGCGAGCCATGCGAACACATCGTCGACCTTAAGGCGCCTAAGATAGTGCTGACATGTTTCACGTCGTAGCAGCGCTATTACGCACGTCATTGAGGCATCTATGGCAAAGGAGAATCCCTTACTCGCTCCCCGTCGGATATATGAGAAGCACACCTTTAAGACACCCTTGACCAAAGACCCAAGAACTGGAAATAGTCCGATGAGCGTCAGCGCAAGCGCAACCCACGACCATGTATCGTCCGGCTCCTGGCGTAGCTTCTTGCAGTTCGCAACCAGATCCCGCATATCGCAAACCTGATCGACCAGCGGAATCATCGAGATCGCAGCATCCGCCACGATCTGCCCGGTAGACCGGTTCTCATTGAAATCTCCCTGGATCGCCTCCCAAAACCACTCCCAAGCACTTTTGTCATCCTCTGCTTCCGCTTGCGGTGTGCCCGTGCTCCAGGCAACTGCGCTACGCAACTGTGTTGGATTGATCTCGGCCATTGCTACGCTCCGGCAGGTACTGCGTTATGGGCAGACTTCAGCGAATCAATGCTTCCAGTGGGTCGTGAGGGTTTTCATCATCGGGTCGTCGCGGCTTGTAGATGACCTTCTTGACCGCCTTGTTCTCGACGTTTTCGTGCAATGCCTTGCCGTCCTTGTCGAGCGTTCCAGTAACGACTGGCCCATCCTGAAAATGGATCTCGTAATCGACGTCGGGGATGCCCTCGACAATCTCGGGATCGAGGTAGTGCAAGGCAATCCAATGCTGCATTTCGGGACTGAGTTCCCCCGGCAGATTGCGCAAATTGGCCGTGTTGCGACCGCCCTTGTCGAAGAGGTGTTTGCCACCCTTGACCGAGAACTTCCCAGGGCAAGCAAACGTAATATCCCCACCCTCCAGCGTGATCGCCGATTCCCCCGCCTGAAGAACGATCTTCTCCTTGGCCTTGATCTCAATCCGATCATTCACCGAAATCACGGTGACTTCCTTGTCCGCCAAAATCTCCAATTGATCCGTATGCGCCTGCAGCGACACCGGTCCGTTCGCTGCGATCGCCTGGATCCCGCCCGCATGCGAAAACAGGCTGGCTGCCCCGCCCGCCACGGTCGATACCGTATGGGCTGCGGCGATATGGAAATCCGATTGTGTCGTCCACTGCATCTGTCCGCCCGCATAGACCACGGTCGACGCCGGCGTCGCCCAGTTGACGCTGGTCGCCGAATCCATCAGCACGATCGCCGCCCCGAATTTTTCAACCGGCTGTTCGCCATCGAGCTCGCGCGACCCTGCCTTGGGCTTGAGCGCCGTCTGTCCCCCCACCGCGCCTTCATACTTGCCCTTGGCCTGCGGATCGATCTGCACGATGAATTCTTCTTGCGCCTTCGCCGCGTCTGCACTGAACAACGCCTGCGACTGGCCCGCCGCATTGCGCAGCGCATCGCCCAGCGATTGCGCCGCCTTGAACTGCGCCACCGCCTCGCCCACATCCATCTGCGTCGACGTGATCCCGCTCCCGAGCTGCGGCCGCGCACTGGTCGACAGCAGCACGCCCTCACCACCCCGCACGACTGCCCACGCATCGGTGCGCAGCTCGAATCCGCTGCCGCGATAACGCCCGCGCTGCGAGGTGCCGGGAGGCTGCTCGACCAGGTAACCCAGACTGAGTTCGCTGCCTGCGCTGCTGCTCGCCAGCCGTGTGCGCAGCTGCCCGGGCGTATCGTCCACCTGCCACTGATTGAATCCGCCGCCATCGTAATTCCGGCTGTGAATCCCCGACAACACGCCGGCATGCTCGGCGCCCGAATCCACGCCGGCCGGGAAGGGTGGCAAGTCGACGCCGTTATGCAACTGCGCCACGATGACCGGCCGGTCGATGTCGCCTTCGATGAAATCCACCAGCACCTCAGTACCGATGCGCGGCGTGAACACGGTGCCCCAGTTCGGCCCGGCCAGCGCCTCGGCCACCCGTATCCAGCTGCCGGAGGCATCGTTGCCCGGCGCGCTGCCCCGCTCATCCAGGTTGTGAGACAGGCCTCCCGGATTCGGATTGACGCCACGCTGCCACGCGAACTGGACTTTCACTTGATGATCGCGCGTGCTGGTGGCGACCGCATTCGGCAGGCCGACCACGAGCGCGGTCTGCGGCCCCAGGCTCGTGCAGGGATGCGGCGCGGCGGTCGCGGCCGGCACCAGCGCCACCACGTCGCGCACGCAGGCGAAGGTGTTGCGGTAGGTGCCGTTCTCGACCTGCTTCGCCGCGCCCGCGATGCCCGTGTCGAAGTTGTTGCGTGCTTGATGCTCGACCCACAACACGGTAAAGGCATTGGCGCCGGCGGGATAGCGATCGTGCTGCGTCAGCGTAAAACCATGGCCCGCCGCCAGCCGACGTACGGCGCCCGCGCCTTCGAAGACCTTGTTGTCCATCTCCAGCGCCAGCAGCATCAACTCGCTGTGCCCACGCATCGCGGCGCCGGTTTCTCCGCCAATGCGCTCGCCGCTGCCGTCATGGATGGAGAGCGCAGGCAGGGCGCCGGCATCGAGGTGCGAGGCCAGTTCGGCCGCCGGCGCCAGCAGGATGGCCGGGTTCCAGCTGCTGATGCTGACACTGTTCGCGGCAACCCGGCGTCGCGCATGAAACGCATCGATTGCATCGTCGCGCTCGGTCGCACGCACACCGTGGAAGCGCAGCGTCGCGCCGCTCGGCGTCGCGGGAATCCGCGCCCGCCGATCGAAGATCACCAGCCGGTGCCGCGCCTGGCCGTGGTCGGCGCTGGTCACGGCGTCGAACGGCGCATGCTCGAAGCGCCAGCTCAAGCCCTCGGAGGCCAGCAAGCGCACCAGGAAGTCGTAGTCGCTTTCGCGATACTGGGTGCACACCGGGCGCGGCGCCAGTTCCTGCGTCACCTCGAACGAGAAGTCCACCTGTGGATAATCGGCCAGTAATTCACAGGCGATGTCGCGTACGGTCTTGTTCTGGAACCGGTAGCAGTCGCGCCGCAGCGTCAACAGCGCCAGTGCCGGTTCGAGCACCAGGCGGTAGCGGGCGACGCCGCCATCGGCTCCCAGCCAAGAGGCTTCCGTGCACAGGCCGTGCCAGGCGCGCCGGCCGCCATCCGGCTGCAGCAGGCCGACGCTGAGTTCTTCGCCGATGAAGGAGGACAGGTCGAGGTCGGTCGAAGTGCTGAGCGCATCGACCTCGAAGCGGAACAGCGCATTGACGGCTTCGCGTCCGGCGAAGCGCTCCGCCACGAGCGACTGCGGCAAGCCGTTTTGCTGGCTGCTGGCCAGCGTGAGGAGTCGCGCATGCTGGCTCAGGCCCGTGCCGAACAGGCCGAGCGAAGCGGGGGAGGGAAAGGCTCTCATTGGCGCAGGCAGGCCGGGATGGACATCGTCGCTCCTTTGCGTTGGCGGCAATGTCGATCTTAAGAGAGCGGGTCTTTCCAGTGGTGCCTGCAGGCATGACGGTCGTCAAGCCCTTGGCGGGATATGCGTAGTGGATAGATTCGGGCAAAAAAAATGGCGCGGCACCCAGCGGTGTCGCGCCATCTTTACTGAAGTGACAGTCAGCGTTTAAGTGCTCAGCCCGCCGCCGCCGGCATGGTCGGCGCGCTCGATCAGCTCGACCTTGTAGCCGTCCGGATCGGTGATGAAGGCGATTACGGTGGTGCCGCCCTTGACCGGGCCCGGTTCGCGGGTGATGTTGCCGCCGGCCGCGCGCACTTGCTCGCAGGTGGCGTAGATGTCTTCGGCCGAGATCGCGATGTGGCCGTAGGCGCTGCCCATGTCGTAGCTGTCGGTGCCCCAGTTGTAGGTCAGCTCGAGCTCGGCGTGGTCCGGGTTGCTGCCGTAGCCGAGGAAGGCCAGGCTGTACTTGTATTCCGGATTATCGCTGGTGCGCAGCAGTTTCATGCCAAGCACCTTGGTGTAGAAGTCGATGGAGCGTTGCAGGTCGCCGACCCTCAACATGGTATGCAGGATGCGCATTTTGGCTTGCCCTATGTGTTTCGAAGAACCGCCATTCTATGCGTTCGACGCCATCCTTGCCGGAGACGCCGCAGGCAGACGGCCCGCGGCGCGCCGGATCAGTTCTCCAGCTTGGCGTCGAGCGTGATCTTCGCGTTCAGCAGCTTCGACACCGGGCAGTTTTCCTTGGCCGTGGTGGCTGCCTTGTCGAAGGCTTCCTGGTTGGCGCCCGGGATCTTGGCCACCAGCTCGAGGTGCACGGCCGTGATCGAGAAACCGCCCTCGACCTTTTCCATCGACACCGTCGCCTTGGTGCGCAGCTCGTCGGCCGTCAGGCCGGCCTGGCCCAGCTGGCCCGACAGCGCCATCGTGAAGCAGCCCGCATGCGCGGCGCCGATCAGCTCTTCGGGATTGGTGCCCGGCGCATCTTCGAAGCGGGTATTGAAGCCATAGGGCTGGTCCTTGAGCGCGCCGCTGGCGGTCGAGATCTGGCCCTTGCCATCCTTGATGCCGCCGCTCCAGACGGCGCTGCCATCGCGTTTGATCGTCATCGGTTATTTCCTTTCCTTGTCGTCGTTGTCTTCGGGTGCAGGCTCGGCGTCGTGGTCGCGCATGTCGCGGTGGCGGTCCGGCTGCGGCTGGGCCTGGCCACTGGCGCCGGGAGCGGGATCGACCGCCTCTGAAATGCCGGGCGTGTTGCGCGAGTCGGTGTCGACCAGGCCCTGCTCGAGGTCCTTGGCCGCCTGCTTCATCACGCCGCGCGGTTCCTGGTCTTGCCCATCGGGCGTCTCGTCGCGTTCGTGCGGCTGGCGTTTGACGCCGTCGTTGCTCATCGGTTCCTTGGTATTGACGAACCGGTCCTTGGATTCGGTCACCATGGTGCTCTCCTTTTGTATTTTCGTCATCATCATCCTAACTGCCTGCCGCCGAAAGAGTCGCGCAATTGAACCTCATAATTTGATGATGCTTTTTTGCAATTACCTCGCTAAGATGAGCGCTTGACCGTATTGACGGAAGACGCGCCGTGAGCTCCGACACCCTGACCCACCACGCCAGCCTCGCCTGCAAGAACTGCGGTGCCGACACACAAGGCAATTACTGCAACCAGTGCGGACAGGCCACCCACCTGCACGTGCCCAGTGCGCGCGAATTCCTGCATGAGTTCATCGCCCACTATGTGGCGCTGGAAGGCAAGCTGTGGAAATCGCTCGCCCTGCTGATCGCCCGACCGGGTCTGCTGACTTGCGAATATATCGAGGGCCGGCGCATGCGTTACCTTGAGCCGCTCCGGGTATACCTGACTTTCAGCATTATTTTCTTTGCGCTGTTCAAATTCAGCGGCGTCGAGGTGGCGCGCCTTGACGATCCATCGCCGGCCATGGCCGCCGCAGTGGCCGAAGGTCGGGCCAAGGAAACCCTGCTGGGGCCTGCCATGGTGCAGGACGTCGCCGAATATGAAAGAGTCCTGGCCGTGCTCAACAAGAAGGTCAGCAATCTGCATCCGGTGCTGCGCGAGCGGTTAGCACGTTTTATCTCGCTATCCCCGCAGGCCCAGAAGGCAACGCTGAAACAAGCGTTCTTCAGTTATACGCCATACGCGATCTTCGCCATGATGCCGCTTTTTGCGCTCTACCTGAAGATCCTTTACCTGGGCACCGGGCGCCGCTACGGCGAGCATTTTCTGTTTGCCCTGCACGTAAACGCCTTCGCTTTCCTGATGCTCTCGGTGATGATTTTGCTGCCGGAAACCTGGAGTTTCATCACCTTTGCGCTGTTGCTGTGGCTGGTGTTCTACCTGCCGCTCGCGATGCGTCGCGTTTACGAACGCAGCTGGGTCGGCACGGTGGTCCGTTGGACCGTGCTGATCTTCGCGCACATCATGAGCCTGGCCTCGGCTGTATTGACCGTCATGATCATGGCACTGATGGGCTGAACTTGCAGGCTAGGGCCAGCGCCCGCTATACTGTTCATCTATACAGTAATTGCCGAGCGCCGTATGGCACCCGCAGGGATTATCGGTTAATCTCCAGCGTGTCCTTAACCCTATACTGCAGAGACCGTCATGCCCGCTTCGCCCCAACCGCAACAGATCATCGCGCTCGTGGTGCGGCACAATACGGCAGGCGTCGAGGAGCCGGTCGGCCGCATCCGCGATTTCCTGCAAGACGCAGGCTACCGTGTGGTGTTCGAGGCCGATACCGCGGCCAATCTGCAGCTGGATGGCATCGATTCGATGACCGTGGCCGAGATCGGCGCGCGAGCCAAGATCGGGATCGTGGTCGGCGGCGACGGCACCATGTTGGGCATCGCGCGCCAGCTGGCCGAATACGACATTCCCTTGGTCGGCATCAACCTGGGCCGGCTCGGCTTCATCACCGACATCCCGCTCGACGACATGCTGCCGGCGCTCGATGAGATCCTGCAGGGCCGTTCGCGCGCCGAAGAACGCACCCTGTTAGAGGCGCGCGTGATGCGTGACGGCGAACAGATTTTTTGCAGCGTGGCCGTCAACGACGTGGTCGTGGCGCGCGGCACCGGCGCCGGCATGGTCGAACTCAAGCTGACCGTCGACGGTCAATTCATGTACAACCAGCGTTCGGACGGCCTGATCGTATCCACGCCCACCGGCTCCACGGCCTATGCGCTGTCGGCCGGCGGCCCGCTGCTGCATCCGAGCCTCGGCGGCACGGTGCTGGTGCCGATCGCGCCGCATGCGCTGTCGAACCGGCCGATCGTGGTGCCGGACAAAAGCGAGATCGTGGTCGAGCTGGTCAGCGGACGCGACATCAGCGTGAACTTCGACATGCAGACCTTCACCAGCCTGCAACTGGGCGACCAGATCGTGATCTCGCGTTCGCCGCACACGATCACCTTCCTGCACCCGCTCGACTGGAGCTACTACCACACGCTGCGCCAGAAGCTGCACTGGAACGAATACCCCACCAACGACGGCAGGCTCAAGTAAGAAGCCGCACTTTCCCGCCCGACTTGTTCGCCACAGAATCGCCAATCACCGGAGACCCGATTTTTCATGCTGCGCACACTGACCATCCGCGACTTCGTCATCGTCGACGCCATCGAACTGGAGTTCTCGAACGGCTTTTCGGTGTTCACCGGCGAGACCGGCGCCGGCAAGTCGATCCTGATCGATGCGCTGCAACTGGCGCTGGGCGGACGCGGCGACGCCAGCATGGTGCGCGAAGGCGCGGCCAAGGCCGACATCACGGCCGATTTTTCGCCGACCGAGGCGGCCCGGGCCTGGCTCGACCAGCATGAATTCGGCGTCGAGGAGGGCGGGGCGCTGCTGCGCCGCGTGATCGACAATGCCGGCCGCTCCAAGGGCTATATCAACGGCGTGGCCGCCACGGCAAGCCAGTTGCGCGAATTGGGCGAGCTGCTGGTCGACATCCATGGCCAGCACGCGCACCAGTCGCTGCTCAAGCCGGACGCCCAGCGCGCGCTGCTCGACAACCAGATCGCGGTGCGCGATCCGCAGGCGCGCATCGAGGCGCAAGAGGTGTCGCAAGCCTGGCGCGCCTGGCGCGCGCTGGTGCGCCAGCGCGAGGAATACGAGACCAATGCCAAGAACGTGCTGATCGAGCGCGAACGCCTCGAGTGGCAGGTCAGCGAGCTCGACAAGCTGGCGCCGAAGGCCGGCGAATGGGTCGAGATCAGCAACGAGCACAGCCGCCTGTCGCACGCCGCCAGCCTGCTCGAAGGCGCGCAGGAGGCCCTGGCTGCGATCTCGGAATCGGAGCATCCGATCCTGTCGCAGCTGTCCTCGCTCAATGCCAAGCTCGGCAAGCTGGTCGACGTCGACGCCCAGTTGCAGGCGGTGCTCGACTGCATGGAACCGGCCCGCATCCAGCTGCAAGAGGCGGTGTCCGAGCTGAACAACTACATCGACAAGGTCGAGCTCGACCCTGGCCGCCTGCGCGAGGTCGACGCCCGCATGGACGCCCTGCACAGCGCCGCGCGCAAGTACCGCGTGACGCCCGAAGAACTGCCCGAGGAACACGCGCAATTGGCCACCAAGCTGCGCCAGCTGGCCGACGCCACCGATATCGA
>DDKG01000058.1:364-11985 GCA_002339265.1 Massilia sp. UBA2604 | reverse complement strand
GTGCGCCAGGCGCTGGTGCGGCGCAAGGTGGCCAGCGTCTACCTGTCCGACAAGGATTCGGTGGTCGAGAGCGAGGAGGCGGCCGACGTGCTGCGCTGGCTGTACGCGGTCGCCAATCCGCTCGACGGCGCGCTGGCGCGCGCCGCCTTCGCCACCCGCACGGCGGGCCTGCCGATGGGCGAACTGGCGAGATTGTCGAGCGACGAGCTGGCGTGGGAGCGCCGGGTCGAGCAACTGAAGACGCTGCACGGCGCCTGGCAGCGCCGCGGCGTGCTGGCCATGCTGCGCACCTTCATCCACGAGCTGGGGCTGCCGGCGCGCCTCCTGGGCGAACCGGGCGGCGAACGGCGCCTGACCAATCTGCTGCACCTGGCCGAACTGCTGCAAGAGGCCAGCGCCCAGCTCGAGGGAGAGCAGGCCCTGATCCGCTGGTTCGCCGAGCAGATCGAGGGCCTGGGCGCCGGCGGCGACGAGCGCGTGCTGCGCCTGGAAAGCGACGCCGAGCTGGTCAAGGTCGTCACGGTGCACAAGTCGAAGGGCCTCGAATACCCGCTGGTCTACCTGCCGTTCGCGGTCACCGCGCGCGCGACCAACCGCCGCAACCGCGCCTTCTTCGAATACGTGGACGACGAGGGCGCGCGCCGCCTCGACCTGGCCTTGTCCGATGAAGCGCTGGAGGCGGTCGACCGCGCCCGCATCGAGGAAGACCTGCGCCTGCTGTACGTGGCCCTGACCCGGGCGCGCCACTTCCTGTGGCTGGGCGCGGCGGCGGTGGCCGGCACGCGCAAGGGCGAGAACCGCCTGCACGAATCGGCGCTCGGCTACCTGCTGGCCGGCGGCGAGCGGATTCCCGCCGCCGGCTTGCGCGATCACTTCGAGGCGGTGGCCGGCGCCGGGGGAGGTATTGCCCTGCGCGAGCTGGAGCTTGAAGAAGGCATCACCATGCTGGCGCGCCAGGATGCGCGGCCCGAACTGCTGGAAGCGCCGGTCTACCATGCCAACTTCGAGCGGGACTGGTCGATCGGTTCGTTCACCTCGCTGACCCGGCACGCGGTGGCGCCGCCGCCGACGCCGATGCGGGCCCAGGAACAGACCTTGCTGGAAGAAGCCCCGCAAGTGCCGCAGCCGCCGCGCATCGAGGACGTGGCCTGGCACCGTTTCCCGCGCGGCTCGGTGCCCGGCAACTTCATGCACGAACAGCTGGAATGGATGGCGCGCGAAGGCTTCGATTGTCTCGACCAGCCGCATTGCGAGACGCGCCTCGTGCAGCGCATCGAGCGCGCCGGCTGGGGAAACAGGCTCGAGGATGCCCTGACCTGGCTGCGCGCGATCGTCGACACGCCGCTGCCGCCGCTGGGCGCCGCGCTGCGCGATCTGCAGGGCGTGCTGCCCGAGATGGAGTTCTGGTTCCCCAGCGAGCGGCTCGAACTTCCCGCGCTGGACGAACTATGCCGTGCGCACCTGTTGAACGGCATCGAGCGCCCGGTCCTGCCCGAGCGCGACCTGCACGGTATGTTGAAGGGCTTCGCCGACCTGGTGTTCGAACACGAGGGGCGCTACTGGGTGCTCGACTACAAGACCAATGCGCTGGGGGCGAACGACGCCGCCTACAGCCAGGCCGCGATGGAAGCCGGCATGGCCGAGCACCGCTACGAGATCCAGGGCAGCATCTATCTGCTGGCGCTGCACCGCCTGCTGCGCGCGCGCCTGGGCGATGCCTACGAGCCCGAGTACCAGCTGGGCGGCGCGATCTTCATGTTCCTGCGCGGGATCGCCAACCAGGACACGCGCGGTTGCTGCGTGCTGGCGCCCGACCTCGAACTGCTGGACGAACTGGAAAAATTGCTGGACAAGGACAAGCATGGGCAAAACTGAACCCGATATCACCGCCCTGTGGCACGAGATCGGCATTCTCACCGAAGCGGGCGAGCTGCGCCGCCTGTCGAGCGCCTTCGCGCGCTTTATCGCGCAGTTGGGGGAGGCGCCGCCGCCGCTGGCGCTGGCAGCGGCCATCCTGTCCGAGCTCGAAGGCCATGGCCACAGCTGCGTCCAGCTGGCCGACCTGGCCGGCAGCCCGGCGGCCCTGCTGGGCTGGAGCGAAGAGCAGTGGGCCCAGCTGGCGGCGGCCGCGGCGCCGCTGCCCAGGGGCGTGGCGGGCTGGAAGAAGCTCCTGGCTAGCTGCGAACAGGTGTGGGTGCGCGAAGAGTTCGACTACGACCAGCCGCTGGTGCTGGATGGCGAGCGCCTGTACCTGCGCCGCTACTGGCGCGACGAGACGCAGGTGGCGCGCGCCGTGCGCGAACGCGCCGAAGCGACCCACCCGGTGGATACCGGTTTGGTGCGGTCCTGGCTCGACAAGCTGTTCGTGGCGGCGCCGGGCGCCGCCCAGCCGGACTGGCAAAAACTGGCCTGCGCCGTCGCCCTGCGCGGTTCGGTCGCGATCATCACCGGCGGCCCCGGCACCGGCAAGACGTACACGGTGGCGCGCCTGCTGGCGCTGCTGTTCGCGACCGCGCCGGATGCGGGCCGCCAGCGCGTGGCCCTGGCCGCGCCGACCGGCAAGGCGGCGGCGCGCCTGAAGCAATCGATCGACAAGGCGCTGGGCGAGCTGGCCGACCGGGTCGGCGCCGAGCTGCCGCTGCGCGACCTCACCGTGCGCATGGGCGCCGCGCGCACCCTCCACAGCCTCCTGGGCGCCCGGCCCGACACCCGCGCCTTCGCCCACCATCGCGGCAATCCGCTCGACGTCGACGTCCTGATCGTCGACGAAGCCTCGATGGTGCACCTGGAGATGATGGCCAGCCTGCTCGACGCGCTGCCGCCAGGGGCCACCCTGATCCTGCTGGGCGACAAGGATCAATTAGCCTCGGTGGAGGCGGGCGCGGTGCTGGGCGACCTGTGCCACGATGCGCAGGCCGGCAACTACGACGCCGACACCATCCGTTACGTGCATGCGGCGAGCGGCGAGGCGATTCCGGCGGAGTATGCGGGCGAGGGCGGGCCGCTGGCCCAGCAGACCGTGATGCTGCGCCACAGCCGCCGCTTCGGCGGTCCGATCGGCCAGCTGGCGCTGGCGGTCAATGCCGGCGAGACGGCGCGCGCCGAGAAGGTCCTGCGCGCCAGCGCGGAGGGGGTGCGCTGGATCGAGCACGCGCAGCCATCCCAGTTGCTGCAGCTGGCCCATGCCGGCTACGCCCCTTACCTCGAGCTGCTCAAGGGCGGCACGGCGGGCGACGAGGACTGGGTGCGCCAGGTGCTGCAAGCCTTCGAGACATTCCGGATCCTGTGCGCGGTGCGCGATGGCGAGTGGGGTGTGTCGGGCCTGAACGAGGCGATCGAGAAGCGCCTGGAAGCCGGCGGCCTGCTGCGCCGCGGCGCCGAATGGTATGTGGGGCGGCCGGTGATGGTGACCCGCAACGACTATTCGACCGGCGTGTACAACGGCGACATCGGCGTGACCCTGGCGGATCCGGCGCGTCCCGGTGCGCAGCGGGTCTACTTCCTGGAAGGCGACCAGGTGCGCAGCGTGCTGGCCACCCGCCTGCGCAATGTCGAGACGGCGTTCGCGATGACGGTGCATAAATCGCAGGGTTCGGAATTCCGCCACACGGTGCTGGCGCTGCCGCGCGAGGGCAATGCCGTGCTCACTCGCGAGCTGGTCTACACCGGCATCACCCGCGCCAGCAAGGAGTTTACGTTGGTGACTCCGAGCGGCGAGGTGCTGCGCGAGGCGATCGCCAGCCGCACCCACCGTACCAGCGGGCTGCGCGAGCTGGTCGCCTAGGAGAACGCCATGCGCCTCGTTGCAACCTTGCTGTTGCTATGCCTCGAATCATCCATGGTCCAGGCGTCGCCCCGCGCGCCGCTCGATGGCGAACAGATCGTGTCCGCGACAGTCGTCCTGTATCCGTCCGGTGTCTTCACGCGCGCGCCGCTGACCGAGGCGCTGCTGGCGCTGCAGGGCTGCACGTTCATGGCGGCCGGGGACGCCGCGAAGCTGACTGCGCTGGCCGGCATCCTGAACCGGCGCCTTGTCGCCGGGGCCGACGGCTTTCCGAACCACCTGCGCAATCTCGTCTACCTGCAACTGCGCGACGGCGCCAGGCTGCGTTACACATTGACCGACGAATATGATGCGCAGGGCCGCGTGTATGGCTGGGTCGACAGCTATGCGGGCGACGGCAGGCCGCTGGTGGCGGGCCGGGAATTGCTGTTCGACCTGCGCGACTGGGCCGCCGGTGTGACGGACAGGAAGAACTTCAGTGAGGAGTGCCTGGACAAGCGGGTCTGGCCGCCAGGATCGTAAGTAACGACGTCCAAATAACAAAGAGGCCTTCTGGCCTCTTTGTTATTTGGGATGCTGCGCCTCAGTCGCGGCGCTTGCGCGTGGCCTTGACCTTGGCCGAGGTGCGTTTCTTGGTCGCCTTGGCCTTCGAACCTTTCGACTTGGCGCGCGCCTTGGCCTTGGAGCCGCCTGCGCTGGCCTTCATGCGCGGGCCGCTCGCGGCGCGCGCCACCTGGCTCACCGGATCGTCGCCCGTGATGAAGCGGCGGATGTTCAGCGCATCCATGATGCGGGCCGACGAGGCATTTGCATTGAGCAGCACCAGCGTCGCCTTCTTGCCGGCGGCGGTGATGTTCATGATCAGGCAGCGGCCGGCTTCATTGGTGAAGCCGGTCTTGGACAGGCCGACGTCCCAGCCCTTGGCGCCGACCAGGCGGTTGGTGTTGCGGAAGTTGACGTCGCGTCCCTTGATGTCGAACACATCCTTGGTCTCGGTGGTCATGCGCACGATCTCGGGATACTGGGTCGACGCCTTGGCCATCTTGACCAGGTCGCCGGCATTCGAAATATTATGCGGCGACAAGCCGGTCGGCTCTTCGATCTTCGTATGTGTCATGCCCAGCTGGCGGGTCTTGTTGCGCACGGCGGCCTTGAAGCCGTCATTGCCGCCAGGGAAGGTGCGGGCCAGCGCCGCAGCGGCGCGATTGTCCGAAGACATCAGTGCCAGGTGGAGCGTATCGCGACGCGTCAGCTTGGCGCCGACCGCCACGCGGGAGCTGCTGTACTTCAGGCGATCGACGTCGTCGCGATCGATCTCGATCATCTCGTCCATGTCCAGCTTGGCGTCGAGCACGACCATCGCCGTCATCAGCTTGGTCAGCGACGCGATCGGCATCACGGTATCGGCGTTTTTCTCGAGCAGGATTTTGCCGGTGTCATCTTCCACCACGAGCACCGATTGCGAACCGAACGGTACGGCGAATGCCGCGGCCGAAATAGTCATCAGGACCGTTGCGAACAGTTTCTTGATCATTCTTTGTCTGGAATCTGGGGTTGAGGTTGAACGTCGGGGCGCCGGGCGGCGCAGGATCAACATCTATCTCTAGGGCAACTAGAGTAAGGACAATATCATCCATCCCAGTTGCATGTCTATGGCGCACAAGCAAATTCCCCTATGGGAAGCCATTTTTTGGCGGAAATGTGACGCCGTCGATTCGCAAGATTAACAACTCATGTCACATAGAAATGTCGAGTGACTAATTTATGTGCAAACCAAATAAAAACAGCCCTGCGCGAGGGCAGGGCTGTTTCGGATCAAGCGAGCTTACTTGGTCTGGTAGATCTTGTCGAATTCCCCGCCATCGTTGAAGTGGCGCTTCTGGGCCGCGGTCCAGCCACCGAACACCTCATCCACGGTGAACAGGCTGATCGGCTTGTAGTTGGCCGCATATTTCTTCATGACGGTTTCGTTACGCACGCGCATATAGTGCTTGGCGCCGATTTCCTGGCCCGCCGGGGTATACAGGAAGTTCAGGTATGCGGTGGCCGCCGGGCGTACCTTGAGGCGGTCGACCACCTTGTCGACCACGGCCACCGGCGATTCGGCCAGGATCGAGCTGGCCGGATAGACGACTTCGAAATCGTTGCCGAATTCCTGGCGCACCATGCTGACCTCGTTCTCGAAGGTCACCAGCACGTCGCCGATCTGGCGCTGGGTGAAAGTGGTGGTCGCTGCGCGGCCGCCGCCATCCAGGATCGGCACGTTCTTGAAGATCTTGCCAACCAGGTCGCGCGCCTGCGCTTCGCTGCCGCCTTTCTTGATCACAGAGCCCCAGGCTGCCAGGTAGGTGTAGCGGCCATTGCCCGAGGTCTTGGGATTCGGGATGATGCTGGCCACGCCGGGACGCGCCAGGTCGGCCCAGTCGCGCACCTGTTTCGGATTGCCCTTGCGCACCAGGAACACCATGGTCGAGTAGTACGGCGTGGCGTTGTTCGGGAACTTCTTGGCCCAGTCCTTCGCCACCAGGCCGCGGTCGACCAGCAGGTCGATGTCGTTGGCCTGGTTCATGGTTACCACCGATGCCGCCAGGCCGTCGGCCACGGCGCGCGCCTGCTTGCTCGAGCCGCCATGCGATTGCTTGATGGTGACGGTGTCGCCGGTCTGCTGTTTGTACGAAGCGGCGAAGGCCGGGTTGACTTCCTTGTACAGCTCGCGGGCCACGTCATAGGACACATTCAGCAGCTCGACGTTGGCGGCGCTGGCGTACAGCGGCAGCGCACCGCCGGCGGCCAGGACCAGGGCCATGAGGGAGCGGCGCAGGGCGTTCGGGGTGGTGTTGCGCATTGTTTTTTCTCGCTTTGAAAGTGATAGTGACAGAGTGCATGTTCCCTAATCCCCGCACGTAACGGAACGATAGTTTCGTCATAAGGATATATGGCGAACGCGTTTGACCGCGCCGCGAGCAGGGTCTCTTACTTTCGGTGTATAGTCGAGGCCGTGCGATGCCGCGTCATCGTTCGACCATGTCCGTTTCCAAGTAGATGATTGATGTCCACGCGTATTGAAATTCGCAGGGCTGTCCCTGAAGATGCAACGGCTGCCTGCAATCTGCTGCGCCGTTCGATCGAAGAGGGCTGCCGCGCCGACCACCAGGACCAGCCCGGCGTGCTTGGCGCCTGGCTCGGCAACAAGACGCCGGCCAACGTCGTCACCTGGTTTTCCTCGCCCACCAATTATGCGGTGGTCGCCGAGAGCGAAGGCGAGCTGGTCGGCCTGACCCTGTTGACGCAGGCCGGCAAGGTGGCGCTGTGCTACGTGCTGCCGGACGCCTTGCGCTGCGGCGTCGGTCGGGCGCTGCTGGATGCGGTGGAGCAGCAGGCGCGCGACTGGAACATCAGCAAGCTGCACCTGCACAGCCCGGCAGGCGCCAGCATGTTCTTCGAGCGCCACGGCTACATCAATGCCGGGAAAGAAAAAGCCTGCTTCGGTCTCGAATGCGACCTGCTCTGGAAGCGCCTCGACGGCGCCTGCGACCCTGCGGCGCGCAAGCGCTTCTGCAACTGCGGCGAATAAATACGTTCGCCTGGTGTCATCGCGCAACAAATCGATAACATTTGCACGCTTCGTGAATACTTCTGCATGCTTGTCGGATACGCTATAGTACGCACTATCGCAATTGTCGAGTAACGGATTCGCACCCATGGCTTCACGCAGAGATTTCCTTCACCACAGTGCCCGCCTGGCCGCGCTGGGCGCACTCGGCGCGCCGCTGGCCGCTGCCGCCACCGACCTTCAACCGCCTCCCGACCTGTTCGATTCGCAAGCGCTGGACCTCGATTTCTGGGTCAAGCCGCGCACCCTGTCCGTGACCCGTCCGGCCAGCGGCGAACGCGCCAGCGTGCTGTACTGGAAGGATGGCGAAGTGATCGATTCCGCCTACGAACAGCTGTGCCACCTGCTGCGCGATGTCAACGGCAAGGCCACCGCCAAGATCGATCCCAAGCTGCTCGAGATGCTCTGGAGCACCCAGGCCTTCATCGCCCGCTACGGCCTGCTGCAACCGCTCGAAATCCTGTCCGGCTACCGCTCGCCGGCATCGAATGCGCGCCTGCGCGAAGCCGGCATCCCGGCCGCGCGCCAGTCGCTGCACATGGTGGGCAAGGCGGCCGATATCCGCATCGCCGGCCTCAACGAGGAAGTGCTCGGCGGCCTGATCAAGAGCTTCCGCGGCGGTGGGGTCGGCTACTACTACCGCTCCGGCCCGCGCGGCGGCTGGATCCACGCGGATACCGGTCTCGAGCGTACCTGGAAGGGGTGATGCACCCTCCCGCCGATGCGTGCGAAGGTGTCCGGTAACTTGGGATAGTATTGTTGTCAAGTGCCGGGGCAGGACGCCCCGGCTGTCCCACGTCTTTCCAAGGAGGCTGTGATGGCAACAATCAATGCACCAACCATGGACCGCCGGTCCATCCCCGACCGCCGCGTCAATGTCCACGCGCGCGAGCGTTCGGCCATGTCCGCCGTCGACTACATCGCGATGGCGCTGCTGATCATCGGCGGTCTCAACTGGGCGATGGTCGGCCTGTTCGACGTCGACATGGTCGCCACGCTGTTCGGTCCCGACACCGCGCTGACCCGCATCGTTTATGTGGTGGTGGGCCTGGCCGCGCTGTACTCGATCTATACCACGGCCAAGATGGCCAGCAGCAAGCGGCACTAAGTGCAGACCCGGCCCGTGCGCATCGGCCTGATCTCCGACACGCACGGGCTGCTGCGGCCGCAGGCAATCGACTTCCTGCGCGGCTGCGACCATATCCTGCACGCCGGCGATATCGTCGGTGCGTCCATTCTCGACGGGCTCGCCGGGCTGGCGCCCTTGACCGCCGTGCGTGGCAATAACGACCACGGTGACTGGGCGCAAGCCTTGCCCGAGACCGTCACCCTGACCCTGGGCGGCGGCGTCATCCACATGCTGCACGACCTCAATGAGCTTGCCATCGATCCGGCCGCCGAAGGCGTGCGCGTGGTCGTGACCGGGCATTCGCACAAGCCGGCCTGCTCCGAGCGCGGCGGCGTGCTCTACGTGAATCCCGGCGCCGCCGGACGGCGCCGATTCACCTTGCCGGTGTCGGTGGGCGAATTGCTGATCGACGAAGGGAAGGTCGACGTGCGGCTGGTCACGCTCGACGTGGCCTGAGCACGCGCGGCATCAGTTTTTCTTCGTTGTCAGATACGCCCGCAAGCCGTGGGTGACCACCATCGGCAGCACGCTGGCGTGGTCTTCATCGGCAAATACTTTCAGGCGGGTGCGCAGATTCCGGTAGTCGCGTCCCTTGAGCGCGGCATCGAACTCGCGCAGGTCGGCCACCATGTCCGCATCTTCTTCCGCGCGTGAGCGCTTCTTGCCGGGCGCCAGCGTCTCCAGGCTGCCGATGCCGAAGAACACGCTGGCCGGCAAGTCCTTGTTGCTCGCGGCGAAGGCTTGCTCGCGCTCGAACATGATGCCGGCATCGAACCACAGCGAGGGGCTGCCGAGGATATAGTGTTCGAAGCTGCGCGGCGCATCGAGCATCATCTGCAGTCCGAGCAGGCTGCCATAGGAATGTCCAACAAAGATCTTGCGCCCCATGTCGGCGCGGTAGTGCCGGGCGATGAAGGGGAAGACTTCACCGCTCAGGTAGCGGCCATAGGCCGAGGCCTCGCCGAAGGCGGGCGCCCGTCCCGGCATGTCCGAGCGGTAGGCGTGCTTGCGCGGGGTGGTCGGCGTGTAGTCGCGCCGGCGGCTGAACACGGCGCCGTCGCCTTTCGCATACGACAGGCCGACGACGATGGCTTCTTCCATGCCCGCATGCCGGCTCAGGCGCGACGCGATATTGCGCACCACCGGAAAGGCATAGTCGGCGTCGACCACGAACACGACCGGATAGGAACGCTTGCTCGTCGTGTAGGAATCCGGCAGGGCGACGAAGACCTGGTAGTCGCGTCCGAGGGTGTTGGCGCGCACGTCGCGCACTTCGGTATTGGCCAGGGCGTAGGGCGGCGGGGTGGCGGGCGCGGCCGCCGCGAGCGCGGAGACTGAAAAGACAAATGCAGCAAGGACAGCTTTCACTGGAAGGACCTTTATTGTTGTCGTGCAAGGATTGTCACACAACCGGGTGCACCAGGAAAGCACTCCGGGACCGGACGCCGGCGCCCGAAATCACTTAAGATAGGGGCCGTTTCTTCAACCGCGCAGCAGATGACTCTTCCGTCCGACCAACCCCGTTTCAAACCCCGCCCCTGGACGCCCCTCGAGACGCCGCAGGACGTCGAACTCTGGATCGACGAACATAATGCCGCGATGCAGGAGCTGATCCGGCCGCAAGAGACCGGCGTCGGCATCTGCTTCAACCTGGCCGAGGGCGGCACCGTCCACATGCAGACGACGGAAGACGCGATCGTGCTGGACGTCGACGATGACGCCGCGTGGATCGCGCCGCTGATCATGGCCGCCACCGGCGCCGAGCAGCCGCGCGGCCATTACTGGCTGCTGCCGGACGACAGGCTGGTGCAGCTGATCCTGGGCCTGTCGATGCTGGTGCAGAGCACGACGCTGGTGACCGGCCACAACTTCGGCGCGGCCGGCCGTCGCGTGTGGTGATGCCAGCATGACCGTCGTTCCCGCCTTCGCGGGAACGACGCGTTGACTGAGCAGCTCCGCCCGCTCGATCGTTCTAGCCTTAGTAGGGCAGCCCGGTCACGTCCAGCCGCACCTGCCACACCGCGCCGGCGCCGGTGATGTACAGGGTCTTGCCGTCGGCGCCGCCGAAGGCGACGTTGGTCACGTTGGCGTCCGTGCGGATCGTCGCCAGCTCGCGGCCCTGCGGCGTGAACACGCGCACGCGCTTCGGTCCGTGTTCCGTCACGTACAGGTTGCCATGGCAGTCGAGCGTCATGCCGTCGCCGTTCTCGATTCCCTTGATGAGATCGTGGCCGGGTTGCGGTACGCCGTCCTTGATCGGATAGGCGCGCACCGCGCCGTCGCTTGCGTTCACGTACAAGGTGTCGCCATTCAGCGAGAGCGCAATCCCGTTCGGATTCTTGCGCGTGCCGTCCACCAGCGTCACCTTGCCATCGGGCGCGATGCGGTAGATGCCGGTCACCGGCTGGCCGCCGGGCGCCGCGGCCTTCTGGTAATCCGGGTCGGTGAAGTAGATCGTGCCGTCGGCCGCGATCGCGATGTCGTTCGGCGAATTGAAGACCTGTCCCTGATACCGCGTGGCGATATCCGCGCGCTGGCCGGTCGCGATGTCATAGCGTGACATGGCCTTGTACTTGTGGGTCGCGGCTACCAGTTTGCCGCTGGCGTCTACCGCCAGGCCGTTGCTGCCCGCATCCTCGAGCGCCGTGCTCACCGTGCCGTCGGGAGAGAACTTTCTCACGCGCGAAGGAAACCCTTCGCCGAAGCTGAAGTCCGAGAAGTACAAGGCATCCCTGATCCATACCGGCCCTTCGTACAGCCCCGGCTCGCTGCGCGACGTCTTGATCGCGGCGATCCGCTCGGCCTTGAGTTCGCCCGACGGCGGCTTGCCACTGCAGCTCGCGGCCATCGCCGCGCTGGGCAGGGCCGCGGCCAGGCTAGCTGCGAGCAGCATGCGCACGAGGGGAGCGAAGTGGAATGGACGGGATCGGGTCATCAATATGGTCTCCTTATGAATGCTGGGCGATACACGCTGTGTTAACGCTACCATTTCAATCGAATCAATTGTATCCTTACTCAGCGATGGTAACCCGCCGCAGCTGGGCGGCGCGGTATTCGAACGAAACATTCTGCAAGGAGACCTGAATGATCGACCT
>DDKG01000058.1:0-192 GCA_002339265.1 Massilia sp. UBA2604 | reverse complement strand
CAGCGGCGATCCGGCCAAGGCAAAGAAGGTGGCGGCGGAATACGGCGTGCCCGAGCGCGGCATCTATAACTACGAGAATTTCGACAGCATTCGCGACAATCCGGACATCGACATCGTCTACATCTGCCTGCCCGTCTTCATGCATGCCGAGTACACGATCCGCGCCGCGCAGGCCGGCAAGCACGTGATGTG
>DDKG01000255.1 GCA_002339265.1 Massilia sp. UBA2604 | reverse complement strand
GCCGATGACGATCAGGAACGGGACGATCGTCCAGGCAATCTCGACGGCGGTGGATTCGTGGAAGGTGGCGGGTTTGTGGCCGAGGGATTTGCGGTGCTTGAACACCGAATAGAACATGACGCCGAACACGCCGAGGAAGATCACCAGGCAGACGATCATCATCCAGTTGTGCAGGGAATAGATGTCGGCGCCGACGGCGGTGACGGGGGCCTGCATATTGAGCTGGTGCTCGAGAGGCCGGCCCGTGAGCGGCTGTTGCTGCGCCAGGGCTGGCGTGGCGCCGGCTGCTGCGAGTACGGCAAGGCCGTACAGCACGGCCTGAAGTCGCGTTGCATATGTCATGTATGTCCCCAACCACCCTAAAAATAAGAATATTTTTAAACGGGCCCAGCAATTTCGTGAACGAACCGTGCCCGCTCCTACTGATCGCAAAGGGCTTGCCGGGTCGTCCCGCAAAATTGCGCTGCGGAATGGTGGGAAACCATCTCGCCCACCTGGCAATACGTTGCTGCCAGGACCCGGGCGACTCTGCGACTGCTGCAATTCTTTTTTCTACTTTTCGTCCGAATCTGCCGCTTTTTTAAGCGATTCTATTGGCCGGACGGAAAAAATAGCAATTGATTATATCTAAAGCACTAATTTTTATTCAAGGAAAATCGGCCGTCTTATCAGATATGCCATGCGAGGCGGATATCAGGGCTTGCGGGGCTGGAAGCGCACGATGGATTCACCCGAGGCGGTGGTGCGCGGCGCAGGGCGGAAGGCGTGGCCGTAGATGACTTCGAAGGTCAGGCCCAGCTTGCCGTCCGGGCGGCGTTGCGCCTCGAGGGCGTCGAGCAGGCGCTGCCAGGCCGCGCGGCCGATCAGGCCGCGGCGGCGCGATTCGAGTGGATTGCCGCCCAGCGCCCGCACGTCGGCCAGCAGCGCCTGCGGCGTGTCGTAGGTGACCGTGATGCGCTCCATGTCCATGACGGGCGTCGAGAAACCGGCCGCGACCAGCTGGTCGCCGAAATCGTGCATGTCGACGAAGGGCAAGGTGTGCGGATAGGCGTCGAGCGCGGCGAAAGCGGCGTGCACTTCGGTAAAGGTATCCGGGCCGAAGCAGGAAAACATCAGCAGCCCTTCGACCCGCAGCACGCGGCGCCACTCGGCGAACACGCGATCGGGCAGCGGGTGCCAGTGCAGCGCCAGGTTCGACCACAGCAGGTCGAGCGAGTTCGGTCCGAACGGCAGGTTGCCATAGTCACCGCACAGCACGTCGACGCCGGCCTTGGCCGGCATCAGGCGGGTCAGCAACTGGTTCAGCGCGCCGCCCTGCGCTACCGGCCCCCTGGCCGCGCGCGCCATGGCCCCCGCCCCGTCGAGGCCCAGGATCTGGGCGGCCGGATAGGTTTTCTGCAGCAAGCCCAGGTCGGCGCCGGCGCCGCACCCGGCATCCAGCACCTGCCTGGGAACGATCTTCACCAGGCTCAGGCGCTCGTGCATGCGTTCGGCGATCTCGCGGCGCAGGAAATCCGATGGCGCGATGCGTGCGGGACGCGC
Source organism: Massilia sp. UBA2604 (assembly GCA_002339265.1). Lineage (GTDB taxonomy): Bacteria > Pseudomonadota > Gammaproteobacteria > Burkholderiales > Burkholderiaceae_D > Telluria. Next base: position 16,562 of record DDKG01000255.1, on the reverse strand, counting down.
GAACAGCTCGCGCACGCGGGACAGGTCGATCGGGGCGCTCAGCCTGGACGGGGATTGAGGAGAAGCCATGGGATGCAAGTCGAGATGAGATAATGTTGGCAGTTTAACCGGTTGTGGGAAGTCGAGCCGATGCTGGACCTTCGCGCACTGCCCGGCCGCCTGCTGGGCGCCATGCTGCCGTCCGCCTGCGCCTTGTGCGGCGCTTACTCAGATGGTGCCGTGTGCCCGGCCTGCGAGCAGGCCTACGTGCTGCCCGTCGTCCGCTGTCCGTGCTGCGCCAATCCGACCGGCGCGCTCGACCGCGGCCTGCATTGCGGCGCCTGCCTGGCGGACCGGCCCGCCTTCGACTCCACCGTGGCCGCCTGCGACTACGCGGCGCCGCTCGACAGCCTGGTGCTGCAGCTGAAGTTCGGGGCCCAGCTGGCGCTGGCGCCGTGGATGGCGCGCGTGCTGCACGGCGTCGTCACGCGGGCAGACTTGGCCCTGCCCGACGTGCTGTGTCCGGTGCCGCTGGGCCCGGCTCGCCTCGTCGAGCGCGGCTACAACCAGGCGCTCGAGGTGGCAAAACCGCTGGCCGGAGCGCTGCGCTTGACGGTCGCGCCGCGGCTCTTGCAGCGGGTGCGCGAAACTCAGGCGCAGTCGAATGCCGCGCCGGGCGAGCGCAAGAAGAATGTGCGCGGGGCGTTCGGGGTGGACGCCACGCACGATGTGCGCGGACGCCACGTCGGTGTGGTCGATGACGTCATGTCGAGCGGGCATACGCTCGACGAAGTCGCGACTGTGCTGAAACGGGCCGGCGCCGCGCGCGTGACGAACTTCGTGTTCGCGCGTACGCCGCCGCATGCATGACCTATCAATGAGGAGAAATACGTTGTTCCATGTCGTCCTGGTCGAACCAGAAATCCCGCCGAATACCGGCAATGTGATCCGCCTGTGCGCCAACGCCGGTGCCCAGCTGCACCTGATCGAACCGCTCGGTTTCCCGCTGGACGACGCCAAGATGCGGCGCGCCGGGCTGGACTATCACGAGTACGCCAATATGAAGGTGCACAAGGACTGGGATGCCTTCCTGGAAGCGGTCAAGCCGGATCAGGCGCGCATGTTCGCGCTGACCACGCACGGGTCGTCGCCGTTTGCCGAGGCGCGCTTCCAGCCGGGTGACGTGTTCGTGTTCGGGCCGGAGTCGCGTGGGCTGGCGCCGGCGTTTCGGGAGACCTTCCCGCCAGCCCAGCGAATCCGGCTGCCGATGCGGCCAGATAACCGAAGTCTGAACCTGTCGAACACGGTGGCGATCGTGGTGTATGAGGCCTGGCGGCAGAACGGGTACCTGGGCGGGGCTTAGGTTCGGGTCGAAGGAAGTTCGTTCGCGTCGTCCGACGTCGGATAGGCTGCAATGCTCAATGCGATTCCAATGCTGCCGAGTATCAACATATCATTGGCAGAAAATTCAAGATGTGCGGTGAATTGAGCACTGTCTCCAACTGTGATACCGATGGAAAGCTCGCCGTTAAGACCGAGGCGGACAAGACATAGTCCTTTCGCATGCCAGTGGGACAGATAACGTCGAACGTCGCAGACAAGATCGCGCGGTGTATTGCTATCAACAATATCAAACGTGATACCAGAACTTTGATGCACCTTGCCGCCATGTCGAGGGTCGCCGACTTTCCATCTCGAAGTCCCGGCAGAACCCGACAGTTCGATCAGACGATCAAGACCTTCATCAGCTCCACGGACGTACAGCGTCGCGATATTCATATGATATTTGGTCTCCAAGATGTCCGCATCGGCCAGTACCAAACCAAACGCGCCTTCGCAATCTCATCGTTACCTCAAGCGTGCGATCAGCTCTGAATGCTGGGGCCAATGCTGTTTAAGAAAGCCTTCATCCCCAATCTCAAATTCTTCAAATTCAAAACCGGGCGCTACAGTACAACCTACCAGGCTAAAGCCCTTCGGCTCCTCGCATTCAGCGGCGAACCAGCGCCCGGCAGGAACCAGCGCCTGGAAATCCGCGTCCTGATGCCGCAATGGATTACCGAGTCTAAGAACGCTGATTCCCCCATCCGGTTCCAGGACATAGATTCGAATTGGCGCGCCTTCATAAAAATGCCACATCTCGTCCGATCGAATCCGATGCCAGGTTGACCTCTCCCCTCCACGAAGGAGGTAATAGATCGCAGTGGAGGCCGAACGGCTTATCCCGTCCTCCATCCTGGTCACACAGTGTTGACTCCGGTATGTCTCCTTGAAGTGACCTCCTTCAGGATGCGGCATGAGCGACAGGAGAGAAATCAGATTGTCTGGATTGGTATCAACATTCATGGAATGCTCACAGGTCGATAATAAAAGCGTTGGTTAAACTCTCTAAGACTCAGGCCTCGCCAAACGCGCCGGCTCGAAACGCCAACTCGCAAAAGCGTTCGCCGATCAAGCGATGCGCCTCCGCCTCGGGATGCAGCTCATCGGGCAGAGGATAACGCGCATTGTCCTCGGGGCCGTAAAGCTCCCTGCCGTCGAGATAATAAATATTCGCATCGGCCAGCGCCCGCTGCTGCACGATCTTCTGCAACTGCTCGCGAATCACGCCGAGGGTCAGCTTGCCCTGCCGACGCTCGGCGTCATTGCCCATCGCGCGGAACAGCAACTTGCCCTTTTCCAGCGCCTTGCCATCGAACATGGTCGGGCCGGGCGTCGTTTCATGGATCGGGCACCAGGTCGGCGAGATCACCAGCAGCGGCGTGGTCCGATGCCCTTCCCTGATCGTGTCGAGAAAACCGTGCACGGCCGGCCCGAACGCGCGCAGCCGCATCGCATCCGTGTTGACGAGGTTGATTCCCAGCTTGAGACTGATCACGTCGGCCGGCAAGTCGCGGATCGTGCGCGCGGTGAACGGGTCCAACAAAGCACTGCCGCCCAAGCCGAGATTGAGCAGATCGACGCCGGCCATGTGCGCGGCCACGGCCGGCCAGATGCCGGTCGGGTTGGTCGCATTCGAGCCCTGGCTGATGGAGCTGCCATGGTGCAGCCAGCGGCGTTTGCCGAAATCGGCAAGCGGTGCGATCGGCGCATCCGCATCCAGCGCCACCAGCTCGGTCGTCTCGTCATGCGGCAGCCAGATCTCGACCGTCTTGTCGTCCGGCGGCAGGCCGGCAAAACGCAGCCGCTGCAGTCCGCCCGGCAGCATCTTCGCTGCGCCGGACAGCATGTCGATGTCCATGATCTTGCCGCCCGACGCGCTCGCCTGCTGCACCAGCTGGCCATCGACCAGCAGGTCATAGATGCCATCCGGGCGCGGCGCCATGTCGCCGTAGCGGCGCTTGGTCGGCAACACGACCAATTCAACCACAGTCGCCGCGGTGCGCAGCGCCAGGCGCACGCCGGAAGGCTGCGCCTCCACCATCGCCAGCTGCGGATCCTGGCATTGGGCGCGCGCCCAGGCGGGCAAGCGGTGCGGCAACAGGCCCGCTTCGGTGCGCTCGAGTTCGACGGCGCCGTGGATCAGGTCTGGCGTGATCGGTGAATGAAAGGACAGCGTCATTGCGGTATTCCTTGGAGGATTTATGCAGCGCTCATTATAAGGACCCCAGCCGTTGACACCGGCATCGCCATTGCGTAGTTTGCTCATCCATTGCCCTGCCCTGGAGATCGCCGCGTGTCGAGATCGTCGATGCCCTCTCGCCGCCGCCTGGCGCTCGCCCTCGCCGCGCTCGGCCTACCCGCCACCGCCCATCCACGCGCGGTGGTGAACGACGCCACGCTGCTGAACCCGGTCGATGTCGACCGCATCCTGGTCCCGCGCACGGTGGACGAGATCGTGGCCGCCCTGCGCACGCACGCCGGTCCGGTCTCGATCGGCGGCGCCCGCTACAGCATGGGCGGCCAGATCGCTGCCGACCGTTCGCTGCACCTGGACATGCGCGGCTTCGACCGCGTGCTGCACCTCAATCCGGCCGAACGCCGCATCACCGTCCAGCCGGGCATCACCTGGCGCCGCATCCAGGCCGTCATCGACCCGCACGACCTGGCGCTGCAGGTGATGCAGTCGTATGCCGATTTCACCGTGGGCGGCTCGCTCGGCGTCAACGCCCATGGCCGCTATGTCGGGCAAGGTCCGCTGGTGTCGAGCGTGGAAGCGATCCGGCTGATCCTGGCCGACGGCACGCTGGTCGCCGCCAGCCCCACCCGCAACAGCGACCTCTTTTATGGCGCAATCGGCGGCTACGGCGGCATCGGCGTGATCGTGGAAGCGACCCTGCGCCTGGCCGACAACGGCCCACTCGAGCGGCGCACCCACGTCATGCCCTTGTCGAGCTACCGCCGCTTTTTCGAAACGCGCATCGGCCCAGATGCGGACGCCGTGATGCACAACGCCACCTTGTATCCCGACGACTACACGCTGGTGCGCGCGGTGACGTTCTCGCGCACCGGCCGCGCGGTGACCTTGCCCAACCGCCTCACCGCCACCGGCGGCGATTACCGCATCGAACGCCGGCTGCAGGAAGTGATCTCGGCTTCGCACTGTGGCAAGGAACTGCGCCGGCGCATCCTCGAACCGCTGTTGTATTCGACGGATTCGGTCGAGTGGCGCAACCACCAGGCCGGCCTCGACATCCATTCGCTCGCGCCGCTGGCCGGCGCCGGGACGGCGTATGCGCTGCAAGAGTATTTCGTACCGGTCGCCGCGATGGAGCGCTTCGCGCAGCAGCTGCGCGCCATCCTGCGTCGCCACGAGGTGAATGTCATCAACGTCTCGATCCGCCACGCACGCAAGGACCCGGGCACCCTGCTGGCCTGGGCCCGCACCGACGTGTTCGCTTTCGTGCTGTACTACCGCCAGCAGACCGCGCCGCGCGACCGCGAGGCGGTGCGCGCCTGGACGCGCGAGCTGGTCGATGCCGCGACGGCCCAGGGCGGCAGCTTTTACCTGCCCTACCAGATTCACGCGACCGTGGCGCAATTCCATGCGGCCTATCCGGATGCCGGTCGCTTTTTCGCGCTCAAGCGCCGGGTCGATCCGCACAACCGCTTCCGCAACAAGCTGTGGGACGCGTACCATGTCGCCGACGGCGAACGGTAAGACTGCTGCTCGCGTCTTCCTGTAAGCTGCCGCCCCTAACTAACGAAAGCGAACACCATGCTGATCCGTGTCTACACGACCGACGACCAATCCGAACCAACCCTGGCCGTGGAAACCCAGGTCGACGCCGCCGCGCTGATGGCGATGGCGCAGCCGCGCGAGGCCGAGGCGCGCGAGCGCGGCGCCGAGTGGACCGGCGGCGCCATCCCCTTCTTCGTCCAGGAACTCGCCGATGCGCTGGCCGCAGGCAAACCCGCCCCGGACATCGAGATGCACGCGACCAACGCCGCGATGGCCGCCTGGCTCTACGACTCGGTCCACGATGGCGTGAGCGCCGACATCTTCGCGCAGTGCGACCTGGTGTTCACGCTGTCGCCGGGCGGTGTCGTGCAGTACGACCGCACGCCCGCCACGGCAAGCTGAATAGCGGCAGGCCTAGGCAGACCGCCCGGCTGCTTCGCGCGCCAGCACCTGCAAAGCCGCCACCAAGCGGTCCAGTTCTCCGGTGGTCGTGGTCAGCGCCACCGTCACGCGCACGACGCTCGTGTCGCCGACATAGCGCTCGACCGTAAACACGCCAAAGCGCTCCATCAGCACCGCCTGCACCTCGCGCGCCATCATGCCGTCGATCGTGAACGCCGCCAGCGCGGTGCCGCCATCGAGCGGCGTCAGCAGGCGCAAGCCTGGAAGCTCGGCCACGCGCCGCATCCAGTATCTGCGCAGCCAGTTCAGGCGCGCCTCCTTTGCCGCGGCCCCGCCGAGCCGCTCATGGACGTCGAGCGCGCTCGGCGCCGCCATGATGGCGCTCACCGGCGGCATGCCCCCGTGCAGGCGGCCGCGGATGTCGTCCTCCGGATAATCGCGGTCGCCGAAATGCGGCTCGATCCGCTCCAGGCAGGCGGCGCGAATATAGACGAAACCCAGTCCCGGCGGCGCGCCAATCCATTTATGCAGGTTGAAGCCGGCGAAATCGACACCCATCGCCTGCACGTCCAGCGCAACCTGTCCCAACGCATGCGCGCTGTCGACCAGCACGTCGATGCCGCGCTCGCGCGCCATGGCCACTATCTCGCGCACCGGCGCCAGCTGGCCGTTGGCCGGATACACCTGCGACAGCAGCATCAGCTTGAGGCCCGGCGTATCGCGGATCGCCTTTTCGTACTGCGCGAGCAAGTCGTCGCGGCCCAGCGGCAAATCCAGCTGCACCTCGACCGGCCGCGCGCCGCGCCGCCGTTCGAGCCAGGCCATCGCGTAGCGCATGGCCGGATAATCCAGGTTCGACCACAGCACGGCGTCGCCCGGCTCCAGCGCGTGGTACCCGCCGATCAGCACCTGCATCGACTCGCTGGCGCTGCGCGTGAGCAGGATTTCATGCGGCGCGGCGTTGATCAGCTGCTCGAGCCGAACGCGCAGCGTCTCGGCATGCTTGTGCCCGAGCTCGCCGCGCAGGAAGGGGCTCAGGTGGGTATTCGTGTAGCGGATCGCCTGTGCCAAAGCTTCCTGCACCGTCAGCGCCATGGCCCCGAAGTATCCATGCTCGAGATTGACAATGTCATCCGGAGAACGGGGGTACAGGGTCGCCAGATCGGCAGGCAGCTCGGGCAGCGTCGACATGCCGCTCAGCCCCGGATCCGCGCCACCAGCTTGGTGGTCGAGCGGTCGTGCTCGAAATCGATCGCCACCGCCCTGCCGCCGTAGGCCAGCACGGCTTTCCCTTCCGGGATCTGGTCCATCGTGTAATCACCGCCCTTGGCGTAGATGTCGGGCCTGCCTTCCTGCACCACCTCGAGCGCGGTGTCTTCGTCGAACTCGACCACCAGGCCGACGGATTCCAGCGCCGCCAGCACCGCCATGCGGTCAGCCAGGGTGTTGTGCGGGCGGTCGTCGCCCTTGCCCAGGCGCTTGACCGAGGCGTCGGTGTTCACCGCCACCACCAGCGATCCTCCCAGCTCGCGCGCCTGCGCCAGGTAAGTCACGTGGCCGCGGTGCAGGATGTCGAACACGCCGTTGGTCAGGACGACCGGTTTCGGCAAGGCGGAAATACGCGCAGCCAGCTCGGCGCGCGTGCAGATCTTGTTTTCAAATGAAGGCATAAGGTAAAAATAAAGCGAATGTCAGTGTTTCGGCTCGTCGTCAGAGGGTTCTTCCTCGATCGCCATCGACAACTCGGCCGGCCGCGTGGCGGCGGCGCCCGGTTCGCGGCGCTCGCCCGACAGCTTGATCTGCAGGCGCAGGCCGTTGGCCGAATCGGCATTGCGGATCGCCTCGTCGTAGCTGATCAGGCCCTTGTTGTACAGCTCGAACAAGGCCTGGTCGAAGGTGCACATGCCCAGTTCGCGCGACTTGTGCATGATCTCCTTGATGTTCTGGAAGTTCCCCTTGAGGATCATCTCGCCGATGGTCGGCGTGTTGAGCAGGATCTCGATGGCCGCCTTGCGGCCATTTCCGTCTTCGGTGCGCACCAGCCGCTGCGAGACGATAGCGCGCAGGTTCGACGACAGATCCATCAGCAGCTGGTTACGCCGCTCTTCCGGGAAGAAGTTGATGATGCGGTCCATCGTCTGGTTGGCGTTATTTGCGTGCAGCGTGCCCAGGCACAGGTGGCCGGTCTCGGCGAACGCGATCGCGTGTTCCATCGTCTCGGTGTCGCGAATTTCTCCGATCAGGATCACGTCCGGCGCCTGGCGCAGCGTGTTCTTCAGCGCGTGGTGCCACGACAGGGTGTCGACGCCGACCTCGCGGTGCGTCACCAGGCACTGCTTGTTCTTGTGGACGTACTCCACCGGGTCTTCCACCGTGATGATGTGGCCGGCCGAGTTGCTGTTGCGGTAGTCGATCATCGCCGCCAGCGTGGTCGACTTGCCGGAACCGGTGCCGCCCACCACCAGCACCAGGCCGCGCTTGGTCATCACCACGTCCTTCAGCACCTCGGGCAGGTCGAGTTTCTCGAAGTTGGGAATCTCGGAGGCGATCGTGCGCACTACCATGCCCACGCTCTGCTGCTGCACATAGACATTGACGCGGAAGCGGCAGACGCCGGGCAGCGAGATCGCGAAATTGCATTCCATCTCGGCTTCGAACTCGGCGCGCTGGCGCTCGTTCATGATCGACAGCGCCAGTGCGCGCGTGACTTCCCCCGTCAGGCGCTGCTGGCTGAGCGCCTTCATCGCCCCCTGGTGTTTGATGCTTGGAGGAAAGTCAGCCGAGATGAAGAGGTCGGAGCCGCCCTGGTGGTGCATCACCGTCAGCAGCTTGTGGATATAGGCCTGGGCTTCCGCCGGGCCGAACGTCGAGGACATGCGGGCCTTTCAAAAATTGCAGCTCTCTAACCTGCCAAGCAATTATATCGACTATGATTCTCGTTAAACTATTAATTCATGGCTAAAACGGGTGTTCATCCTGGTCCGCCGCTCCGGCGCCGGCCATGGTGCGCTACCCGAAACACATAAACATGACACTGACCGAGCTGAAATACATTGTCGCCGTTGCGCGCGCCAAACACTTCGGCCATGCCGCCGAGGCCTGCTTTGTGGCCCAGCCCACCCTGTCCGTCGCCATCAAGAAACTCGAAGATGAGCTGGGCGTGACCCTGTTCGAGCGCGGCGGCTCCGAAGTTTCCGTGACGCCGCTGGGCGCCCAGATCGTGGCCCAGGCCGAACGGGTGCTGGAACAGACCGCCGCCATCAAGGAGCTGGCCAAGCAGAACAAGGATCCGCTAGCCGGTCCGCTGCGCCTGGGTGTGATCTATACCATCGGGCCCTATCTGCTGCCGCCGCTGGTGAAGAACCTGATCGACACCGTGCCGCAGATGCCGCTGGTGCTGCAAGAGAACTACACGCATAAACTGCTGGAACTGCTGCGCCAGGGCGAGCTGGACGCCGCCATCATGGCGCTGCCGCTGCCCGACCACGGCATGTCAGTGCAGCCGCTGTACGACGAGCCCTTCATCGTCGCCATGCCGCGCAATCACCCGTGGGCCGGCCGCAAGGAAATCTCGGCCGAAGACCTGAAAAGCGAAACCATGCTGCTGCTGGGCGCCGGCCACTGCTTCCGCGACCAGGTGCTCGAGGTGTGCCCGGAAATGGCGCGCTTCTCGGCGCCGATGGCGGGCAACGGCATGCAGCGCACCTTCGAAGGCTCGTCGCTCGAGACGATCCGCCACATGGTGGCCAGCGGCATCGGCCTGACCGTGCTGCCGCGCGCTTCGGTGAACGACCTGAAAGACCCGAATGGCCTGCTGACCTACGTGCCCTTCCTGCCGCCGGCGCCGTCGCGCCGCGTGGTGATCGCCTGGCGCAAGAGCTTCACCCGCCGCGCCGCGATCGACGCGGTGGTGCGCGCGGTGGGCGAATGCCACCTGCCGGGCGTGGAGATGGTCATGCTCGAGGCTGCGGCATAGTCTTATCCAGCGTCACCAGGCCGGCATCCTCGTCCCCCTCACCGGGGCCGCCCTGCTGTTCGCGGGCGCCGGCCTGCTCGCGCGACAACACGATCTTCTGGGTCGGGAAGGCGAAGGCGATGCCGGCGGCTTCCAGCCGTTCGTGGATCTTCAGCAGGAGCGTCTCGCGAATGATGACCTGGGTGTCGAACTCGCTCACATTGATGTAGGACCACACATCGATGTTGAAGGCGCGATCGTTGATGCTGCCCAGCCGCGCGCGATGGCCCTCGGCCATGTTCTTCTCTTCGGTCAGCACCTGCTGGACGATGACGATCGCTTCCTTCAGCTTGGCCGACGGGGTGCCGAGCGGCACCCCGATGGTCGGATTGAACAGGAAGCGGTCGCGCGCCGCGAAGTTCTCGATCTGGCGCGCCGACAGGTCGCCATTGGGGATGGTGACGACGGTGCGCTCGCCGGTGCGGATGCGGGTCGAGCGGATGCCCACGTCTTCCACGGTGCCGACCACGTCGCCCACCTTGACGAAGTCGCCCACCTGCAGCGGCTTGTCGGCGATCACGGTAACGCTGCCGACCAGGTTTTCCACCGTCTTCTGGGCGCCCAGCGCCAGCGCGATACCGCCGATACCCAGGGCCGCGATACCGGTCGTGACGTCGATGCCGAACGTGCCCAGGATGGCGACGCCCGAGAATGCCAGCAGCAGGATCTTGGCGGCGCGGCGCGCCAGGGTGATGACGGCCACCACCTGGCGCCGCTGGCTGCGCTGCATGCGCGTGGTGACCAGCTCGGCGACCGCATCGATCAGTCGCAGGCCGAACCACACCAGCGCGATGACGGACACGATGCCGGTATAGCGCAGCAAGGTCGTGCGCGCGACGATCGACACCGGCAGCCGTTCGGCCCAGCTGTAGAACAGGCCGACCGCGATCAAGAGGCTAGCCGGCGGCAGCGCCGCCTCCATGAAGCGCACCAGGCCGTTGGCGCCTGCGTCGGGCACCAGCTTGCGCATGGCGGCGACGATCAGCGCCGCCACCGTCCACAGGCCGCCAAAGATCAGGATGCCGAGTCCGATCAGCATCGCCCAGTCCTTCAGCGGCGCGCCGGCGACGGCGAATTCGTTCTTGTCGGGCTCCTGCGCCACCGGCTCCTGGCGCGCCGCCTGCGCGACCTGGTCGATCGTCTCGCGCGACACGCGCCAGACCTGGTGATCGCCGTCCTGGCCACGGGTCAGCAGGATCGGCACCTTCTTGTCCTGGATGGTCAGGACGCCGACGTTCTCCTCCTCGGCCGGCAATTCGTCGTCGATCTTGCCGATGGGCTCGTTCGACAGCGCGACGAAGGGGGACAGCGAACCGCCGTTGTCCAGCAGCGCATGGAAGTTGCGCGCCTGGGTGATGGCGTTGGTGCGCTGGCGGTTGCTGCCGGCCGGCATGTCGAGGTACTGGGCGGCGCGATCGTAATCGGGCTCGGCCAGGGCGGAGATCAGGCCCGACACCATCGAGCGCGGCGTCTCGCGCTTGAGCGCATCGGGAATGACCTCCTCGGCGGGTGGCGCTTCTTCCGCCTGGCCGGCGGCGAAGGCGGTCGTGGACAGCGGCGCCACGAGGGCGATCAACAGCAGGAACAAGAAACTGAACTTGGCGCGCATAAGCAAGTCGACTCCTTTGACTAGGCATCTGGCTGATGCGGAACAAAAAGCAAAAGCTGAAAATGAAAACGGACATCCTATGTCCGCTTTCGGGCAAGTCTAGCATCCGGCCGAGTCCGCCCCTCGCACTATTGCCCCGCTTCTACCATCATTCCACCTTCAACCCCGTCCAATGCGCAGCAAACGCCCACTTATCGGCCATCTCGGCGATGGCCTTGGCGGTAGGCTTGCCGGCGCCATGGCCAGCCTGGGTCTCGATGCGCACCAGCTGCGGACGCGGTCCGGCATCGATATGCTGGAGCGCCGCGACGTACTTGAAGCTGTGCGCCGGGACGACGCGATCGTCGGTGTCCGCCGTCGTCACCAGGATGGCCGGATAGCGTTTATCGGACGCCACATTGTGGTACGGCGAATAGGACAGCAAGGTGCGGAACCGGGTCGCGTCGTCCGGGTCGCCGAACTCGCCCATCCACAAGCGCCCTCCGGTGAAGCGGTGAAAGCGCAGCATGTCCATCACGCCGACGCCGGGCAAGGCAGCCGCGAACAGTTCCGGGCGCTGGTTGACGACCGCGCCCACCAGCAGGCCGCCGCCGGATTCGCCATGCACGGCCAGGCCGTCCTGGGTCACGATGCCTTGCGCATGCAGGTACTCGGCGGCGGCGATGAAGTCATCGTAGCTGGTCTGCTTTTTATCGAGGCGGGCAGCTTCGTGCCAGGCCTTGCCGTACTCGCCGCCGCCTCGGATGTTCGCGATCGCCACCACCCCGCCCTGCTCGATCCAGGCCAGCAGGCTCGGTTCGTAGTACGAGATCATGCTGATGCCGAACGCGCCGTAACCGTGCAGCAGGGTCGGCGCAGGGCCCGTGACGTCACTGCGCCGGATCAGGAATATCGGCACCCGGGCGCCGTCACGCGATGCATAAAAGCGCTGCTCGACCACGATGCTTTCCAGGTCGGCGTCGACCGTCGGCGCCGCCCATGCGCTGGCCGTGTTGGCGGCCACGTCGTAGCGGTAGATCGTGGTCGGCGCATTGAAGCTGGTGAACACGAAGAAGGCTTCGTTGTCGTCGGGATGGCCCTGGAAGCCGCCCGCGCTGCCGATGCCGGGTAGCGGCACGACGCCATCCGGTCGGCCGTCGAGCGTGAAGCGCCACAGCTGGGTTTTCACGTCGACCAGATAGGTGCCGATCAGGCGGCCGCCGACCAGGCGCGCGTCACCCAGCACGGCGCTGTCTTCAGGGATTAGTTCGCGCGGCGCAGCGTTGGCGTCGGCCAGATCGAGGGTCGCGAGCCGGCGCCGTTCGGCGCCGTCGCTGGTGAGCAGGTACAGGGTGCTGCCGGCGTCCCCCACCGACGACCATTCGGCGTCGAAGTTCCCGATCACGGTGCGTGGCTGCCAGTGCGCGTCCTGCAGGTCGATGACGACCAGGTTGTTGGTCTGGGTGCCGGGCGTGGACGTGATCACTGCATGGCGTCCACTGTCGGTCACCTCGACGAAGTGCAGCAACTCAGGACGCTCGGGCGTCGCATACAGCAGCCGGTCGCTGGCCTGCGGCGTACCCAGCGCATGGAAATAGACGGCGTGGTTGGCCAGGGCGTCGCCGCTGGCCGCCGTCTCCGGATAGCGCGTGTAGAAGAAGCCGGAGCCATCGGGTGCCCAGGCGATGCTCGTGAAGCGCGCCCAGCTCAGTGCGTCGTCGAGGATTTTGCCGCTGGCGACCTCGATCACCTTGATGGTGCGCCAGTCGGCGCCGTCTTCCTGCACGGCGTAGGCGAGCAGCGCGCCGTCTTTCGATGGCGCCCACTCGGCCAGGGCCCGGGTGCCGTGTTCGGACCAGGTATTGGGGTCGATCAGCACGCGGTCAGGGCCGTCGACGCCCTCGCGCACCAGCAATGCCGCCTGGTTCTCCAGGCCCGGATTGCGGGTGTAGAAGTAACGCCCGCCCCGCTCGCGCGGGATCGTGAATTTCTCGTGATTCTGCAGCGCCTCGAGCCGCGCGCGAAAGATCGCACGGCCCGGCAACCCGGCCAGGCAGGCATCCGTGACCGCATTCTGCGCCGCGATCCAGGCCGCGACCTCGCCGTCGCTGCGCGCATCGCCTTCCAGCCAGCGGTAAGGGTCGTCGATCCGCTGTCCGTGCAAGGTGTCAAAGGCGTCGGTGCGGCGGGTCTCGGGATAGACGATGGGATGCATGACTGATTTCCTTGTTCAGGTGACGACCGGATCGCAGATCGGCAGGGTGCTGGCCATGCGGATGGCGCGCGCCAAGCGGTCGATCACGTCCTGGGTGGTGAAGGTTTGCCGGTGCCGCACGGCGGCGATGCTGACGGTTTCGTCGACCACGCGGATCGCCGCCATGACGGTTGCGGCGCACAGCCGCACTTCGATGTCTTTGGATGAACGCTCCAGACGGTCGGCGACGATCGCGGCCAGGGCGTCTTCGGCGCGCTGGGTCGCCATCAGCCACGAAGCGCGCAGGTCCGGCTCATCCGGCAGCATGGCCAGCAGGCGCACGGCCAGCACGTCGTCGGCCAGGTCGGCGGGTGCGCGCTCGATGCCCAGGCTGGCCTGCAGCCAGTCCTCGATCGATGCGCTGCGCGGCCAGTCGCGCAGCATGGCGATGAAGCGCAGCGAGGTCGCATCGAACAGTGGCTCGACGCAGCTTTCCTTGTTGCGGAAGTAGCGCCAGACCGTACGCTTCGACAGATTCGCGGCGGCGGCGATGTCGTCGCCGCTGGTGGCGGCCACCCCGCGTTCCACGAACAGCCTGGCCGCGTGGCGCGATACCGCGAGTCTTGCTTCGTCCTGCACTCCCATCATACCCCATACTTGTCACTTAGTGACGCTTACTATGTCACCAAGTGACAGGCATGTCAAACGTGCTCTTGAAGCTCAGTCGCGCTTGCGGCGGCGCGCCAGCAGCAGGCCCGCCATCAGCGGCAGCACCATGGCGACCGTCGACGGTTCCGGCACCTGCGCCACGATCGAGAAGCTGTCGCCCGCCGACAGGCCGGTGGTGTCGAGCAGCCAGTCGCTGCGGCCGTCCACCAGGGTCGGATTGCCGAACAACATGATGGCCGGCTCGCCATTGGGGAACTTGATCACGGCGTTGTTGCTCGTGTAGCTGGCAGTAGCGCCCGCGAACGACGACACGCTGCCCGCAGCCGCATAGCTGATGCCTTGCAGGCCGAAGTTGAACTGGTGCATCGACAGGCCCACCAGGTTACGGACCAGGGCGCTGAAGCTGAGCGGGCCCGCCAGGTCGGCTTCTTCCAGCACGAAGTTCAGCGTGGTGGTGCTGAAGTCGCGCAGGTCGAGATCGAAGGACACGACGCCGGCTTCGCTATAATCGCCCACGATATTGGCGCCGCTGCTGCTCGTCATGATGACCGCGCTGGCGGAGCTCGAGAAGACCAGTGCGCTCAGGGCGACGGCGGTGGCGGCGACGAATTTGTTCATGTTCATGTTCGGATTCCTTGTCGTTAAAGTGGATTTACAGGGGGCCCCTGGCCCACGGGCCCGAGATCGCAAAGGTCACGCCCGGGGTCTGGATGTTCACGAACAGGAAGCTGCCGGTCGGGTCGAAGCAGGCGCCGGCGAATTCATTGCCGCGCCGGTCGCCGGCGAGCGACGTCAGCTTGCCTGCACCCTGCAACTGGGCGGCCGTCAGGTTGATATTGTTCTTGGCGAAGATGTAGGCGTCGCCGGCGCCGGTCAGGCCCATCAGGCGCTGGCCGTAGCCGAAGTGGTCGGTGATGGCGCTCGACGAGTCTTCGCAGATCAGGATCGCGTTGCGCGGGCTGACCGTCAGGTTATCGCCCATATTGCCCACCAGTTGGCTCGGGCTCGAATAGATGCACTTGAGGGTCTGGCTGGCGAGATCGAGTTCCCAGATCGCGCCGCGGTTGACGTGGCCACCCGAGGTGTCCATCACATACATCTTGCCCTGGGCATACCAGATGCCTTCGCCGCGGTTCATGCGCAGCGCGCCCTTGGTCCAGCCCTGTACGAAGGGACCGGCGGCGCTGGTGATGGTCTGGCCGTCCGGGCCGGTGCCGTTGCCGCGGTTGGCGTCCGGATTAGCGATCGGCACCCACTCCAATTCATAAGTGTCGTCGACCGAGGCCACCGCCAGGTTGACGTTGTTGCGGCCCTTGACCTTGGCCATTTCGAGCACGCCGCCCATGGCCAGCGAACCCGGCGCGCCGGTCTTGACGTCCGGGATATAGCGGTAGAAGCCCGACTTGCCCGACGAATCCTCGGTCAGGTAGACGTTGCTGTTGGTCGGATCGACGGCGGCGGCTTCGTGCGCGAAGCGGCCCATATTGACGATCGGCTGGCCGGTCACCTGCTGCGGATCGGCCGTCACTTCGAACACATAGCCGTGCTTCTTGCCGCCGGCGCTGACCGTGTCCGAACCGATCTCTTCGCAGGTCAGCCAGGTGCCCCAGGGCGTGATGCCGCCGGCGCAGTTCTGCTGGGTGCCGCCCAGGCTCGGGGTCATGCTGACCCAGTCGCCGTCGCGGAACACCAGGTTGGTCGTGCCGCCGCAGGAACGGTTGCTCGAGCTGCCGCTCACATTGCCGGTGTCGTACAGGCCATAGGCATTGATGAAATTGCTAGCTGCGCTGCCGCTGATTTCATGATTGCGCACCAACACCTGTTCCGTGCTGCGGCCGGCCTTGCGGGTGACGATCACGCCCATGCCGTCGTGGCCACCCGGGCAGGGACGGCCGTCGCTCATGGTGTCGCCGCGCCAGCCATAGCTCTTGTAGCTGAAGCCCGGCGGCAGTTGCAGCAGCGGCAGGCCGGTGGCCAGGTCGTTCACCGGCGAGATCGGGCCATACGGGCTGTCGACCAGGACGGTCGCGCCATTGGCGGCGGCCGCTTCGCGCGCGTGCAGCGCGGCGAAGGCGCCGACGAAAGGCAGCGCGGACATGCCCTTGAGCAGGTTGCGCCGCAAAGGCGACATATCGTTGTTGTTCATTGAGCTTCTCCAAAGAGTTGGATCGAGCCGGTGGTCCGGCGTCTGATGTCGTTGGCGGCGCCCATGCAGCACGCCCGTCCGGTCCCGCCACCCCGGCAGGACCGATGCATTAAAACAAACAAAAATGTCAATTTCATGACGACAAAAAGACAACAATGATGTATTCGGCATGCGATGAATGCGTGCGCTGTCATGCACGGCGGATTGCGCCCGTATGGACGGGACGGAATGGGCGATGTACGGATAAACCGGCTAGAATCGCTGTCTTCTGCTCAACAATTCTTGCTTGGCAAGACGCGATTCACCATGAACAAGCTGGCGCTCTACTTCCGCCTGGTCCGGGCCGACAAGCCGATCGGCATCCTCCTGCTGCTGTGGCCTACCCTGTGGGCGTTGTGGATGGCGTCCGGCGGCGTGCCGGACCTGCAGGTGCTGGCGATCTTCGTC
>DDKG01000244.1 GCA_002339265.1 Massilia sp. UBA2604 | reverse complement strand
CAGCGCGTCGCCCGGACGGAAGATGTTCACCAGGACCAGGCCCAGCGACAGCGAGATGATCGAGGCGATCACGAACCAGCCCAGCGCCTTGACGCCGATGCGGCCGACCTCCTTGGCGTCGCCCATCTTGGCGATGCCGACCACCAGGGTCGCGAACACCAGTGGCGCGATGATCATCTTGATCAGGCGGAGGAACATCGTGGTGATCAGCGACATCGTGTCGGAGAAGCTCGTCGCGCCCGCCGTATCCGTATTGGCGTTGACCAGGTAGCCGACCACGATGCCGATTACCAGCGCAATCATGATGAAGGTAGTCAGGCGATTTCGATTGTTCATAAAGCTTCCTGTCGTGTGGACCTGTGCAGGGCCGGCAACGGCGGATCGCGCTGTCGCGGGCAGATTGTTCGGGCATGGCTGGCTATCGAGGACCGACGGGCCAGTTGGTTCTGAAGATTATGGCAAGTTCCGCAGTATCCTAGGCACTGTTAGTGCTGTCAAGCATGCTTACAAGGTTGACGTAACGGCATTTTGCCTACCCCGGCTGCATGCTTGGGCGGTCAATACAGACGCTGTTGCGTGGCATATGAAACGCACCTCCGGGACGGTCGCACGGGTAAAATACGCCATTCGTTTTTCGAGAGCCGCCATGTCCACCATCGAGACCCCAGACACCATCACCATCACCCGTCCAGACGACTGGCACCTGCACCTGCGCGACGGCGCGGCGATGGCCAGCGTATTGCCGCACAGCGCGCGCCAGTTCGGCCGCGCGATCGTGATGCCGAACCTGAAGCCGCCCGTCACCACGGCGGCGGCGGCAGCCGAGTACCGCGCGCGCATCCTGGCCGCACTGCCCGAGGGCATGCAGTTTGAACCGCTGATGACGCTGTACCTGACCAATAACACCAATCCGGACGAGATCCGCCGCGCCCTGGACACCGGTTTCATCCATGCGGTCAAGCTGTACCCGGCCGGCGCCACCACCAACTCGGATGCCGGCGTCACCGACATCAAGAATTGCTACAAGGTGCTGGAAGTGATGCAGGAAGTCGGCATGCCGCTGCTGGTGCACGGCGAAGTCACGGACAACGACATCGACCTGTTCGACCGCGAAGCCGTGTTCATCGAGCGCGTGATGCGCCCGCTGCGCAAGGACATGCCGGCGCTGAACGTGGTGTTCGAACACATCACCACCAAGGACGCGGCCCAGTACGTGGCCGAGGCGGAAGGCCCGATCGCGGCCACCATCACCGCCCACCACCTGCTGTACAACCGCAACGAGATCTTCCGCGGCGGCATCCGCCCGCACTTCTACTGCCTGCCGGTGCTCAAGCGCGAAGAACACCGCCTGGCGCTGGTCACTGCCGCCACCAGCGGCGACGAGCGCTTCTTCCTGGGCACCGACTCGGCCCCGCACGCGGTGCACACCAAGTACGCCGCCTGCGGCTGCGCCGGCTGCTACACCGCGCTGCACGCGATGGAGATGTATACCGAAGCCTTCGCCCAGGCCGGTGCACTGGATAAACTGGAAGCCTTCGCCAGCTTCAACGGCCCGGCCTTCTACAACCTGCCGCGCAACGAGGGCACGATCACGCTCAAGCGCGAATCGTGGACCCTGCCGGAATCCGTGCCGATGGGCGAACACCAGCTGGTGCCGCTGAACGCGGGCGAGAGCATCAACTGGAAGATGGTATAAGCAGCACCGTGCTGCCGCCGATCGACTGGGCCCTGCCGTGGTACGACACGGTGCGCCCAAGCTTTGAACGCGCCGCGCCGCCGCCCGATGGTTTCATCGACGCTTTCAACGCGGCGGCGCGCGCGCTCGACCTGCGTAATGGCGCCGGCATGCCCTTGTGCTTCGTGCCGCAAGAGATGCTGCCGGAAGGGATGGCCTATGAAGAATTCATCGGCGCCACCGGCCAGGTGCCGACCCGTGACAACCTGCACGACTTCTTCAATGCGCTGGTGTGGCAGACCTTCCCGGGCATCAAGCGCGCGCTGAACGCGCTGCAGGCGGCCCAGATCGCACAGGCCGGCGTCGGCAAGTCGCGCGGGCCGGCGCGCGACGCCGCCACCATTTTTGATGAGAACGCGGCCTTGCTGGTGGTGCGCGCCAACGACGTGGGACGATCACTGGTCGAGGACTTGCGTGCGCACCGCTGGCTGGAGGCCTTGTACGATAAGCGTGACTTGTTCGGCAAGGATGCCGAGGTCTGGCTGTTCGGCCACGCGCTGATGGAAAAGCTGGTGGCGCCGCGCAAGGCGATCACCGCCCATACGCGGGTGGTGTTCGCCGGCGACGATTACTTTGCGCTGGCGCCGGAAGCGCGCCGCGCATGGCTCGACCGCGAGGTGGCGGCCAGCCTGGCGCATGAAGAACTGACGCCTGGCGGCTTCACGCCCCTGCAGGTGCTGGGCATTCCGGGCTGGTGGCCAGGCCAGGACCCGGACTTTTATCTGGATACGACTGTGTTCCGTCCAAAGCGGACGGCTTGAATTGGAGATGGCCGATGGCTGAAACGGTACGCTGGGGAATTCTCGGCACGGGCAAGATTTCTCGCGCCTTTGCCAATGCATTGAAGGATGTGCCGGGCGCCGTGCTGGCCGCCGTGGGCTCGCGCAGCCAGGACAAGGCCGCGGCCTTCGCCGAGGAGTTCGGCGCGCTGGCAAGCTATGGCTCGTGCGAGCTGCTGGCCCAGGCCGAGGGCATCGACCTGATTTACATCGGCACGCCGCATCCTGAACATGCAGGCAACGCCCTGATGGCGCTGCGCGCCGGCAAGGGCGTGCTGTGCGAGAAGCCGTTCACGATGAACCTGCGCGAGGCCGAGCAGGTGGTGACGCTGGCGCGCTCGAAGCGATTGTTCCTGATGGAGGCGATGTGGACGCGCTACCTGCCGGCCTACCTGGAAGTGAAACGCATCCTGGCATCGGGCGAGATCGGCACCCCGCGCCAGGTCGTCGCCGACTTAGGCTTCGCGGCGGCCTTTGGCCCCGAGCACCGCGTCTTCAATCCCGATCTCGGTGGCGGCGCGCTGCTCGACCTGGGCATCTATCCGCTGTCGGTCGCGGCCGGCCTGCTGGGACCAGTCTCCGAAGTGCGCGCCCAGGCCCAGATGGGCCCGACCGGCGTCGACGTGCAGACCGGTTTCACGCTCAAGCACGAAGGCGGCGGCATGTCGGTGTGCAGCTGCTCCCTGCTGGCGCGCACGCCGGCCGAGCTGACCGTGTCGGGAGAGTGCGGCCAGGTGCGGATGAACACCATGTTCCACCGCGCGACCTCGGTCACCGTCAAGCTCGACGACGGCAGCGAGCGCACGATCGAGACGCCATACCTCGGCAACGGCTATGTGCACGAGGCGATCGAGGCCCAGCGCTGCTGGCGCGAGGGACTGCTGGAAAGCCCGTCGATGACGCAGGGCGAGACGCTGGCGCTGATGGGCGTGATGGACGAGATCCGGCGCCAGATCGGCCTGCGCTACGCGGCCGACCGCACCTAGGGAGGGTGCGATGAAGCTCGGGAGCGTCACGCCGATCCTGCGCATCTTCGATGAAGCCAAGGCGCGCGAATTCTATGTCGATTACCTTGGCTTTGCGGTTGACTGGGATCATCGCTTCGGCCCCGGCATGCCGCTGTACCTGCAGGTGTCGCGCGGCGACTGCGTGCTGCACCTGAGCGAGCATCATGGCGATTGCTGCCCGGGCGCGGCGCTGCGCATCGAGGTCGACGACATCGATGGCCTGCATGCCGAACTGACCGCCAAACACTATGGATACGCGCGGCCCGGGATCGAGGACACGCCGTGGGAGTCGCGCGAGCTGAGCGTCAAGGATCCGTTCGGGAACCGGCTGACGTTCAGCGCCTCCTGAGCAGGGCGAAACCGGCATCGCACAAAAAGCTATGGCAGAATGTGACCACAAGTAGCCAGGAGCGCGAACATGGACCCATCCCTGCATATCGGTTTCCTGCTGTTCCCGAATATCACCCAACTCGACCTGACCGGTCCCGCGCAGGTATTGAGCCGCGTGCCGGGCGCCAAGGTGCACCTGGCCTGGAAGACGCTTGACCCGGTGCCGACCGATGCCGGCTTTTCGATCTGTCCCACCACCACCCTGGATGATTGTCCGTCGCTCGACGTCCTGTGCGTGCCGGGTGGCAGCGGCATCGAGGCGTTGTTCGAGGATGTCCGCGTGCTCGATTTTTTGCGCAGCCAGGGCGAGCAGGCGCGCTACGTGACGTCGGTCTGCAGCGGCGCGCTGGTCCTCGGCGCGGCTGGCCTGCTCGACGGCTATCGCTCCGCCTGTCATTGGATGTGGCGTCCCTACCTGCCGCGCTTCGGCGCGATTCCCGTCGACGAGCGCATCGTGCATGACCGCAACCGGATTTCGGGCGGGGGCGTCACGGCGGGGATCGATTTCGCGCTGGCGCTGGCGGCGGAGCTGGCCGGCGAAGAGGTGGCGCGCAGGATTCAGCTGGTATTCGAATACGATCCGCAGCCGCCGTTCGATGCCGGCTCGCCGCAGGCGGCGGGCCCGCAGCTGGTCGAACAGGTGCTGGCTTCGCAGGCGCCGCGCCTGCAGCGGTTCGAGGCGCTGCTGGAGCGCGCCGCGGCCAGCGGTTCCGGCCCCTACCTGGCCGCTACCTCGCAGCAACCGCCGCGTCCAGCCGCTTGAATAAGGCCTGATTCAGGTCGCGCGCGTGCTTCGGCATATGCTTGCGTGCATGTTCGATTTCCTTCAGCTCGCGCTGCGCCAGCGCGTCCTGGCCATTCGCCAGGGCCCATAGCGTCAGCTCGACCCGCGCTTCGAGGTCGCCGAAGCGCTCGACCACCGCTTCGTACTGTGCCCCGGCATCTTCTTGCCGGCCGCTGGCCGCATAGGCGCGGCCCAGTTCCAGCCCGACGCCGTCGGCGCGAAAGTCCGGACGCTTCGCTTGCAGCGGTGCCAGCAGCGCGATCGCCGCCGCCGGCTGCCCATGCGCCGCATGGGCGCGCGCCGCGCCCAGGATCACTTCGGCGTCGCCCGCGAACGGGCCGCTCAGGCAGGCCTCGAAATGCCGCACCGCTTCCTCGGATTCGCCGGCGTCGAGCAGTGCGGTGGCCAGGCGCATCTGGTTGTGGGCGGTCGGCGTCAGGTCGTAGGCGTGCCGCGCCTCGCGCACGTCGCGGCCCGGATCGAGGCTCTTCTGGAGCGCGCGGCCAGCGATGCGTCCGCGGCGCTCGAGGCGCGAGGCCGGCAGGTATTCCACGAAAAAGTAGGCCAGGCTGCCGAGCAGCGGGAAGGAAAACAGGATCAGCAGCCAGTACAGCTGGCGCCCGTTGCGCACGGCGTGGATCGCGAAGAATAGGGCAATGAGGAAGTGCAGTCCGAGTCCGACGAAGGGCATGGGTGGTTCCGTATCCTGTTGTTGGGTGCGTTGCAGCAAAGGTAGCCGTAAACATAGCGGCAAACCGGGTGGGGATATCTCACACATTGTCACGCTGCGTTTGCGCAACATGGTTACTCTTTGCGCCAGGAAGCCGTATTTATCCGCCGCATATCCTGCTAGAGTGAGGAGTAGTTGCCTAACAGGAACTCAGATGAATGCGGAACCGAATGTCGCTGTCCTCATCGATTGCGAGAATGCCCAGCCGGCCGTGATCGAAGGTGTAATGCGGCTGGCGTCGTCGCTCGGGCGGGTCGTGCTGCGGCGCGGCTACGGGAACCAGGCGTCGTTAGCGCAAAAATGGCAGGAAGCGCTGGTCCTCCATGGCTTCGCGCCTTGCCTGCAGTTCCAGTATGTCGCAGGAAAAAATACCGCCGATATCGCACTCGCGCTCGACGCGCTGGAGATGTTGTTCGACCGGCGCGCCGAGCAGTTCGTGATCGTGACCAGCGATTCGGACTTTGTCGGCCTTTGCCGCAAGCTGCAGGAGCGCGGCGCCGCGGTGCATATCTTTGGTGAAGCGAAGACGCCGACGGCATTGCGCCATGCCTGCGACAGGTTTCATCAATCGGCGCCGTTAGCGCCGCAGGAAGTCGTCCCTGCCGCGACCGACGTCGTCAAGCGCAGGCCCAGGTTCGTTGTCGAGGCAGTACGCACCCTCACGCTTTCTTCGCCTGACGGGGAAGTCGACCTCGGCGCCTTGGGCAACCACCTGCGCTCGGTTCATAAAGGCTTCTCGCACACGGCCTATGGCTACAAGAACCTGCGCGCGATGCTCGAGGCATACGACCTGCTGCAAATGCCTCCAGCGGCCGCGGGACCGTGCCGGGTGCGCCTGGCGCCGGATCCCTTGCCGCAAGGGGCTATCCTGCGCGCTGTCTAGATCCGATCGGATCGCTCAATCGGCGGCTGGCGCATCCACGATATGCCGCGCATCCAACGCGCGAATGCGCGGCTCGACGTAGTATCCGCCAGCTTCCACATAAGTGAGGCAGTAGCGCAGGCACACGCTGCACTGCTGGACCGCGCAGCGGTTATACGGGAAGTAGTGGATGGCGATCGGCGCGTCCGGCGACCAGTAATTGGTCCCGTGCGGATGGTATTCGGCAAAGGTCGGATCAAAGTACGGATCGCCGGCCAGCGTGCCGGCCGGGCGCATCTGCGCCTGCGGGAACGAGACCGGCGTGCGCGTCCATCCGGGGTAGCTGGCGATCTCGCATGTGCAGCTGCGCGTGATCTGCTCCGAAGCCTGGGCCAGGGCGCGCAGTTCATCGATAATCAGTGCCTGTTCCTGCTTCATCGTTCGTCCTTCCATCAGACCTTCAGGAATTCCTCGCGCCCGCCCAGCCAGCGCGCCAGATGCGCATCGACCACCGCGATCTTCTCTGGCTTTTCGCCATCGAGCAGATACTGCGCCACGTCGCGCGCCCGGTCGACCAGCCAGCCATCGAGCTCCAGGTCGGCGAAGCGCAGCATCGCCTGCCCCGACTGGCGCGCGCCCAAGAACTCACCGGGCCCGCGGATCTCCAGGTCGCGCCGCGCGATCTCGAATCCATCGGTGGTCTCGCGCATCGTCATCAAACGCTGCTTGGCGACTTGGCCCAGCGGCGACTGGTACAGCAGCAGGCACACCGATGCCGCCGAACCGCGACCGACTCGCCCGCGCAGCTGGTGCAGCTGCGACAGGCCAAAGCGCTCGGCATGCTCGATCACCATCAACGAGGCGTTCGGCACGTCGACCCCGACCTCGATCACGGTGGTCGCCACCAGCACGTGCACCTCGCCGGCGGTGAAGGCATCCATCACTTCCTGCTTCTCAAACGGTTTCATACGGCCATGCACCAGCCCCACCTGCAGCTCGGGCAGCGACTCGGCCAGGGTCTCGTAGGTCTCGGTCGCGGTCTGCAATTGCAGGGCCTCGGATTCCTCGATCAGCGGACAGACCCAGTACACTTGCCGGCCTTCGAGCGCCGCCGCATAGACGCGCTCGATCACCTCGTCGCGCCGCATCTGGTCGATCGCACGGGTGACGATCGGGCTGCGGCCCGGCGGCAGCTCGTCGATCACCGACACCTCGAGGTCGGCGTAATAGGTCATCGCCAGGGTGCGCGGGATCGGTGTGGCCGACATCATCAATTGGTGCGGCACCAGGCCGTCGCTGCCTTTGTTGCGCAAGGTAAGACGCTGGCCGACACCGAAACGGTGCTGTTCGTCGACGATCACCAACCCCAGCTTGGCGAAATTCACCGTGTCCTGGATCAGCGCGTGGGTGCCGATCACCAGCTGCGCTTCGCCCGATTCGATCAATTCGTTCGACGCGGCTTTCTCTTTTTTCTTGAGGCTGCCGGTGAGCCAGGCGACCTTCACGCCGAGCGGCTCCATCCAGGCCGCGATCTTGCGGAAATGCTGCTCGGCCAGGATCTCGGTCGGCGCCATCAGCGCCGCCTGGTAGCCGCTGTCGATCGCCTGCGCCGCGGCCAGCGCCGAGACCACGGTCTTGCCGCTGCCGACGTCACCCTGCAGCAGGCGCTGCATCGGATAGCCTTCGCGCAGGTCGGCGCGGATCTCTTCCACCACGCGCTGCTGGGCGCCGGTCAATGCGAACGGCAGCCCTTTCAAGAACGCTTCGGACAGGCTGCCTACGGCGCGCAAATGCGGCGCGCCTTTTTCGCGCCGTGCGCGCTGCGCCCGTTTCAGGGACAGCTGCTGCGCCAACAGCTCGTCGAACTTCATGCGTTCCCAGGCCGGATGCGATTTTTCGCCCAGCGCAAATTCGTCGACGTCGGCCGGCGGATAGTGCAGCAGTTTTACCGCCGGCTCGAAGTCGATCAAGCCCATCTTGGCGCGGATCCCGGCCGGGACCGTGTCGCTCCAGTCGATGCGCTTCATCGCATCGGCGATCGCGCGCCGCAGCACCGTCTGCGACAGGCCTTC
Source organism: Massilia sp. UBA2604 (assembly GCA_002339265.1). Taxonomy (GTDB): domain Bacteria; phylum Pseudomonadota; class Gammaproteobacteria; order Burkholderiales; family Burkholderiaceae_D; genus Telluria. Next base: position 9,685 of record DDKG01000244.1, on the reverse strand, counting down.
GCCGGCCGGGTACACGGGCGTCAGCGAGGAGGGCAGCGGCGCGCCTTCGTTGACCACCTTATAGGCCGGGTGCACCATCTCGGCGCCGAAGAAGCCGTGCTTGAGTTCACCGCGCGCGCGGATGCGCACGCCTTCGGCCATCTGCTTGACCTGGCTGCCGTAGAAATTCATGAAGCGCAGCAGCAGCTCGCCCGATTCGTCGGCAATGGTGACCAATAATTGGCGCCGTGGCTTGAACGAGATTTCGTTCTTGGTCACCACGCCTTCGACCTGCGACACGTGGCCGCCACGCATGCAGGCCTCGCGGATGGACACGATCTGGGTCTCGTCCTCGTAGCGCATCGGCAGGTGCAATACCAGGTCCATGTCGCTGCGCAGTCCAAGGCGGGCGAGCTTGCTTTCGAGGGTCTTGGGTGGATTTGTGGTCTTGGAGGCGGGCATATCGCGGCAAAATGGCGCTCGCTGGCGTAAAATAGAAGGTTCGCCATCAGCGCTGGAGCCTGTATTGTAAAGCTGGCAGCGCTTATTTTCCCAGAATTGAGAATAATGTACTCGCTTTCCGATTTCGACTTCGAGCTGCCCCCCGAGCGCATCGCGCAGCTGCCGCTGCCCGACCGCAGCGCCTCGCGCCTGTTGCAGCTCGACGGTGACCAGATCACCGACCGTCACTTCGCCGACATCGTCGACCAGCTCCAGCCGGGCGACCTGCTGGTGATGAACAATACCCGCGTGCTCAAGGCGCGCTTCTTCGGCGTCAAGGAGACCGGCGGCCAGGTCGAGGTGCTGGTCGAGCGCGTGCTCGACGACCGTACCGTGCTGGCCCAGGTGCGCGCTTCCAAGTCGCCCAAGCCGGGCAACCGCATCCGCCTGGCCGACGCCTTCGACGTGACCACCGGCGAACGCGCCGGCGAATTCTTCACGCTCCACTTCGAAGGCGACGTGTTCGAGCTGATCGAAGCCCACGGCCGCCTGCCGCTGCCGCCTTACATCGAGCACACCGCCGACGAATTCGACGAGCAGCGCTACCAGACCGTGTACTCGAAAGAGCCGGGCGCGGTCGCCGCGCCGACTGCCGGCCTTCACTTCGACCAGCCCCTGCTCGACAAGTTGGCGCAAAAAGGCGTCAAGTTCGCCTACGTCACCCTGCACGTGGGCGCCGGCACCTTCCAGCCAGTGCGGGTCGAGGATTTGAGCGAGCACAAGATGCACACCGAGTGGTACACCATCGCGCAAGAGACGGTGGACGCGGTGCGCGCCGCGAAAGCGGTGGGCCGCGACGTGGTCGCCGTCGGCACCACCAGCTTGCGCGCGCTGGAATCGGCTTCGCAAAGCGGCGAACTGCAAGCCGGCAGCGCCGATACCGCGCTCTTCATCACGCCAGGCTACCGCTTCAAGACGGTGTCGCGCCTGGTCACTAACTTTCACCTGCCCAAGTCGACCCTGCTGATGCTGGTATCGGCCTTCGCCGGTTTCGAACCGATCCGCAAGGCCTACGCCCATGCGATCGCCAATGAATACCGCTTCTTCAGCTATGGCGACGCCATGCTGCTGACGACTACTTCACGTTAAAGAATACGATGCTCGAATTTACCCTGCTCAAAAAAGACACCAGCGGCCTGTCGCACGCCCGCCGCGGCCGCCTGAAGCTGAACCACGGCACCATCGAAACCCCGATCTTCATGCCGGTCGGCACCTACGGTTCGGTCAAGGCGATGTCGCCCGTCGAACTGAAGGAAGTCGGCTCGCAGATCATCCTGGGCAACACCTTCCACCTGTGGCTGCGTCCCGGCGTCGACGTGATGAACAAGTTCGGCGGCCTGCACGGGTTCATGGGCTGGGACAAGCCGATCCTGACCGACTCGGGCGGCTTCCAGGTGTTCTCGCTGGGCGCCATGCGCAAGATCACGGAAGAGGGCGTCAAGTTCGCCTCGCCGATCGACGGCTCGCGCCAGTTCCTGTCGCCCGAGATCTCGATGCAGATCCAGCGTTCGCTGAACTCGGACATCGTGATGCAGTTCGACGAATGCACCCCGTATGAAATCGACGGCCGTCCGGCCACCGCCGAAGAAGCGGCCAAGTCGATGCGCATGTCGCTGCGCTGGGCCCAGCGCTCGATGAACGAGTTCAAAGGCGGCGAAAACCCGAACGCGCTGTTCGGCATCGTCCAGGGCGGCATGTACGAGCACCTGCGCGACGAATCGCTGGCCGGCCTCGAGGATATTAATTTCCCGGGCCTGGCGATCGGCGGCCTGTCGGTGGGCGAGCCGAAGGAAGACATGAAGCGCATCCTGGCCCACGTCGGCCCGCGCCTGCCCGAGAACAAGCCGCACTACCTGATGGGCGTCGGTACGCCGGAAGACCTGGTCGACGGCGTGGCCAACGGCGTCGACATGTTCGACTGCGTGATGCCGACCCGTAACGCGCGCAATGGCTGGCTGTTCACCCGCTTCGGCGACGTCAAGATCAAGAATGCGCGCTACAAGGACGACCAGGCGCCGCTGGACGAGAGCTGCGATTGCTATTGCTGCAAGAATTTCTCGCGCGCTTACTTGCACCACCTGCACCGCTCGAACGAAATCCTGGGCGCGCGCCTGAACACGATCCACAACCTGCATTACTACCTGAAACTGATGCAGGAAATGCGCGACGCCATCGATGCCGACCGCTTCAACGAGTTCCGCATCGAGTTCAATGCGGGCCGCGCACGCGGCGTGTAAGCACTCGCTCATGCGCTAAGCCGGGCGCTGCCGTATTGACGGCGGCGCCGGAATTTAATTTCTAGCAAGCTCTTGCAATACCGAAAAGCAAGATTACCTATCTCCAGATTTGGTTCTCGGCGACTAGCCGATGCTAGAATACACCGCTTATTTTTTTAACTTCACAATCGGAGTTCTTGTGTTCATTTCCAACGCTTACGCGCAAACCGCCGCCGCTGACCCAGGCATCATGGGCAGCCTGACGACCTTCCTGCCGCTGATCCTGATGTTCGTGGTCATGTATTTCCTGATGATCCGTCCTCAGCAGAAACGCCAGCGCGAGCTGAAAGCGATGATGGATGCACTGACCAAGGGCGATGAAGTCGTGACCGCCGGCGGCATCGTGGGCCGCGTCTCGAAAGTGACCGACGCCTACGTCAGCCTGGAAATCGCGACCGGCACCGAAATCACCGTGCAGAAGAACGCAGTGACCACCCTGCTGCCGAAGGGCACCCTGAAAGCCCTGTAAGAGCAAGCTCCGTGCGGCCTTCGGGCCGCACTGCCCAACCTGAACGCCGGAACACTATGAATCGCTATCCCGTCTGGAAATACCTAATGATCGTCATCGCGCTGCTGCTCGGCGCGTTGTACACGGCGCCTAACTACTTCGGCGAAACGCCGGCGTTGCAGGTGACATCGGGCCGTTCGACCCTGAACATCACCAGCGCCTCCACCACCCTGGTCGAGGATGCGCTCAAGCGTGCCGGCATTCCCCATACCGGCGTCAGCCTCGAAGGCACGGGCCATACCACCTCGGTGCGCGCGCGTTTCGCCGGTACCGAAGAGCAGTTCAAGGCCAAGCTGGCCCTGGAGCGCGAACTGAACCGCGACCCAGCCAATCCCGATTACATCGTGACCGTCAACCTGGTCACCAATACCCCGGCCTGGATGCAAAAGATCGGCGCCGGTCCGATGAGCCTCGGCCTCGACTTGCGCGGCGGCGTGCACTTCCTGCTGCAGGTCGATACCCGTGCAGTGGTCGAGAACAAGGTCAAGGCGCTGCAGGCCAGCGTGCGCAGCAACCTGCGCGACGAGAACGTGCGCCATGCCGGCATCGAGCGCGTGGGTGACACCATCGAAGTGCGCTTCCGCGACGCCGCCACCCGCTCCGCCGCACGCAATGTGCTGACCTCGCGCTCGAACGAGCTGAACTTCGCCGACGCCGCCGACGGCGCCGACCAGAAGCTGGTCGTCAGCCTCAAGCCCGACGCGATCAAACGCAGCGTCGAAGAAGGCGTCAAGCAGAACATCGTGACCCTGTCCAAGCGTATCAACGAGCTGGGCACCACCGAGCCGATCATCCAGCAGCAGGGCGCCGACCGCATCGTGGTCCAGCTGCCGGGCGTGCAGGACGTGGCGCGCGCCAAGGACATCATCGGCCGCACCGCCACCCTCGAGATGCGCATGGTCGATCCGACCGTGACCCCGGGCACCGAGCTGTCGGCCGCCATCCCGCTCAATTCCGAACTGTTCACCGAAGGCCGCGGCGCCCCGGTCGTGCTGTCGCGCGACATCATCCTGACCGGCGAATACATCTCCAGCGCCACCGCCAGCTTCGACCAGAACCAGCAGCCGGCCGTCTCGATCGACCTGAACGGCGACGGCGGCCGCCGCATCCGCATGGCCACCCGCGACAATATCGGCAAGCGCATGGCGATCCTGCTGAAAGAGAAGGGCGTGTACAACGTGCTGTCGGCCCCGACCATCCAGGCCGAGCTGGGTTCGACCTTCCAGATCACCAATATGGGCACCTCGCAGGACGCCAACGAGCTGGCGCTGCTGCTGCGCTCGGGCGCGCTGTCGGCGCCGATGGAATTCGTCGAAGAACGCGTGATCGGCCCGCAGCTGGGCCAGGAAAACATCGACCGCGGCCTGCATTCGACCATCTGGGGCTTCGTGGCGATCGCGGTCTTCATGGTCATCTATTACCACCTGTTCGGCGTGTTCTCGGCGCTGGCGCTGGCGGCCAACGTGCTGTTCCTGCTGGCCCTGCTGTCGATCCTGGGCATTACCCTGACCCTGCCGGGCATCGCCGCAATCGCGCTGGCGCTGGGCGTCGCGATCGACTCCAACGTGCTGGTCAACGAACGTATCCGCGAAGAGCTGCGCGCCGGCGCGCCGCCGCAAGCGGCGATCGCGGCCGGTTCCAAGCACGCCTGGGACACCATCGTCGACTCCAACGTGACCACCCTGATCGTCGGCCTGGCGCTGCTGATCTTCGGTTCCGGTCCGGTGCGCGGCTTCGCCGTGGTGCACTGCCTGGGCATCCTGACCTCGATGTTCTCGGCAGTGGTCGTGGCACGTGGCTTCGCCAACCTGTGGTACGGCCGCCAGAAGAAGCTGACCAAGATTTCGATCGGCACGGTCTGGCAGCCGGGCATGTCGCCTACCAAGAAGTAAGGACTCGAGACTGACATGGAATTTTTCAAGATCAAACGGGACATCCCGTTCATGCGCCACGCCCTGATCCTCAATGCGATCTCGGTGATCACGTTCGTGCTGGCGGTGTTCTTCCTGTTCAGCAAAGGGCTGAACTTCTCGGTGGAATTTACCGGCGGCACCGTGATGGAGCTGCGCTATCCGCATGTGGCCAACCAGGAAAAGATCCGCGACACCTTGCGCGGCATGGGCTATTCGCATCCTGAGGTGGCCAGCTTCGGCACTGCCCAGGACATCATGCTGCGCCTGCCGATCGTGGAAGGCACTGATGCGGCCGGCACCTCGACGCGCGTGTTCAATGCCATCTGCGCGGCCGACGGCGGTGCGCCGAAGCAGAGCCAGATCACGACCGACAAGGGTGAAGTCGTCAACCACACCAGCTGCGCCAAGGCGTCGGGTGAAGAGCTGATCAGCCTGCAGCGGGTCGAGTTCGTCGGCCCGTCGGTCGGCGACGAGCTGGCCCAGAACGGCCTGAACGCGCTGATCATGGTCGTCGTCGGCATCATGATCTACCTGGCGATCCGCTTCGAATGGAAATTCGCCGTCGCCGCCGTGGTCGCCAACCTGCACGACGTGGTCATCATCCTGGGCTTCTTCGCCTTCTTCCAGTGGGAGTTCTCGCTGACCGTGCTGGCGGCAACGCTGGCGGTGCTGGGCTATTCGGTCAACGAATCGGTCGTCATCTTCGACCGGATCCGCGAGATGTTCCGCAAGCAGCGCCGCATGTCGACGACGGAAGTCATCGACCATGCGATCACCAGCACCATCTCGCGCACCATCATCACCCACGGTTCGACCCTGATGATGGTGATGTCGATGCTGTTCTTCGGCGGTTATGCGCTGCACTACTTCGCGATCGCGCTGGCCATCGGCATCCTGTTCGGCGTCTACTCATCGGTGTTCGTGGCGGCGGCGGTGGCCATGTGGCTGGGCGTCAAGCGCGAAGACCTGATCAAGCCGATCAAGGAGAAGGACGAGACCGACGGCGCGGTGGTCTGATCTACTCGCGCTGCATGAAAAATGCCGCCCCGGCTTTGCCGCGGCGGCATTTTTATTGATGTGAATTGTGTTGCGTAGGGAATTTGACAGTGTTGTGTGTGGCAGCGCACGGAGTCGCCAATCCGGCGCGCCTATAGTGAAGCTGTCTCTTTCAGGACATCCCTAGTTTTGGACTTCGCCCGCTTCCGCAACGAAGCGGGTTTTTTTTGTCCGGCATTTCCTGGCCTGAAGTGAGAATGTAAAAAAGACATGTTAAATGTGAAATGGCGCACCGAGGTCGGGGCGCCGCTCACATAAGATGGACTCGTCTCTTTCAGGACATCCCTAGTTTTGGACTTTACCCGCACCGGCGACGGCGCGGGTTTTTTTTGCCTGCAGTTTCTATAACTGCCACGGATGCTCGATCTTGCCGTCGAGCGCCCGGTCGAGATAGGTCGCGGCGCTGATCAGGGCCAGGTGGGTGAAGGCTTGCGGGAAGTTCCCGAGCAGCTCGGCCTTGCTGGTGAATTCCTCGGCATACAGGTGGACGTGGTTGCCGTAGGCGAGCAGCTTTTCCATATTGTTGCGGGCCTGGTCGATGCGGCCGGCGCGCGCCAGGCACTCGACGTACCAGAAGGAGCAGGCCGCGAACGCGCCTTCCTCGCCCTCGAGCCCGTCGTCGCGGTCGTAGCGCAGCACCAGCGCATCGTCGCCGAGCTGCTCGCCGATCGCGTCCAGCGTGGCCAGCCACTGCGGGTCGGTCGAGCCGACGAAGCGCACCAGCGGCATCATCAGCAGCGCGCCGTCCAGGTCGCGCGAACCCTTGCTGCGCACGAAGTGGCCAAGCTCCTCGTTCCAGAACGTGTCCCAGATATACCGGGAGATGTCGTTGCGCGCCGCAATCCAGCGCTCGAACGGCGCCCTGAGCGAACGCTTGCTGGCCAGGCGCACCGCGCGGTCGACCGCCACCCAGCACATCAGCTGCGAATGCAGGTGTTCGCGCGGCGCTTCGCGGCCTTCCCAGATGCCGATGTCGGGACGCTGCCAGTTATCGCAGACGTAGTTGACCACCTCGCACACGCCCACCCAGTCGGCGTGCGAGATCGCCTCGCCATACTTGTTGCTCAGGTATATCGCGTCGAGCAGGGCGCCAAAGATGTCGAGCTGGAGCTGGGTCGCGGCGGCATTGCCGATGCGCACCGGTTTGGAATTCGCGTACCCGGCCAGGTGGTCGAGTTCGATCTCCTCGCCGATCTGGCTGCCGTCGAGCGCATACATGATGCGCAGGTGGCTCTCGGTGGAATCGTGTTTCGGCCGTTCGGCAGCCCAGCGGGTGAATGCCTTCGCCTCGTCGACGTAGCCGAGCCGCATCAGCGCGTACACGGTAAACGAGGCGTCGCGGATCCAGGTCGCGCGGTAATCCCAGTTGCGCTCACCGCCCAGCACCTCGGGCAAGCCGAAGGTCGCCGCCGCGACCATCGAACCGTGGCGGCATGAGGTCATCAGCTTGAGCACCAGCGCCGAGCGGTTGACCGCCTCGCGCCAGCGGCCCTTGTAGGTCGAGCGCGCGGTCCAGTCCTGCCAGCGTTTGACGACTTCCTTCAGCAGGGCATCGCGCGCGTCGAAGTCGAGGGTCGAATTACCTTCTTCGTCGAGCACGAAGTCCATGACGTCGCCGGCGCGCAGCACCACGCTGGCGCTGGCCCCGCCGTCAATGGCCTTGAACTCGACCGGCGCCGACAGGCGCAGGCGTGGGGCGCCAGCGGCCGTGAACAGCACCTGGCCCTGCTGGACGCTGACCTCGGGCCGCTGGCGCGCGTAGTCGAAGCGGGGCTGGCAGTCGACCCGCAGGCACACTTCGCCCGTGGTCACCTGCACCCGCCGCAGCAGGCGTACCGGGCCGTGCCCGAGTTCTTCCGGTCCGACCATGAAATCGATGACCTGGGCATTCTTGTCTTCGCCGAGCCACTGGGTCAGCAGCACATTGGTATCGGGCACGTAGGTCTGCACGACGCGCACGTCATCACAGTCCGGCGCGATGGTGAAGTGGCCGCCCTGTTCCGGGTCGAGCAGTGCGGCGAAGATGCTGGGACTGCCGAAGTCGGGCCAGCACAGGAAGTCGATGGCGCCGTCGAGCGCCACCAGCGCGATGGTCGCCATATTGCCGATGGCGCCGTGGTCGCCGATCTTGCGCGGCGGCGTGGTTGCGGTCGGTTCAGCCATTGTCTTCGAATCCTGGATAGAGCGACATGCCGCCGTCGACATAGACTGTGGAGCCGGTCATGTAGTCGGCCAGGTCGGATGCCATGAACAGCGCGAGATTGGCCACGTCGTCGGGAGCGCCGATGCGGCCGTACGGAATCAGCTCGAGCAGCTTCTTGCCGGCTTTTCCCTCGGTGGCGTCTTCGTTGATCGGGGTGCGAATGGCGCCGGGCGCGATGCCGTTGACGCGGATGCGTTCCTGCGCAACTTCCTGGGCCAGCGAGCGCATGAACATGCCCATGCCACCCTTGGACGCGGCATAGTTGACGTGGCCGGCCCAGGGGATGGTCTCGTGCACCGAACTCATGCACAGGACGACGCCATTGGCGCGCATGCGGCCGCGGTTGCCCTGTTGACGAAAGCGTTTTATCGCGGCGCGGGCGCACAGGAACTGGCCGGTCAGGTTGACGTCGAGCACGGTTTTCCAGTCGTCCAGCGACATGTCGGCGATGCCCGCATCCTTCTGCATGCCGGCATTGGCCACCAGGATGTCGAGGCCGCCGAAGGCCTTGTCGGTCTGCGCGAACAGGCGCTCGACGTCGTCTTCGCTGGACACGTCGCACTGGACCGCGAGCGCGCGGCCGCCTGCCCCCTCGATGGCTTGCACGACCTCGTCCGCCTTCTCTTTGCTGCTGTTGTAGTTGACCACCACCTTGGCGCCGGCCGCGGCGAAGGCGATGCAGATGGCGCGGCCGATGCCGGAGTCGCCGCCGGTCACGAGCGCCACCTGGTCGTTCAGATTGATGTGCATGGGATTTCCTCCAGAGCATAAGTACGCCGGCGCGCGCACGCTGCTGTCGCGCTCCTGGCTGGAACGACCTTAGCAGAAAGCGAGGATGGGAAATGCACGGCTGGGCCGGCAATGGCGGGGAACGTGCGAAGCGAAAAGAGTGGCGCTTAGTGTGCGTGAACGTACGGAGGGCGCCACGCCACAAGCATAAGATGGACCTGTCTCTTTCAGGACATCCCTAGTTTTGGACTTGGCCCGCTCCTCACCGAGCGGGCGTTTTTTTTGTGCGCAGTGTTTACAGCAGCGCCGACGTCAGGCTTTTCACTTCCTCTGCCGACTCTTCCAGCACGCCCTTGAGCGTGCCTTCGCCGAACACGAAGTCGATGGTGGCCGCCGCCGCAGGCGTGGTGGCGCCGGGCGGTGCGAACAGGGGCGAGGGCAGGGGCGCCAGGTCGTTGGCCAGCAGCAGGGTGTCGCCCAGGGTTTCCGGCGGCAGCGCGCGCATGCCGTCCCACAGCGC
>DDKG01000246.1 GCA_002339265.1 Massilia sp. UBA2604 | reverse complement strand
GCCCAGCAGGTTGACCCGGCCGGGGGCCGAGGCGTTCACTTCGGGCGCGCCGCCGAAGAAGGTGTCGGGGTTCAAGGTCATGCCTGCGCCTCCAGCCAGAGCGGCCGCTTGCGGCCATGGACGTCCAGCGCCGGCCAGCCGGGATCGAACGTCAGGTTCTCGAGCCCCTGCGGCCCGAGCAGGAAGGTGTCTTCGATCTTCATGCCGCCGTAGCTCGGATTGAAGGCGAAGGCCATGCCTTCTTCAAGCTGGGTCGCGGTGCTGGCGGTGGCCACGATCTCGCGCGCCAGGTAGCCGGTGATGCCGCCCTGGTGATGCTCGCGGATCGCGCCTTCGACGTCGGCGTGATGGTAGGCCTGGGCCAGCGCGTGATACACGCTCGACAGCGATTTACCGGGCGCCACGGCGGCCAGGCCGGTCGCCTCGACGTCCATCAGCGCGCGCTGCGCCTCGGGCGCCGAGCCGGCGCCGCCGAAGCTGACGAAGCGTGTCAGGTTGGCGTACAGGCCGTGGCGGCGCGCGCAGAACACCAGCATCGCGCGCTCGCCGAGCGCTTCGTGCGACGGCGTCGCGTGGCGGAACAAAGGCAGGCGGCGCGCGCCGGCCGCCAGCACCAGGGCCGGATGGATGCCGCGCCGCCACAGCGCCTCGGCGCCGGCGCCGGCCAGCTGCTGCTCGGTCCAGTCGGGACGCGCGCGCTGCAGCACTTCCGTCATCGCTTCGGCCGCCTCGCGGCCCAGCAGGCGGTAGCGCACCTGTTCGGCGTCGCCCAGCACCAGTTTGCGCTGGCGCAGCGCCAGCGGCAAGGGCCGTTCCTCGCCCAGCGGACGGTCGGACAGGACGGCGCGGCCCTGGGCCGCATTGGCAACAAAACGCTCGCGCAGCTCCGGCTCGGCCCACGGTTCGATGTGGAAGGTGAAGCCGCCCGGGACTTCCTCGGCGCGCAGGCGTTCGCCCTCGATCTCGTCGGTCAGCACGCAGGCGTCGTCCGCGGTGACGAGCACCTCGGCCACGCCGACGCCGGTCGTCAGCAGCACCGCGCTCGAACCGCCGGCCGTGACCCAGGCGAACCAGTCGGTGCCGCGCAGGCGCACCGCGCCGGCCCCTTCCTGGGCCAGGGTGGCGCGCAGCAGCGCCAGCTTGTCGGCCACTTCCTGGGCGCGCATATCGATGTCCGTCATACGGCGTCCTCCAGGCTGATTTCGACCTGCTGCAATTCATAGGCCGTGGTTTCGGGCAGCACGTCCATCGCGAACATGCCGGCCGCCAGCTCGGTGCCGGCCAGGTATTTCAGGCGGTCGCGCGTGCGGTACGGCGGATAGAACTGGGCGTGCAGCTGGGTTTCCGGGTGCTGCGCGCCATCGGTCGGCGCCTGGTACCAGGCCATCAGGTAAGGGAAAGGCCGGTTCCACAGGGTCTCGTACTTGAGCAGCACGGTCTTGAGCGCGCGCGCCAGGCTTTCGCGCTGCGGCGGCGTGAGCGCGGCGAAATCCTTGCACGGCGCGCTCGGCATCACCCACACCTCGTAGGGATAGCGCGCGCAGGCCGGCACGAAGGCGATCGCGTAGTCGTCCTGGTACAGCACGCGCCGGCCGTCGGCGGCTTCGTCACGCGCCATGTCGCACAGCAGGCTGGCGCCATGCTGCAGATAGTATTCGCGCTCCTGCGCCAGCATGCGCGCCGGCACCGACGGCACGAAGGGATAGGCATAGATCTGGCCGTGCGGATGGTGCAGGGTCACGCCGACTTCGGCGCCGCGGTTCTCGAACGGCAGCACATAGTGGATGTTCTGGTGGCTGCCGATGCGCGTCGTGCGGTCGCCCCACACCTGCAGCAGCAGCTCGATGCGCGACAGCGGCAGATGGGCCAGCGCGGCGTTCGGATCCTGGGTGAACACCACCACCTCGCAATGGCCATTGGCCGGCGCGGTCGGCACGGTCACCGTGGGCGGATCGTGCGACTCCAGCGCCAGCGACGGAAAGCGGTTGTCGAACACGGCGATCTCGTAGTCGCCGGCCGGCATCTCGGTGGGGTGTTCCGGGTCCACGGTCGGCGCCAGCGGGTTGTATTGCGGCGGCGGCTGGTAGGTGCGGTTCTGGCGGAAGGCGGCATAGGTCACCCACTCGCCGCGCAGCGAATGCCAGCGCAGGTGCGGATTCGCATGCTGCGGATCCGGGAACGGGCTGGTCGCAACGATGCCGTCAGGGATCGGCCCGTTGCTGTACAGGGTCAGGTTGCGTCCGTCCGGTTTCTTGAGTTCTTTACTATGCATGGCTACAGTTCAGGTTCGGTCAAGCGTTCGGTCAATCGGGCGCGAGCGCGCACGCCGAATACCAACGCATCGGCGCACTCGTGGCACGAGAAGCCGATCCTAACATGCTGTTTTCGCCACACTTTCTCACCCGTGCGAATGCATTTTCCGGGCAACAATACCGCTCTGTCACAGGGGCGAGACAGCCTTCGGTCAAAGACGTGGATTCATAAGGGGCAGTGCATGAGCTCCCACTGCCCCATCCCGAAATTGTAGGCCCACACCTACGTTACCAATAGAAGTATTTACACTATATGGCAAGAAAAGCTCTGACATGGCCGCAGTGGCCGCCGGCAGTGCTCAATGCCGGCGGTTGGCTCATTCCTGACGCAACGGCAGCGTGAAGTAAAACGTCGTGCCGCCCCCAACAGTACTGTCGACCCAGAGCCGTCCTCCTTCCTGTTCCACGATGCCCTTGACGATGGACAGTCCCAGGCCGGCGCCTTTCTCCGAAGCCACCCCTCCCTGCGTGAAGCGATCGAAAATCCGGGGCAGCAACGCCGGCGCGATGCCGATGCCGGAATCCGCCACCGAGATGACCACTTCGCCCTCACTGCGCCGCGCCGCGACCGTGATCCGTCCCCCTGCCGGCGTGAACTTGAGCGAATTGCTGATCAGGTTGCCCAGGACCTGCTCGACGCGCGCCCGTTTGCAGGCCACCATGAGCTTGCCGGGCTCGACGGCGGCGACCAGGCCGACATTGGCCTTGCGCGCGAGCGGCAAGGCCAGGTCAATGGCTTCGCGAACCAGTGCGTTGACGTTTTCCACCTGCAGGTCCGGCGACAGCGCGACATGCTCCTGCTTGGCGAAATCCAGTACCGACGTGACCAGCCGTTCGATCGCATCGGTCGCCCGCAGGCCGCGCGCGACCAGTTGCTCCTGCATGGCTGGCGCGCGCGCCTGCTCCATCTGCATCATCTGCAGGGTCATCTTCAGCACGCTCAGGGGATTGCGGATATCGTGCGACACCATGTGCACCATGCTCTCCTTCTCCAGGCTGGCCCGCTCAGCCTGCTCCCTGGCGGCCTGCTCCTGTCTGAAGGCGCGCCGCAAGCCGTACGCCAGCACGCTGACCCTGAAGTCCGACACCGCCTCGACCTGGGCGCGTTTCCATGGTGCGGCAACGCCATCGACGACCTGCTTCCATGAAGCGAAGGAAAAGCGTGGATGCAACCGGGCGACGCCGCCATCGACCTGCACGCGCTTGTCCGGCTCGCCGGCCCAGACGACCGTCGTGACGACTTCCGGCCGGAACCAGAAAATGTAGTTCTGGTCGGCCTTCAGTATCGACATTGCCAGCAGCCCGCTGGCCAGTTCCTTGTATTCCCGGGCGGGTGGAAAAACACTGCCCAGCTGGTTCGTCGCATACACCTCTTGATTGGCGTGGTTGGTCGACAGCCATTCCATGAGCAGTTCGAGCTGGGTCACGTCCGGCGTCTGTCCGATCGTGGTCCAGCTGCCGTTGTAATGGATCGCGGCGCTGCCCCCGCCGGCCCCCGCCAGGTCCAGCACGTCGGGGCTATGCTTCACCAGGCCCAGGACCAGGTCGTCTTCTTCCTCGATGCGGGCGATCAGCCTGGCATGGATCCGTTTCAGCTCGCCGCGGTAACGCTGGTCTTCCATCGATTCCTTCAGCACCAGCTGCGACGACACGATCTGCGCAATCATCTTGGCGCCCAGGCGGCGGTCGGAGCTCAGCTTATTGGGCGTCGCATGATGGCACGCGATGAGGCCCCACAGCTTCCCGCCATCGATGAGGGGCAGCGTAAGCGTGGCGCCGACGTCCATATTGCGCAGGTATTCGAGATGCAGCGGCGACACGCTGCGCAGCGCGGACAGTCCGAGATCCAGCGCGTCGCCCGTGGCCGGATTGCGGTCCGGATGAATGGGCACCGGCGCATACCCGACATCGGGAATCATGCGCAGCCAGTTCTCGAGAAAAATGCGTCTTGCCTGCGCCGGAATGTCCGAGGCCGGGAAATGATGGTTCAGGTAAGAATGCGCGTGGTCGGACTTGGCTTCGGCAATGACGTCACCGTGCCAGTCCTCGGTGAAACGGTAGATCATCACCCGGTCGAAGCCGGTGATATTCCTTATCTGCCCGGCCGTGCGCGTGCACAGGTCGAGCAGGCTGGTGGCCGCAAACACGATGTGGACGGCGCTGCGGATCGATCGTTGCAGCGCGGTCGACAGCTCCTCCGCCGGTGACAACGCTTCGATTTCGAGGATCAATACCCCGTGCCGGAGATGTGCGGTCAGCTCCCACTCCCGCTCGCATTGCGTGTCGAGGTGAAGGATGGGAATGGTCAGCGGCGCCGCTTCGACCAGGTCGTCGGCGCCGATATACGTCTGCAGCGACGCCAGCGCCGCTTCCGACAAGTGTTCCGACAAGGAACGGTGGACAAGGCTTGGGGCGTCGACACCGAAAATGTCGGCGCAATTGATGCTGGCGTTGGTAACCTTAAGCGTGGGAACGTCGATGCTGATCAGGACACCGAATGGCTGGATTGCGCCTGGAATGTGGATCGGCTCGTTTTCGCATTGGACCAGGGTAGCTTCCGATTTCAGCTGGCTCATATGTTTGTACTATTCGAGGTGTGGCAGAACGCTGCTCTCACTCGATAGTCAAACCAACCGGGTAAATGCCGGGAGTAAAAGTCACGCGATTTAACATTCTACCCCGGCATGCACGTCAGTTTTTACCTGTGGAAAATTTAGACGATATGCAATGTTTCTCGGTCTCCATCCCACGTTGTAATGATTGACCTCGGACGCATTTACTGCGCCAACTCGACCAGCACCGCCGTATACATCTGCAGGTTCAGCAACAGCTGTTTGGTGGTGATGAATTCATGCTCCGAGTGCCCGGTGTACTTCTTGCCCGGCATCGACGGACCGAAGCTGACCGCATTCGGGAACAGGCGCGAATTGGTGCCGCCGCCGATCGCCACCGGTTTTGCATCCTTCATGCCCGTGAAATAGGCGAAGGTCGACAGCAGGGTCGGCACCTGCGGCGCGTTCTCGAGAATCCATGGGTCGCGCACGCCCACCTTGATGTTCGCCAGCGGCAGCCGGCGCGCCTGCCAGTCGGCCAGCGCCGCATGGATCTCGGACGTCAGCTGCTCGTTCGTCTTGCCGCGCGGCCGGCGCACATTGATCGCGACCTCGATCCCTTCGTCGAGTTGACGGATCACGGTCGGCTTGAACGTCATCGGTCCCATGAAGCTGTCGCGGTAGGCGATCTTGCCGAACTTCTCGCCGTAGTAGCCGGTGCCGACCAGGTCGTTCAGGTAGTTCACCACGCCGCCGGCCACCGTATTCGGCCAGCTGCGCACCGCCAGCGCATCGGCCAGCATGCTGACCGCGTTGACGCCTTCCTGCGGCTTGGACGAGTGGGCCGACAGGCCTTTCGCGACCACCTTCAGGTTCGCACCCTGGCGTTCGAAGGTATAGCGCATGCCTTCCTGGGACGCAGCCCGTGCGCGGATCTGCTGCTCGATCTCGGGCGTGGCATTGGCGACCAGCGCCTCGGCATCCTCGGGGATCTGGGTCGCGAAGGAGCCACCCCGGAATTCGGCGATGTACGCGTCGCCGGCCGCCGGGATCGCGGCGCCCGCCTTCGGGATCGTCACGGCCACGGCGCCGCCGCCCTTCTCCGCCGTCACCACTGGATACTCGGCGTCCAGCGTGATGCTCATTTGCGGCGGCACGTGCGTCTTGAGGAATTCGGTCAGGGGCCCCCAGTCCGATTCTTCGCCCATGTACACATACAGTTCGATGCGCTTGGTTAACGGGATCTGGCGGTCGCGGATCGTCTTCATCGCATACAGCGCGGTGGCGATCGGCCCCTTGTCGTCCTCGGCGCCGCGCGCGATCAGCTTGCCCGGCTCGCTGCTGCGGTCCAGCACGAAAGGCGACTTCTTCCACTTGCTCGGGTCGACCGGCTGCACGTCGCCATGGGTCACGATGCCGACCCGCTCGCTGCCCTTGCCGAGACCGACGATCGCGGTCCAGCCATGGTCCTGGTAATCGAGACCGAGGCGCTCGGCTTCCTGCTTCAATGCGGCCTTGAACGCGATGTGGACCGGGTTCTTGTCGGACGGGTAGCGCGGATCGGCCACCGTATTGAAGCTGACCAGCTTGGCCAGCGTATCGACCACGTCGTTGCGGTAGGTCTCGACCGCGTACTTGGCGGCGCTGACGGCGGCCTCGCTCGGCGCGGGCGCGGGTGCAGGGGCGGCGGCGCATGCCGCCGTGGTCCATGCCAGCACCAGGCTGGCAATCAAGGCTTTCTTGTACATATCGTGCCGGTCTCCTGGATTGCAAAAGCGCAAGAAGTCTAGCACAGCGCCGTGCGCACGCGACCGCGGTTTTCCGCGTATCGTTACGCCCTTCGCACCACGAGAAAACGCCCATGACCGACAAGACCATCCACCGCCTGCACCCTGCCCTGCGCGACGACATCGGCGACCTGCTGACGCAGCGTCCGGTGCCGTCGAACCAGCTCGACCAGATCGACCCGTTCCTGTTCCTGAACCACCACGGCCCGCAGGTTTACGGTCCGCACAACCGCGGCCTGCCGTTCGGACCGCATCCGCACCGCGGCTTCGAGACGGTCACCTTCATCGTCGACGGCATGCTGGCGCACCGCGACAGCGCCGGCCATGAAAGCGTGATCCACGCCGGCGGCATCCAGTGGATGACGGCCGGCAGCGGCATCGTGCACGCCGAGGTGTCGCCGCGCGAGTTCATGGAGCACGGCGGCCCGCTCGAGATCCTGCAGCTGTGGGTGAATCTTCCTTCGCGCCTGAAGATGAGCGCGCCCGCCTACACCGGCCTGCAGCGCGACCAGATTCCCGCCCTGCCGCTCGATGACGGCAAGGTGACCATGAATCTGATCGCCGGCGAATGGGAAGGCAGCACGGGGCCGGTGCAGTCGCTCACCGGCGTGTTCATGAGCACGGTCGCGATGCAGGCCGGAGGACGATTGACGGTCGCCGGCCTGCAAGCACGCAACGTGCTGCTGTACGTGGTGCGGGGACGCATCGGCGTGGGCGATCACGGCGATCTCGTCAACGCTCACCAACTCGTCGAACTGAATGAAGACGGCGACGCCCTGCACATCCGGGCCGAGGCCGATTCGCTGCTGCTGTTCGGCCATGCCGAACCGATCCGCGAACCGGTGGTGGCGCACGGCCCCTTCGTCATGACCACCCGCGAAGAAATCGTGCAGGCGATCGCCGACTACCAGGCCGGACGCTTCGGTTCAACGCAGGCTTGAGGCCACCCGCCGTTCGGGTCCGCTCTTGAGCACCACCGCGTAGGGGTGCGGGCCGCCTTCGAAGTCCAGGCTCAGGTCGCTGCCCACCGCCTCGAAACGATCGCGGCCGACGTGGACGATTTCGACCGGACCGGCGCCGACGTCCGCGTACAGCCTGCGATGGTTTTCGCTGACACGCAGGACGCGGCCATCGTCGAGCCGGTAGACGCCCTGCATGCGCTTGGTCATCAGCGGATCGACATAGGATTTCTTCGGCTGGGCGGCGCGTATCTCCACGGCGCTATCGGATGCTGGCGGCGCGGCGGCGAGCGTGGGCAGCGCCACCAGGGCCGCCGCGGCGAACAACGCAATGTGCTTGATGCGCATGATGTTCTTCCTTTCAGCTGGGGTTCGCGGGGATCAGCGCTGGGTCGCCGCCAGCGCGCGGTTGCCGGCTTCGCGCACGTACACGGTATGCGCCGCGCGCTCGCCCTCGAAGCGCATGTTCAGGTCCTTGCCCACCGCGACGAAGCGCTTCTTGCCGACGTGGATCAGTTCGACCGGACCGTCGCCCAGGTCGGCGTACAGCGCGCGCTTGCCGTCCTCGATCTTGCCGCTGACCTGCAGGGTGCGGCCGTCCTCGAGCGCATATTCGCCCTGCACGCGGTCGTAGGCGAACGGCGGCATGCGCACCTCTTGATGCGAGCTGCGCACTTCCACGATTTCCTTGCCGGCGCCCTGTGGGGCGGCATGGCTGGACAGCGACAGGCTGGCGGTGGCGGCGGCGATGGCGAACAGGGCGATGTGCTTGATGCGCATGATGTCTTTCCTTTCAGGTCGAGTGCGAGAGAAGAACCTGGGCGGCAAGCGTTCGATCGCTCGTGAAGAGGCCGCGTGGTCCACGTGTTTCGTCGTCGCCAGGGCTGCTGTTTGTCTGGCGATGAACCCAGTCTAGCCAGACTTCGCGCGCGCTCAAGCGGCAGTGGGATGAATCGCCGAAAGGCGCGATGAAATGCTGAAAACGTGAGGTGAACGGGAGGTGCATATGGGCCCCGATCGAGCATGTCTGCACGCCGTCTGCATGCCTGTTTTCGGGCTGTTCTTCAGCGCGGATTCGATGCGACCTGGCGTGCCGATCCGGCGCTGAGCACGACGGCGTACGGGAATGGACCGCCCTTGAAGTCGAGGCGCAGGTCGGTGCCGACCGCCTCGAAGCGCTCGTCGCCGACGTGGCGAATCTGGACCGGGCCGTCACCCAGGTCCGCATACAGCTTGCTGCCTTTTTCGCTGACACGCAGCGTGCGGCCGTCGTCGAGCGCGTAGCTGCCCTTGACGCGCTTGGCCATCGCTGGACTGACGTGGCGCGGTTCCGAAACGACGGCGCCGCTGGCGGATGCGGACAGCAGCATGAAGCACGCGGTAACGAACGCGGCGATATTCCTGGTGCGCATGGTAAAAACCTTTCACGACAAATTGGATGGAAAAACCCGTACGGCAGGCGATCAGTCCAGTCTAGCGGGGCACTGAAGGTACTCAAGCAGCCATGGAATGAAGTGCGGGTAAGGGCGACGAAGTGCCGAAAACACGCGTCGAACCAAGATACGGCCGCTTGCCGCGACTGGATGCCTGGCCTTAAGCAAGCCCTAACGGAATGGACTTTCCAACCGTGTGTCTGCATTGCATACGGATGCCGTACATTAAGGACATCGACAACGAAGCAGACCAAACCATGCAAGCGATTCCCCTCGTCGCGACCACGCGCGGCTATCCCGATTCAGGCCATGTGACCGAAAACGTGCACTGGGGTTCGATCGCCGTGGTCGACACCCGCGGCCGGCTGTTGTGGTCGGCGGGCGACCCCGACTATCCGACCTTCACCCGCTCCGCCCTGAAACCGTTCCAGGCCCTGCCCTTCATCCTGTCCGACGGCCCGGCGCGCTTCGGCCTCACGCAGGACGAAGTGGCGCTGCTGTGCGCCAGCCATTCGGGCGAGGACATCCACCTTGCCGGCGTGCGCGCGATCCTGGACAAGATCGGCCTCGATCCCGGCCACCTCGAATGCGGCTGCGCGCAGCCGCTGCACTACGAGTTCACCGGCGAAAAACCGCCGCAGGACGCCGAGTGGACGCCGCTGCATCACAACTGTTCCGGCAAGCACAGCGGCTTCCTGGCCTGGTGCCGCCTGCACGACGCGCCGACCGCCGATTACGTCGGGCGCGGCCACCCGCTGCAGCAGGCGATCCGCGCCACCCTGGCCGACACCGTGGGCTTGCCGGCGGACGGCATGCCGACCGGGCTCGACGGCTGCTCGGCGCCGAACTATGCGCTGCCGCTGTCGTCGCTGGCGCATCTGTATGCGCGCCTGGCGCATGGCAGCAACGACCCGCGGCTGGGCGGCGCGATGGGCATCCTGGGCGAGGCCATGACGGCGCGGCCCGACATGGTGTCGGGCCAGGAACGCACCGACCTGCACTGGATGACCGCCGGCGGCGGCGACTGGGTGGCCAAGATCGGCGCCGACGCGGTGCAGGCGATCGGCGTACGCTCGGCCGGGATCGGCATCGCGATCAAGATTGCCGACGGCAACAGCCGCGCGCTGCATCCGGCGGTGTACGCGGTGCTCGACCAGCTCGGCCTGCTCGACGCAGGGCGCAGGGCGGCGCTCGAACGCTACCGCCAGCCGCAAATCAGGAATGCGCGCGGCGCGGTGGCGGGCGACATCCGTCCCCTGTTCACGCTGGAGCGCCGCGCATGACCCGGCCGGCCTTCGACCATCCGCTGCGCCTGCTGTCGAACGCTGTCGTGCTGTGCGCCGCCCTGTTGCTGGGCGGATGCGCCACTTCGCTGTCGGGCAGCGACCAGGCCGCGATCGCGGGCAAGACCTATGTCGTCACCGGCGCTTCGAGCGGCCTGGGACGAGGCGTGGCCGAACGCCTGGGCGGCATGGGCGCCAACGTGGTGCTGGCCGCGCGCCGCGCCGACGCCCTGGAAGACGTCGCCACCCGCATCAGGGCTGCCGGCGGCGCGGCGCTGGTGGTGCCGACCGACGTCGCCGAGGCAGGCCAGGTCGAGCAGCTGGCCAGGGCCACGCTGGAGCGCTTCGGCCGCATCGACGTCTGGATCAACAACGCCGGCGTCGGCGCCATCGGCCGCTTCGAGGACGTCCCGCTCGAAGACCATGCGCGCATCGTCGACGTCAACCTGAAAGGCGTGATCTACGGCAGCCATGTCGCGCTGCGCCAGTTCCGCACCCAGGGCAGCGGCACGCTGGTCAATCTGGGCTCGGTGGAAAGCGTGATCCCGCTGGCCTATCACGCTTCGTACGCCTCGACCAAGGCGGCGATTCTTGGACTGGGACGGGCCCTGAACGAAGAGCTGCGGCTGGCGCGGCTGGACCGGGTGCGCGTGGCCACGATCCTGCCCTGGGCCACCGACACCGAATTCTTCAACCAGGCCGCCAACTATAGCGGCCACCGCCCGCGCATGCCGCTGATGGACGATCCGGCGAAGGTGGTCGACATCATCGTGCACGCCACGCTGTACCCGCGCGAGGAAGTGCCGACCGGCTGGAAGGCGCGCGCCGCCTACTGGAGCCACCGCATCGCGCCCGATGTGGCCGAGCGCATGGCGGCGAACATCGCCCACGAGGCGCAGTTCGAGGATTCGCCGCCGGCGCCACCAACCAGCGGCGCCGTGCACCGGCCGATGCAGGGCACGACGGGCATCGACGGCGGCGTGCGCGAGCGCATGCGCCAGGAAGACGCCGCGCGTGAACGGAAAGACTCGCCGATTTAACAGTCGATGCGTCCTTACAACAGCAGCGCATCAGGAGATTTCATTTTAGGTTTAAACAGGTGATACTTTCCGTTCGGAATTTTCCGTTTCTAGGGGTTATTAACATCGTGTTAAAAAATCTACGCATCGGCTCCCGCCTGACGCTGGCGTTCGCCACGATCCTCATCCTTTCACTTGCCGGCACCGCATTCGCGCTATACACCACGCGCAGCAGTGCCGAGGCGACCCACCTGATGATGCAGAAGCCCCTGGCCAAGGAGCGCCTGGTCTCGGACTGGTATGTCATGACGTACTCGGCAATTGCGCGCACCTCGCTGATCGCGCGCAGCACCGACAGCACGCTGTCGACCGTGTTCGCCAAGCCGATCAAGGACAGCGTGACCGACACCACCGCGATCCTGAAGAAGGTCGAGGTCCTGCTCGACTCGCCCGAAGAAAAACAGACGTTGCAAGAGATCCTGGGCCTGCGCAAGAAATACCAGGACGCCAAGGAAGTGGTGATGAACGCCCGCACGGCGGGCGACGCCGCCGGCGCCGAGCAGGCCTACGACGCGGTCTTTTCCCCGGCTGCCGCCGCGTACGGCGCGCGGGTGCTGAGCCTGCTGCAGATCCAGCGCAAGTCGATCGACCAGATCGCGCTCGACATCGAAGCCGCCAACGAGCGCAGCACGCGCCTGGTCATCCTGCTGACCGTGCTGGCCACGGCGCTCGGCTCGGTGGCCGCCCTCATGATCACGCGCAGCATCACGCGGCCGCTCGATACCGCTCTGGACGTAGCCAGGACAGTGGCATCGGGCAACCTGGGCAATACCTTCGCCACCTACCCGAAAGACGAAGTGGGCGACTTGATGCGGGCGCTGGAAACCATGAACGGCGCCCTGGCCCGGGTCGTGGCCCAGGTCCAGCAAGGCACCACCGCCATCTCGACCGCGTCGAGCGAGATCGCGGCCGGCAACCTCGACCTTTCGAGCCGCACCGAGCAGCAGGCCAGCTCGCTCGAAGAGACGGCGGCCTCGATGGAAGAACTGACGGCGACCGTGCGCCAGAACGCCGACAATGCGGTGCAGGCCAATGGCCTGGCACAGGCGGCGTCCCAGGTGGCGGCGCGCGGCGGCGCCATCGTCGGTCAGGTGGTCGACACGATGGGCTCGATCGACGCCTCCGCGCGCAAGATCGTCGACATCATCGGCGTGATCGACGGCATCGCCTTCCAGACCAATATCCTGGCCCTGAATGCGGCGGTGGAAGCGGCGCGCGCCGGCGAGCAGGGCCGCGGCTTTGCCGTGGTGGCGAGCGAGGTGCGCAACCTGGCGCAGCGCTCGGCCAGCGCGGCCAAGGAAATCAAGGGCCTGATCGGCGACTCGATGACCCAGGTGAACGCCGGCACGACCCTGGTGCAGCAGGCCGGCACCACCATGCACGACGTGGTGACCAGCGTGGCGCGCGTGACCGACATGATGTCCGAGATCACCTCGGCCACGCAGGAGCAGCGCACCGGCATCCACCAGGTGAACGAGGCGATCACGCAGATGGACCAGGTGACGCAGCAGAACGCGGCGCTGGTGGAACAGGCCGCAGCAGCCGCGGCCAGCATGCAGGAGCAGGCCGCGCGTCTGGCGCAGGTGGCTGCCGAGTTCAGGCTGGGCGATGCGGATGCGGCTGCCCAGCCGCGCCTGGCGCTGCGCAAGACCCCGGCGCTGGCGATGTGATGGTTGCTGGCGCCTGGTTCGAGTCCATGGCGCCGGTTCGTCAATCCGCAGCCCTAGCACGTCATTCCCGCGCAGGCGCACTGGTGTCCGGGATATTTTCACGCCTCTGAAATATAAAGAGTCATAGCTAAAACCACGTCGTTCCCGCGAAGGCGGGAACCCAAGTGTCGCCAGCCAGCGGCCTTAAAATCGACCTCCGATGGACGTTGGGGCCAAGTTGGAGGATGAACATTCTGTGACTTCACTTGGATTCCCGCCTGCGCGGGAATGACGTGCATACTTTGCGAATAAATATTCCGGACGCTAGTGCGCGCAGGCGGGAATCCAAGTCCTTTGCTCCGCCGTCAGCATGAGCGCTAATGGTTGCGCAAGCAAACTTGGATTCCCGCCTGCGCGGGAAGTCATTCCTGCCAGTGGCAGGAATGACGTGCGAGCGTCGGCGGCCTGGTAAGACTCAGGCCGCCAGCCGGCGCAGCATGGCGGCGATCGCGTCCAGCACCGCGCCGTCTTCCCAGTAGCTCTCGTGCGACAGCGGATTCCAGCTGCGCGCCAGCAGGCTGCCAAGGCCGCCGCTGGCATTGATCGCGCGGTCCTCGACCAGCGCCCGGTAGCCGCGCGACAGCGGCTGCAGCGGCCAGCCCAGCACGTCGTCCGGATCATAGAAGTTGATCCACTTGAACAGCGAGGTGGGCGGCGCGATCGGGATGATGCCCATCTCCTTGTGGGCGGCGACGAAGATCGGGATATTGCAGCCGGTGGTGACCAGGCCGGCGCAGGTGCCGCCGCCCAGGACCATGCGCTCGCTCGCCGTCAATGGCCGGCCCAGCGCGCCGCTCGCCCAGGCATCGACGTTGCGCCAGATCCCGGCGCCGACCGGTCGGCCGGCGGCCGCCTTCTGTGCGTCGTACAGATAGCTCGACAGCACCTGCCCTCCGAGCGACTGGGCGACGAACACCACCGGCATGTCGGGCCGGACCGCGTGGGCCGACAGCAGGGCGCCGGCGATTTCTCCCTGGGCCAGCTCATAGACCGAACCGGGGATCTCCTTGCGGTTTTCCAGTCCGGCGGCGTCGCCCAGGCCGTACAGCACGAATTTGCGCAAGGCGTCGTAGCGCACCCTGCCGGCGGCGGCGGTGCGCTCCCAGACCTGGCGCTGGTTTTCGTGCAGGATGCCCTGGTAGTACACGGAGCGCATCGTGACCTGGCCCGCGAGCGGACCAAGCCGGCTGCGCAGCTGGGCCATCAGCCCGTCCGCATACGCGGGCAGCGTTTCCCCCATGCCATGCACGGCGATCAATGCGACTTGCGCCATGACAACCTCCGCTCGATCTGGCGCAATGTGCGTCGATGTCGCTAGCCTATCAAACTTTGCGTGCATTGATGCGTCTCAAAACGCTGGCAGAATGTCGAGCTTGTTGACGTCTTTCTGCCCTGCCACATGGATATTCTTTTCGACCGTTATGCGGATGCGATCCGCGCGCTGGATGTGACCGGCATCGCCGCGCCGGCTGATATCCCGGAGCATTTCCTATTGGCACATGCCGGACGCTACCGCAGCTACTACATCCCGTTCGAATCGGTGAACCGCACCGCACGCGTGGTGGTGGTCGGGATCTCGCCCGGCTTCGTGCAGTGGAAGAATGCGATGCGCGAGGCGCAGCGCCAGATGGCGCAAGGCAGCACGCGCGACGAGGTGCTGCGCGCGGCGCGCCAGGCCGGCGCCTTCAGCGGCGCGATCCGGCCCAACTTCGTGGCCCTGCTCGATGCGATCGGCGTCCAGCGCTGGCTCGGCATCGCCAGCTGCGCCACGCTGTTCAACGCAGACGCGAGCCTGGTGCACATCGGCGCCATCCTGCGCCATCCGGTCTTCGTCGATGGCAAGAACTACAGCGGCACGCCGGCCATGCCGCGCCACGCCTTCCTGCGGGACGAAACGCTGCGCTACTTCGCGCATGAAGCGGCCATGCTGCCCGACGCCCTGTACATCCCGATGGGCGCCAGCGTGGGCGAAGGCATGGACTGGCTGGCGGCGCAAGGGATACTGACCGCGAGCCGCATCCTGCACGGCCTGCCCCACCCTTCCGGCGCGAACGCCGAGCGGGTCGCCTACTTCCTGGGCCGCAAGGAGCGTTCCGCGTTGTCAAGCAAGACCAACGGCGCGCAGCTCGACGCGGCGCGCCAGGTCTTGCAGGCGCAGATGGCGGACTTGATCGAGGGTCAGCGGATCTCGAGCTCGAAGGTGTCGACGCCGTCGACGCCGCCGCGCACACGGTCGCCCGGCTTGAGCGCCGCCACGCCCGACGGCGTGCCCGAATAAATCAGGTCGCCCGGCGCCAGCGTCACGAAGCGCGACAGGTAGGCGATCACGTCGGCGATCGGCCAGATCAGTTCATTGAGGTTGCCTTGCTGGCGCAGGGCGCCGTTGACCTCGAGCCAGATGCGGCCTTCGGCGGGATGGCCTACCTCACTCACCGGATGGAGGGCGCTGCATGGCGCCGAGGCGTCGAAGCCCTTGGCCATGTCCCAGGGACGGCCGGTGTCCTTGGCCACCGCCTGCAGGTCGCGCCGGGTCAGGTCCAGGCCCACGCCATAGCCCCACACCAGGTCGAGCGCATCGGCCGGGTCGACGTTGGCGCCGCCCGCCCCCAGCGCCACCACCAGCTCGACCTCGTGGTGCAGGTCGTCGGTCGACGGCGGATACGGCACCGCGCCGCCGGTCGGCACCACCGCGTCGGCCGGCTTGGTGAAGAAGAACGGGGGTTCGCGGTTCGGGTCGCTCCCCATCTCGCGTGCGTGCGAGGCGTAGTTGCGGCCGACGCAGAACACGCGGCGCACCGGGAAACGGGCTGCGGAGCCGGCCACGGCCACCGATGGCGTTGCGGGAGCGGTGATGACGAATTCGGACATGCTCATCCTTTCATTGACGGAAGCATGATCATACCTCCGCCACGGACGGCCGTGGTCCGGCGACCGATTCAGGCCGGCGCGAGCGCCTCTTCGGACTCGGATGCCGAGGATGGCCCGGGCGGCGCCTGCTCCGCCACCGCCGCGAGCGAAGCGCTCGATTCGAGGATGCGTACCAGCGCCGTCATGTCGACCGGCTTGACCAGGTGGTGGGCAAAGCCCGCCTGCAGCGCCCGTTCGCGGTCCCTGGCCTGGCCATAGCCGGTCACGGCGACCGGCACCGTGGCCGCCGTCTCGGGCAGGGATCGCAGCTCTTGCGCCAGCTGGTAGCCGTCGACGTCGGGCAGGCCGATATCGATCAGCATCACGTCGGGCCGCTCGGCGCGTGCGCGGCGCAGGGCCGATTGCGCGTCGTACTCGACCGAGGTGGCATGGCCCTGCACCTGCAGCAGGGTGGCCAGGCTGTCGGCGGCGTCGCTGTTGTCGTCCACGATCAGCACCTTGAGCTTGCGCTGCAGGACGGCGCGCGCGGCTTCCTGGTCGCCCGGCTGCGCGTCGCCGCCGTCGCAGGCGCCCGCCACGCAGGGCAAGGTGAGCGTGAAGGTGCTGCCGAAGCCCACGCCTTCGCTGTGCGCCGCCACCTCGCCTTCATGCATGTCGACCAGGCGCTTGACCAGGGTCAGGCCCAGCCCGAGGCCGCCCTGCGAGCGCGCCAGCGTGCGCGCGCCCTGCGTGAACAGGTCGAACACGCTCGGCACCAGGTCGGGCGGCATGCCGGACCCGTTGTCGCGCACGCGCAGGACCATGCGGCCATCGACCGCCTCGAGCGCCAGCGCGAGCTGGCCGCCCTTGGGCGTGTACTTGGCGGCGTTGTTGACGATATTCGCCACGCTCTGCACCAGGCGGGTATGGTCGCCGCGCACCCAGACCGGCGCCTCGGGCAGCTCCACCCGCACCTCGTGCGATTTTTCCAGCACCAGCGGCCGGGTCTGGTCGAGCGCCCCGCTCACCACGTCGCGGAAGTCGACCGTCGCC
>DDKG01000248.1 GCA_002339265.1 Massilia sp. UBA2604 | reverse complement strand
GGCCAGCAGCTGCGCCAGGCCATGCGCGACCGCAGCTACATCTGCCTGCACCTGGGCTTCTTCACCTGCGGCTTTCACATCGCCTTCCTGGTCACCCACCTGCCGGGCGAGGTCGCGCTGTGCGGCCTGCCGACGGGCGTGTCGGCCACGGCGCTGGCCCTGATCGGCCTGTTCAACATCGTCGGCAGCCTGGGCGCCGGGATGCTGGCCTCGCGCTATCGCATGAAGTCGCTGCTGTTCTGGATCTACGCCAGCCGCGCCGTGGTGGTCGGCCTGTACCTGCTGGCGCCGAAAACGGAATGGACCTTCTACCTGTTTGCCGCCGCGCTGGGCGCCACCTGGCTGGCCACCGTGCCGCCGACGGCGGGCCTGGTCGGCAAGCTGTTCGGCGTGCGCTACCTGGCCACGCTGTTCGGCATGACCCTGCTGTCGCACCAGATCGGCGGCTTCTTCGGCGCCTGGTTGGGCGGCCTGGCCGTGGTGCACACGGGCGACTACAGTTGGATGTGGTATGCCGACATGGCGCTCGCGCTGGCCGCGGCCCTGGTCAACCTGCCGATCCGCGAAGCGGCGGTGGTGCGCGCGCCGAAACTGGCGGGGGCTTGAGCATGGCGCGCGATGCCTGGGCCTATCGGGAACTGGTGGTGGAGTCGGCGCTCGATCCGTGGAGCGGCAGGCCGCGCATCCGGCCGGTGTCGGGGCAGGCCTTCGCGACCGATATGCGGGTGCAGTGTTCGCGCCGCCTGCTCGACACCGAACGGTATCCGCTCGGTACACGTTTCCTGCTGTCGGCGCGGATCACGGATCGCCAGGGCGGCGAGCCTTTCCTGTATGCCTGGCATGGCGATCCGGTGACCGTCATGGGCAAGGCCGAGGTGAAGCGGTTTTTGGAGATGTATCGGCGGCTGCGACTGTAAACGACGGACGAAAAAAAGGCCGCGGATCGCGGCCTTCGGTATTTTAGTCAACGCTGGGAGGAGGGACGCCGGTCCCGGTGGCCAGTACGAACAGGCTCAGGGCGATGCCGGTGCCGGCGATCGTCGCCAGCAGCGCCGCCGTGCGCGGTTTGGCGTTCTTGTGCGAGCGCCAGGCGGCATCGAGCAGGCCGATGCCGATCACCAGGTTCACGAACAGCATGGCGTCCATTGCTGCTTAATCCCAGTCCAGCGCGCCTTTTTTCCACTCGTAGGCCAGGCCGATGGTCAAGAGGCCCAGGAACACCATCATGGCCCAGAAGCCGGTCGAGCCGATGTCGGTGACGACCACTGCCCATGGCACCAGGAAGGCGACTTCCAGATCGAACAGGATGAACAGGATCGCGACCAGGTAGAAGCGCACGTCGAATTGCATGCGGGCGTCGCCGAACGCTTCGAAACCGCACTCGTAGGGAGACAGCTTCTGTTCATCGGGACGATGCGGGCCCAGGACGCGGCCCAGCACCTGGGGCGCGACACCGACCAGGATGCCGATGATGATGAACATGAGTACGGGGAAGTATTCTTCGAGATTCATGGTTCTGCTGCGCGGTCAGGCGCGTGGGTTGATAAAAAAGGTGGTGCGGGTGATGCGGCCTCGACAGGCAAAGTTGGGCTCGATTCTAACCGCATACAACCCTGTTGCCAACCAGGCATTTTGCGTGCAATTACTGTGTTTACGTCGGTATTTACGCGTAACTGGCGTCGATCTGCTCCGTGCGCGGTACAAACTGGTTATCATCAGTGGTTGGCAAATCGACCTCATCCAAATCCAGAAGGAGTACCATGGCCTCGAAAAAAATCGCCGTCCTCGTCGGCAGCCTGCGCAAGGATTCGTACACCCGCCGCGTCGCCCACAACCTGATCGAGCTGGCGCCGGAGGGGCTCGAGCTCGTGATCGTCGAACTGCGCGACCTGCCGCTCTATAACGAGGACGACGAGACGGCCACGCCGCCGGCCGCGTTCACGGCGTTTCGCGACGCCATCCGCGGGGCCGACGGCATCCTGTTCTGCACCCCGGAATACAACCGCTCGGTGCCCGGCGCGCTGAAGAACGCGATCGACGTCGGCTCGCGCCCCTATGGCAAGGCGGCCTTCGCCGACAAGCCCTGCGCCATCGTCAGCGTGTCGCCGGGCGCGCTGGGCGGCTTCGGCGCCAACCACCACCTGCGCCAGATGCTGCCGTTCCTGAACATGCCGACCATGCCGGCGCCGGAAGCCTATGTCGGCGGCGTCGCCACCAAGTACGAGGGCGGCAAGCTGGTCGACGAAGCGTCGCGCGCCTTCTTCCAGAAATTCATGGCCGCCTTTGGCGCCTGGGTGGAGCAGCATGCCGCCTGAGGCGCCGCCGATGGCCGTCCTCGGCCTCGACCACATCGTGCTGCGCGTGGTCGACCTCGATCGCATGGTCGCTTTCTACGGCGACGTGCTGGGCTGCCGCGTCGAGCGCCGCCAGGATGAGATCGGCCTGGTCCAGCTACGCGCCGGCAGCGCGCTGATCGACCTGGTGCCGGTCGACGGCAAGCTGGGGCGCATGGGCGGCGTGGCGCCCGGGTCGGAAGGCCGCAACCTCGACCACCTGTGCCTGCGCGTCGCGCCGTATGACGAAGCCGGCATCCGCGCCCATCTCGCGGCGCATGGCGTCACGGCCGGCGAGAGCGGATCGCGCTATGGCGCCGAAGGAGAGGGACCGTCCATCTACCTGCAAGACCCGGAAGGCAACACGATCGAACTGAAAGGCCCGCCGGCCCGATGATCCGCGCGACCGACAGTAAATTCGTGCCGACCCCTCCGCGCGACCTGCCCACGCTGCTGGGCCGTCCGCCCGATGGCTGGCGGGCGCGCATGTTCGACGTCATCTTCGGCAACGACACGCCGGCCGGGCGCCGCTTCGACATCGTGCTGGTGATCCTGATCCTGCTCAGCATCCTGGTCGTGATCCTCGACAGCGTGCCGGCCATCTACAGCCAGTATTCCGGCGTGACCTCGGTGCTCGAGTGGGGTTTCACGCTATTGTTTACCGTGGAATACATCGCGCGCCTGGTGTGCATCCAGCGCCCGCTGCGCTATGCGCGCAGCTTCTACGGGATCATCGACCTGGTGTCGGTGCTGCCCACGTATCTGTCGCTGCTGCTGCCCGGCAGCCAGGTATTCCTGGACGTGCGCATCCTGCGCCTGCTGCGGGTGTTCCGCATCTTCAAGCTGACCTTGTATATCGAGGAGTACACGCGCCTGGGCGAAGCCCTGGTGGCGAGCCGGCGCAAGATCATGGTGTTCCTGTCGGTGGTGCTGATGCTGATCCTGATCCTCGGCACCGTGATGTACGTGGTCGAGGGGCCGGACAACGGCTTCACCAGCATCCCGATGTCGATGTACTGGGCCACGGTGACCATCACCACGGTGGGTTATGGCGACATCGTGCCGCACACGCCGGTGGGCAAGGCAATCGCCTCGTTCATGGTGCTGCTGGGCTGGGGCATCCTGGCGGTGCCGACGGGGATCGTGTCGGCTGAGATGACGTCGCAGAAGATGTCGCGCCACGCCCCGCGCGGCATACCGCGCCAGTGCGGCGCCTGCGGCAGCGGCGACCACGACCCGCGCGCCCACTTCTGCAAGGACTGCGGCGCGCCGCTGGCGCCGGCCCGCGAATAGATCGCGGCGTGCAGCGCGCACCATGATGGCGAGCGCTGCACCGCGATCGCTCAGGCCATGGATGCGTGCAGCGTGAACCGCGCAGGTGCGTTGATTGGTGCACGGACTGGCGCATGCACGGGAGCACGCGGCGGCGCCGGGCGCGCCAGCGTGACCGGCGGCGGCTCGCTGGCGTCGCGCTCGAGCCAGTAATTGAACTGGCCGAAGCTGGGCTGCGCGCCAGCATCGACGTCCTGGAAGAAATCCTCCAGCATCTGGCGATAGGCGGCGCGGCGCGAGAAGCCGTCGTTGCTGGCCGCATAGCGCGCGGCGGCGGCGCGGAAGATCGCGCGCATCCGCTCGTCGGCATTGGTGCCGGTGCCCGCGCCCTTGCGTGGACGCCCGCGCTTGATGCCGGCGGTGACCGCGCGGGTGCGGCCCGGCGCGCCCGAATTGCCGTAGTCCGGCAGCAGGGCGTCCGGCGTCTGGCCGCGCTCCCAGTAACGGCGCAGGTAGCGCAGGATGCTCGATTTCGACATGCCGTGGGCGGCGGCGTAGCCGGCCATCAAGGTGGCGCGCTGGCGCGCGTCGTACAGCGCGCGGCGGTCGGCATGCAGGGCGCGCACGGCGGACCAGGCCTTGGCCTGCAGGTTCAGGTAGCCCTGCGGCACCGGCTCGCGCGGCGGCGCCGCGGCGAACGGATCGACCAGCAGGCGCTGCGCGCGGCCGGACGCCAGCGCTTCTTCCAGCGCCATCACCCGCACCGGCTCGGGCATGGCCGCATGGCTGCCCAGTTGATAGGTCCAGGCCAGTGCCTGCGGCTGGTCGATCCACAGCACGCGGACCGTGCGGCCGGGCGTGCCTGCGAATTCGATTACGTCGTTCTGTCCAATCATCTCTACCTCCCACAAAGCCTTGGAATCCAGGTGCTTTCTTACATGCAAGGATCGGGCCAGCCCGGATCACTGGAGAGGCTGCACGTTTGGTGCACCTCAACTGTGCACGAGCGGGAGCGCTTTAGTCTTCGTTGTTCGTGCCCAGGGCACGCCATTCATTCCACATTCAATCTCATCCATTCAAAGAGAGGCTTGCATGTATCCGTTTCCGCAATCCGTGACGCCGGCCGTGCGCACCCATATGGACGCCCAGACCGCCTTCGTCAACGATATGTCCAAATCGCTGTTCCGTTCCTTCCAGCAGATGTGTGAGCTCAACATCCAGCTGGCCCAGACCGGGAAACCACGCTGGCAAGCCAGCATGTGCTGAGCGTCGACCGCCAGTCCGAACTGCTGGGCGCGGCCTCGGCGCGGGCCCAGCCGGCCACCGAGAAGCTGCGCGCCTACCAGCAGCACATTTCGCGCCTGGCTTCCGACGCCCAGGTCGAGCTGGCGCGCGTGACCGAGCAGCACGTGCAGAACACCACCCGCACCGCGCGCGCCGTGGTCGACGAAGTGGCGCGCACTTCGGCCGAAGAAGCCGAGCGCGGCATCCGCAGCCAGCAGGAGGCGCTGCGCACCATGACCGATCCGTTCACGCGCGCCGATGGTGCAATCCATGCGCGCGGCGATGGTGCGGTGCAGTCGGCCCAGTCGCCGCAGCAGGCCGGTCAGCAGGTGGCCCAGCAGGCGGCCCAGGCCAGCCAGCAGGTGCGTCAATCGGGCGCGACGCACTAGGTTCAGTGCGGCAGGGGCGCCGCAGGCGAAGGCGTGTCCGTCCTGGCCGCGGTGCTCACCGCGCTCGCCTGCGGCGCCAGGCCGAACAGCGGCCGCAGCCAGCGCACGCGGCGCACGGCTTCGTACAGCGCGAAGCTGCCGGTGGCCGTCAACACCATCAGCGTCAGGGCCTCGACGCCGGGCGCCAGGTTCAAAGGCTTGAAGGCGTGCGCCAGCACGACGATCAGGGTCTGGTGCGCGATATAGACGGGGAATACCGCATCGGTCAGGTAGCGGCGCGCCGGCCCGTCGCGGTCCAGGTGGCGGTGCGCGAAACCGCAGGCGGCAACCATGGCGCTCCAGGCGCACAGCGCGTATACGCAGCGCATCACGGGGAGCCAGAACGCCATCATCTGCGCGCTGTGCTCATGGTGCGGGGCGGCGTACCAGGCCACGATGGTGGCCCATCCGGCCAGCGCAATGCCGAGCGCGGCCCAGCGCATGGTGTCCATATCGACCCACACCGGGCGGCTGCGCGCGACCAGCGCGCCGAGCAGGAACATCGGCAGGTAGGTGGCGTGGTTGAACCAGTCGTCGACCAGCGCATGGGTCGATGGGAAACGGTCGGCCAGCAGGATGCGTACGAGCGCCAGGAACAGCGCCGGCAGCGCGATCAGCTTCCAGCCGCCCAGCACGGCGGCAGTGCGGGCAGCGAGCGCGCCGATGCGGACATGGCCCAGCAATGCCGTGCAGGCGGCCAGCACCAGCGTGTAGACCCACAGGTAGGCGACGAACCACAGGTGGTTCCAGGTCGGCAGCACCAGGCATCCGTCCTGGCAGAAGCCGCCGTAGCCGACCAGGTACAGGCGCATGAAGGCCACGAAGCCGTCGGCATAGCCGAGCTTTTCGACCACTTCGAGGTATGGCTGCGGCGGTACGATGACCAGCATGCCGAACAGCAGCGGCAGCAGCAGGCGCAGGCTGCGCCGGCGCACGAAGGTTCCGGGCGCCGTCTTGCGCAGCAGGAAATGCGAGGCCGCGCCGGCCACGAAGAACAGCAGGCTCAGGCGCCAGGGCGAGGATAGCAGCATGAACGGTTCCGGGCCGTTGCCCGCGTGCGGACTCTTCACGTGCCAACCCCAGCTCACGTAATACATGCCGACGTGATAGGCGATCAGCACGAAGAAGGCGAGGATGCGGACCCAGTCGAGGAAATACAGGCGTTGATTGCCGAGGGAGGTGGTTGGCTGCATGGCGCGCTCTTGTCGTGATGGAGACGCCAGCATCGCGCGCAACCGGCCCAGGGACCAGCGCCGGGGGGCGAAACGAGTCCTACATGGGGCGAGCCGGGTCAAGCAGCGCCAGCAGGGCGGGACGGTATTGGCGGCTGCACGGCACCCGGGCGCCGCTGCGCAGCACCAGCTCGCAATCTCCCTTGTCGAGCGGCTCGATGCGCGCGATGGCCGCCAGGCGCACCGCCGCGCGCCGGTGGCAGCGCACGAAGGCGGGCCCGAGCTGGTCGAGCAGGGCGCCGAGGGTCTGGCGCAGCAGCGGGGCGCCGGCGCCCGTGTGCAGCGCCACGTAGTTGTCGGCCGTCTCCAGCCATTCGATATCGGCCACCTGCACCACGCGCGTCGCGCCGCGTTCGCTCATCAGCAGCTGGCGCGGTGGGCTGGGCGGCGGCGGTGCTGCCTGCGTCGGCGCCGCCAGGCGCGCGCGCAGCCGCTCCAGCGCGCGCTGCAGGCGGGCCCCGTCGAAGGGCTTGAGCAGGTAGTCGACCGCCTCGCTGTCGAAGGCGCGCAGCGCATAGTCCTGGTGGGCGGTGACGAATACCACCAGCGGCGCCGGCGCCGGCAACGATGCGGCCAGGTCGATGCCTGATAGTTCCGGCATCTCGATATCGAGCAGCAGCGCGTCCGGCCGCTCGGCCTCCACCATCTTCAAGGCTTCGATCCCGTCGGCCGCCTCGCGTACTGACTCGACGCCCGGCGCCAAAGCCAGCATGCGGCGCAGCCGGTCGCGCGCCGGGCGTTCGTCGTCGACGATCAGCAAGCGCACGGCAGCCTCATTTCCGCGCGCACGCCGGCGGGCGCCAATGCGATCAAGTCCAGGCGTGCGTCTTCTCCATGCAGGGCCGCCAGCCGCGTGCGCAGGTTGGCCACGGTGATGCCGGGCGTGTCGGTATGTTCCAGCACGCCGCCGTCGTCCTCGACCTGCACCACCATCGCGTCACCATCGATGACTGCCACGATCCGGATCGCGGTCGCCTCGCGGCGCCGACCGACCGTGTGCTTGAACACGTTCTCGAGCAGCGGCTGCAGGCTGATGGCGGGCAGCATGACGTCCAGCGCGGCAGGGTCGATGTGCCAGTCGAGCATCACCCGCCCTTCGAAGCGCTCGGCCATCACCGCCGCATAGCACTGGGCCAGGCGCAGCTCGTCGCGCAGGCGCGCCTGCGGCCGTTCGCCCAGGGCCAGGGTGGCGCGCAGCACGTCGGCCAGCCGCACCAGGGTGGCGTCGGCGCGCGCCACGTCGGTATGCATCAGCGACGAGATCGTGTTGAGGGCATTGAACAGGAAGTGCGGCTGCATCTGGCGCGTCAGGCGTTCGAGCTGGGCTTCGCGCAGCAGGGCGCCGGCCTGCTCGGCCCTCACTTTTTCCTTCATCATCTCGCGATAGGACAGGAGGCCGAAGCCGATCGTCATGAACAGGCCGAAGAACACCGAGATCTTGAGCGCCTCGTAGACGAACACCTCGGACCATGGTTCGTGGTCATAGCTGGCGCCGGCCATGGCGTAGATCGCGTGGCGAATGGCGAACACGATCGGGGTAAAGCCGAACCAGTACAAGGGCAGCCAGCGCAGTTGCCGCAGGAACCAGCGGCGGGGCGTGGCGACCAGCGCGTCGTCGCCGGCGCTGAAGCGGCGCTGGACCAGGAACAGGATGGTCGCGACCACGGCCGACGAGGTCTCCCACAACACCGGCTGCCAGAGTGCGGCGCCGCCGTCGCGCCGGTAATCCTCGAGCGCCACCAGCACCATCAGTGTCCAGAACAGGACCCAGGCGATGGTGGCGACAAAGAGGCTGCGGTTCGTGGGCACGGAGGGCGCTCGGGAAAAGAAAGACCCGATCATCGTGCATCGGCCAATGATTGTCAAAATGGCGCGCCGGGCCAGATGTGACAATTGGTGACGATTGGCGTTCCTGCAAACTCTTCGTGCGACAATGGGCCATGAGCACAACCGGCCACCACAGCGACGATCGTGACGAACAGAAGGGGATGCGGGCATTGCTCGCGGCCCATGACTGGTCAACAAGCCCCATCGGTGCGCCGGAAGGCTGGCCCGCTGAGCTGCGGGTGGCGCTCGACCTGATGCTCGATGCGCCCTTTCCGACGCTGGTTTGCTGGACCGGGCAATACCTGATGCTCTACAACGACGCCTATGCGGATTTGCTGGGCAGGGCGCATCCGGCGGCGCTGGGCAAGCCGATTGCGGAAGTGATGCCCACCCTGTGGCCGGATGTCGCGCCACTGGCCAATGCCGCCATGGCGGGCCGTCCCGGCCGGGTCGAAGACCTGTGCGTCGTGCTTCCGGCCGCTGCCGACGAATGCCAGCGCTGGTTCACCGCATCCTATATTCCCTTGCGCAGCCTGGCCGGCGAAGTGGGAGGCTTCGTGCATACCGCCGTCGAGACCACCGGCCGCGTGCTCGAGGCCCGCCGCGCCGAAGCGGCGCGGCGGGCGAGCGACGCGCGCCTGTCGGCGGTGTTCGACAGCCTGCCGGTCGGCGTGGCCGTGACCGACACCAATGGCGCGGTCGTGCTGGCCAACGATGCGATGCAGCGCTACGTGCCGAGCCGCTTCATGCCTTCGCGCGACGAAGAACGGCTGGCGCGCTGGACGATCCTGGATGGCGACGGCAAGCCGGTGGCGCGCGAGGATTTCCCCGGCGCGCGCGCCCTGCGCGGCGAGCGCGTGGTGCCGGGCATGGAAGCCTTGTATCGCGAAGACGACGGCCGCGAGACCTGGACCCATATCAGCTCGGTGCCGATCGTCGATGCCGACGGCCGGATCGGCGGCCAGGTCTCGGTGGTCACCGACATCGATCGCGTCAAGCGCACCGAGGCGGCGCTGCGCGAGTCCGAGGAAAAATACCGCAAGCTGTTCGAGGAGGTGGACGAGGCCTTCTGCATCCTGGAAGTCAAGCTCGACGCCGGCGGCGCGCCGTGCGACCTGGTGTTCCTGGAGGTGAACCCGATGTTCGCGATCCAGAGCGGCATTCCCGATGCGAAGGGGCGTTCGGTGCACGAGCTGGCGCCCGGCCTCGAAACGGTCTGGCTGGAGCGCTACGGCGCGGTGGCGCGTACCGGCGAATCGATCCTGTTCGAAGAGTATTCGCCCAAGCTGGAACGCTGGTTCGAAGTCAACGCCTCGCGCATCGGCGCACTCGAGGCGCGCCAGGTGGCGCTGGTATTCCGCGACACCAGCGAACGCAAGCGCATCGAGGAAGACATGCGGCGCCTGGCCGGCGAGGCGTCCGAGGCGAGCCGGCGCAAGAGCGAGTTCCTGGCGGTGCTGGCGCACGAGCTGCGCAATCCGATGGCGACCATCCGCACCGGCCTTGAGATCATGCGCCTGCGCGCCGACAGTCAGGACACCATGGCGCGCGTGCGCGAGATGCTCGAGCGCCAGACCCACCAGCTGTCGCACCTGGTCGACGACCTGCTCGACGTCGCCCGCGTCAGCAGCGGCAAGATCGAGATCCGCAAGCAGTTGGTCGACCTCAACCGGGTCGTGACGAGCGCGGTGGAAACCAGCGCGGCGGTTATCCAGGGCGCGCGCCATCGGCTCGATATCAAGCTCTGGCACGAGCCGCTGTTGCTGGACATCGATCCGACCCGCATCGCGCAGGTGGTGAGCAACCTCCTGACCAATGCCGCCAAATACACGCCGTCCGGCGGCGACATCGGCCTCGAGGTGCGCAAGGGGGAGGGGGACGCCATCGTTGCGGTGAGCGACAGCGGCGTCGGCATCCTGCCCGAACACCAGGAGGCGATCTTCGAGATGTTCAGCCAGGTCGGCGACCATGGCGGCCTGGCCCAGGGCGGGCTGGGCATCGGCCTGTCGCTGGTGCGCCAGCTGGTGGCGCTGCACGGTGGCGCCATTGCGGTGCACAGCGCCGGCGCCGGCCAGGGCAGCACCTTCACCGTGCGCCTGCCGCTCGGCGTCGACGCCGGGCCGGACGCGGCCGAGCAGGAGCCGCGGCCAGAGCAGCGCGCGCTCCCACGCCGCAGCTTCCGCATCCTGGTGGTGGACGACAATACCGATGCCGCCGAGAGCCTGTCATTGCTGCTGCAGATGAACGCCCACGAGATCCGCACCGCGACCAACGGCCGCGACGCGCTGGCGCTGGTGACCGACTTCACGCCCGACATCGCCTTCCTCGACATCGGCATGCCGGGCATAACCGGCTACGAGCTCGCGGCGCGGCTGCGCGCCATGCCGAAGCTGGCGCGCACGGTGATCGTCGCCGTCACCGGCTGGGGTTCCGAAGAAGACCAGCAGCGCGCGCGCGACGCCGGTTTCGACCACCACTTCACCAAGCCGATCGCGGCCGAGACGGTGAGCCGGTTGCTGGGCCAGCTCAGCTAGGGTCAGTTGCCCCCACTGCGCTCGGCGTCGATCTCCTGCTTCATCGCCCCGACCTGGTCGATATAGTCGGCCACAGGCACGTCCGGGCTGGCGCGCAGCTCGGGCGGCAGCAGCACCGGCATGTACAGTTCGTCGGCGGTGCGGCCGTGGCGCTGCATGTTCCCGGCCAGGATCAGGCATGACACCAGCACCGCCAGCGCGCCGCAGGCCAGGCGCAGGCGGCGCCGGAACTGCGGCGTGACTGTGGCCAGGTGGAAGTAGACCGCCACCGCCACCGTCGCCACCGCCGCATGCGAGGCATAGGCGGTCAGCCATTCGAGCGACCAGGCATAGGCGACGACGCTGGCCAGCAGGCGCACGCCCACCAGCGCCGCCAGTGCGCAGCCGTAAATGAACAGGTGGCGCCCGAGGCGCGCGCGGCGCCCGAACAGGCGGTTGCCGAAAGCCCACAGGCCGGCCCATGCCAGGCCGATCCCGCCTGCCGCGGCCGGGAACAGGGCGTAGCGTTCCAGGTCGTTGCTGGCGTCGGTCAGCCAGGCCACCAGCAGCGCCGCCAGCACGGCCAGCACGATGCCGGCGCCGCCCGGCAGCATGCCTTCCCAGCCGTGCATGGTGCGGTCGACCAGCTCGGGCGCGACCCGGTGCGCGGCGCCGCGGATGCGCAGCGTGGTGTGCCCCATGCGCACCACGGTGTCGCCGTCGATCGCCAGTTCGTCCTTGATGCGGCGGGACTTGTGCACGATGCCGTTGCGGCTGCCGAGGTCGCGCAGCCGCAGCCGGCCATCCGGTCCGGCTTCGACCACGGCGTGGTGGGCGGCCGCATAATCGTCGTCGACGATGAAGTCGTTGTCGTAGGCGCGGCCCATGCGGATCGGCAGCGCCGCCACGCGATGGCGGTGCAGCACCTCCCCGTTGCGGGCCAGGGTCTCGACCGTCCACGGCCCGCGCAGCAGCCCGGCGTCGGCCGGTGCATGCAAGGGTTGGCTGGTATGCTCGCTCATCGCCGTCCACTGCGCCCGAAGGCGCCCAGGTAGGCGCGCGTGACGCGCAGGCCGTTTTCATAGGAGACGCCGGAGATGTCGAGGCGGCTCTGCAGGCTCGATTGCGAGGCGTCGGTGCTGGCCGTCAGCAGCGTGAAGTTGTACAGGCCTTCGAACTTGCGGTAGGCGCGCACGCAGGTGACGGCGCGCATCGGCAGACTGCGGGTGTGCACGAAGCGTTCGGTGCAGAATGGCTTGGTCAGGCGCGGGTCGCCCGTGCTGCCCAGGTTGTTGACCTGGAATGTGTCGCTGGCCAGCGTCGCGAAGCGCATCGGGTCCATGGTGCCGCTGCGGATGTACTGGTGGGTCATGGCCACGTTGCCGGTCTGCTGCACGTCCGACACGAACACCGCCGACTGCATGATGCAGCTCATCGAGTCGGTGCTGTAGACCGCGCCGCGCGCGTTCGACCGTCCCCAGCAGCGCACTTCTCCCGATTCGCGCACCGGCACCAGGTACTGGCCCATGCCCTTGAGTGTGAGGGGCTCCTCGAGGAGCTTGTCGACCATGCTGCCCTGGTGCGCCAGCAGCTGCTTGCCGATCAGCGGATTGAAGTCGGCCGGCGGTGCGGCCTGTTCGGCGACCTTGCGCAGCAGCTCCTGCGCATGCTTGACCGGCACCAGGAAGCTGACCGATTCGCCGTCGCGCCGGCGCGAGACGTTGATGCCGGCCACGGTGCCGCTGGCGGTCACGCTCGGCCCGCCGCTCATGCCGGAGTTGATCGGGCCGGAAAAGATCAGGCGGTCGTAGAAGCTGCGCGTGAGCACGCCGTTGTACGCCCCTTCCGAGATCGCGAAGCCCAGGTCGAGCGGGTTGCCGAGCGAGTACAGGCGCTGGCCCTGGCGCAGCCGCACCGGCTGCTCGGGCACCTTGAAGAAGCCGCTGCCGTTGCGGTTGATGCGCACCACTGCCAGGTCGTGCAGCACGTCGACCGCCATCAGCTCGACCGGGCCGGTATTGCCGTCGGTGTCGATGTATTCGGCCGTGTAGATCGCGGGGTCGAGCGCCATCTGCGACACCACGTGATAATTGGTCAGCGCCAGGTTGCTGGTGCCGACCAGGAAGCCCGAGCCGACCGTCGACTGGGTGCGGCCGTTCTTGAGCAGCATGCGGATCTGCAGCAGGTCGCCGCGTGCGGAATCGTACAGGTCCTGGGCCGCCAGCGAAGGCTCGGGCAGGGCGTCCTGGGTCTCGGTTTCGCCGGGCAGCGGCGCGTTCGGGGTGGCCGCGGGCGCGGTGTCGACCGGCATCTGGGGCGCATCGACGGCGGCGCCGGCCGTGTTCTGGGTGGCGCGTGGAGCGGCCTGTGTCATGTTCTGCGGCTGCGGCTGGGCAGCGGCCGGCGGCGACGTCGCCTCGAGGGCGGCGCCGATGGCGATGCAGGTCAGCAGGAGTGCCAGGACAGCTCGTTTCATGCAATAGTTTGATGGCAGTATGAAGTGCTATCTTGCCACCGGATCAACGAGCGTTGCGCGCGTTAGCGCACGTTCAGGGGCAATTACGAGGCCGATTGCGGGGCTTTGGCCGGCTCGACCAGCGCCTGTTCGCCCTGCTCGACGGCGGTCAGGGGCGCCATCATGTGGCCCAGCTTGGCCTGCTTGGTGTTCAGGTAGCTGTTGTTGTAGGCATTGCGGTTGACCAGCAGCGGCACGCGCTCGGCGACCGTGACGCCGATGCGGTTCAGGGCGTCGATCTTGCGCGGGTTGTTGGTCATCAGGCGCACCGACTTGATGCCGAACTGCTCCAGCATCGGCCGGCACAGCTCGTAGTTGCGGGCGTCGGCATGGAAGCCCAGCTGCAGGTTGGCCTCGACCGTGTCGGCGCCGGCTTCCTGCAGGCGGTAGGCGCGGATCTTGTTGACCAGGCCGATGCCGCGGCCTTCCTGGCGCAGGTAGAGCAGGATGCCGCGGCCTTCCTCGGCGATGCGCTGCAGCGCGCCTTCGAGCTGGGCGCCGCAGTCGCAGCGCTGCGAGAACATCACGTCGCCGGTGAGACACTCGGAGTGCACCCGCGCCAGCACCGGTTCGCCGTTCGACAGGTCGCCCAGGGCCATCGCCAGGTGTTCCTTGCCGGTGGCCGGCTCGACCCAGGCGTGCAGCGTGAACTGGGCCCACGGCGTCGGCAGCGCGCACGAGGTGGCATAGTCCAGCAGG
Source organism: Massilia sp. UBA2604 (assembly GCA_002339265.1). Classification (GTDB taxonomy): domain Bacteria; phylum Pseudomonadota; class Gammaproteobacteria; order Burkholderiales; family Burkholderiaceae_D; genus Telluria. The sequence continues at coordinate 21,026 of DDKG01000248.1, read as the reverse complement.
GAAGGCGGGGTGAGTGCGGCGGCGGCGGTGGCTTGCATGACGGTGTTTCCAATCGATGTACTTATAGGCGTCAAGTTTACCGGAAATCAGGCATGGCCGTGCGGAATCACCCGGTTTTCTACAGGCACAACCCAAAGCTCCGCCGTAAGGGAGAACAACACCGGCTATGCGAGCTGAATGGAATCCGGTCGTGACGCACGATTGACCAAGTCTTCTCTTGCAGCATGCCGGGAGTGGCGTGATACGCTGGCAAAAGAATAAGTTCAGGTGCCGCATGCCAAAAATCCCCACCCTTCCTGCACGCTTCACGCCGCGCGGCCTCGGCGCCTGGTTGGCGCTTGCCTTTTCCCTGCTGACCGTCGTCCTGACCCTCTTGCTGGTCGAGGTGGTCGAGCGCGCCGCCACCGACCAGGTCAAGAGCAGCATCGGCAACGGGCTGGGCGAGATGGCGATGCAGACCGCCGACAAGCTCGACCGCGGCATGTACGAGCGCTATCGCGAGGTGCGGCTGATGGCGCGACGCAACGACCTAGTGGCGCCGTCGGCGTCGCAGGCCGAGCGGCGCCGTATCCTGAACGACATGCAGTCGACCTACGGCTACTACGAATGGATCGGCATGGCCGGCCTGGACGGCACCGTGCTGGCCGAGGCGCGCGGCCTGCTGGAAGGGAAGAACGTGGCCAAGCGGCCTTGGTTCATCAACGCTCTCAAGGGCACCTATGTCGGCGACGTGCACGAGGCGGTGCTGCTGGCCAAGCTGCTGCCGGTGCAGGAGGGCGAGCCGCGCCGCTTCGTGGACGTCGCCTTTCCCTGGCTGGATGCAGACGGCAAGCCGGCCGGCGTGCTGGGCACCCACCTGTCGTGGGAATGGGCGCGCGACGTCGAGCGCTCGATCATCGCGCCGGTGCAGGAGCGCAATCGGGTGCAGGCCCTGATCGTCAGCGCCGAGGGCGTGGTGCTGCTGGGCCCTGACGGCCTGCAGGACAGCAAGATCGACCTGGCCAGCCTGGGCCAGGCGCGCCAGGGGCGCACCGGCTATGCGGTCGAGCGCTGGCCCGACGGACGCGACTACCTGGTCGGCTACGCCGCCACGCGCGCGGTGGGCGACTATCCGGGCCTGGGCTGGCACGTGCTGGTGCGCCAGGACCTCGAGGACGCCTACCGTCCGGTGCGCGAGCTGCGCGCGCGGGCGCTGTGGAGCGGCGCCGCGCTGGCGCTGCTGTTCTCGCTGGCCGGCCTGCTGCTGGCGCGCCGCATCACGCGCCCGCTGAAGGCGCTGGCCGCGTCGGCCGACCGCCTGCGCCGCGGCGACAGCCAGGAGCTGGTGCCGGCGCGGCGCGGCTATACCGAGGTGCGCCAGCTGTCGGGCGCGATCAATGCGCTGGTGACGGCGCTGGTGCACCGGCGCGCCGAGCTGCAGACGCTGAACGACACCCTCGAACAGCGGGTCGAGCAGCGCACCCTGGAACTGGAGCGCGCGCTGGCCTCGGTGCGCGCCAGCGAACAGCGCATCGCCACCATCGTCGGCGCGGCGCAGGACGCCTTCATCGCCGCCGACATGCGCGGCATGATCCTAGACTGGAACCCGGCGGCCGAGCGCATGTTCGGCTGGAGCCGCCACGAAGCGGTGGGCTGGCCGCTGGCCGAGATGATCCTGCCCGAGCGCTACCGCGCCAGCATCGCCAAGGCGCTGCGCGGCTATCACCAGGGCGGCGCGTATTCGTATGACCGGCGCCTGGAACGGATCGTGGTCAACCGCCAGGGGGCGGAATTCACGGTCGAGGTCACGGTGGCGCTGGCGGGCGAGGGCGAGGATACCTTCTTCAGCCTGTTCCTGAACGATATCTCCGAGCGCAAGAAGGTCGACCGCATGAAGACCGAGTTCGTGTCCACCGTCTCGCACGAGCTGCGCACGCCGCTCACCTCGATCCACGCCTCGCTGTCGCTGCTCGACTCGGGCATGGCGGGCGAATTGCCGCCCGATGTGGCCAAGCTGATCCACATCGCCAGCCAGAGCTGCGATCGCCTGATGCGGATGGTGAACGACCTGCTCGACATCCAGAAGATCGAGGCGGGCCAGATGGAATACCTGCGCAGCGTGCAGCCGCTGGCGCCGGTGCTGCGGCACGCGGCCGAGACGATGGAGGGCCAGGCGCGCCAGGCCGGCGTGGCGCTGCGTTTCGACCTGCCGCCGGGCGCCGAGCGGGTGGCGGCCGCGATCGACCAGGATCGCCTGGTGCAGGTGCTGAGCAACCTGCTGTCGAACGCGATCAAGTTCACGCCGTCCGGCAAGACGGTGACGCTGGGCCTGGCGCAGCGGCCGGGCTGGGCGCGCCTGAGCGTGACCGACGAGGGACCGGGCATCCCGCCCGCCTTCCAGGCGCGCGTGTTCGAACGCTTCGCCCAGGCCGACGGCGCCGATACGCGCCAGCGTAGCGGCACCGGACTGGGACTGAGCATCAGCAAGGCGATCGTCGAGGAGCATGGCGGCACGATCGGTTTCGAGACCCGGGCCGGGCTGGGGACGCGGTTTACGGTGGAGTTGCCGCTGGGGTGAGCCACGTCGTTCCCGCGCAGCGGGAGCGACGGTGTACTCAGCGCAGTTCGTGCACCGCCATCCCGCCAAAGCTCTTCCACGCGCCAAAGCTGCGTTCGAGTTGCGGCAGCAGGCGCATGAGCGCCGGCTTGTCGAAGTGGAAGGTGGTCGCCGAGCCGGCGATGTCGCGGCGGCGGCCGAACAGGTAGGCGACGGCCTCGTCCTGCGCCGCCGGCACCTTCAGCAGCACCAGCACCGGCTGTCCGCCGATGTCGAACAGCAGCAGGTCGCCTTTCGCGCCAGGTCCCAGGCGCCGGTAGCGGCGCTCGACGCCGATGCCGGCCGGGCCGGCCTCGAGCGCGATGCGCACCCGCTTGCCATGCTTGACGCCCCAGTCCAGGAAGGGCGCTGCTTGCCGGCTTATTTCGCCAGGGTCGGTGCGGTAGTTGCGCACCGTGAGCGCATCGGCATGGCGCGCCAGGCCGCCCAGCAAGGCGTCCTCGCCGCTCCATGCGACCGGAACCACCACGTCGAGCGTCATCTTGCCCGCCGCCTCGCGCAGTGCGGCGAGCAGGTCGAGGTAGTGGCCGTCGCGCGCCGCCAGCGGCAGCTTGTCCGGCGCCAGCAGCTGGGGCTGGACGTCGAACTGGACGCACTTCAGGCGCTCCTCGTCCGCGGCCTGGGCGTTGTAGGCGACGTAGGCGCGCATCCGGCCGATGGCCTCGCGACGCTCGGTCGGCAGGATCAGGTCCGGCCCGTCCTCGAAGGCGGTGACGGCGATGCCGCGGCTGCCGGCCTGGCGCACGAAGGCCGCCAGGGCGTCCGGTTCAACCACCCGGCCGTCGCGTACCGGGACGTTGATGAACAGCTCCCCCATCTTCTGGCCGGCGGCCCAGTCGAGCATCTCGTCGGCGCGTTCGCGCCAGGCGTTCGGGCTCCAGGCCCAGGTCGCGCGCGGGGCGCGTTCGCGCACGTCGGCGGCGTCGTCCGGGCGCTCACCGGCCAGGTTCGGCGCCGGCTTGACCGCAGCGCGCTGCCCGCTATCGAGGGTATGGCCGGTGACCGTGAAGTCCTTGTTGCGCTCTTCTCCCTGCAGCAGGATGGTGTCGCCGGGCCTGGCGTCGGGGGGCAGGAAATGCAGGGCCTGGACGCCGCTGGCGGCCACCTTCAAGGGAATGGCGCGGCAGCCGGGTTCGGGCTTGCCTGGTGCTTCGGTGACGATGGCGCGCATGCGCGCACCCAGGGGCGTGGTGTAGTCCTCGGTCACGGCGCCGGGCGAGGCGAGCGGGGCGCCGGGGCATAGCAGCAGGGTGGCTGCCCGGGCCTGCGGCAGGTAGAGCGACGACAGCAGAAAGGACAGCAAAAGTAGATAACGTGACATGCCCTCCAGTGTAAGCGAGCCGTGCGATTCGCAGCGCCCGCTTCGGGGGGGGATTACCCAGCCGGCAGCAGCAGACGCCGCACGCGTGCCAGCAATTCGTTGGGCTGGAAGGGCTTGCTGACGAAGTCGTTGGCGCCGGCGTCGAGCGCACGCACGGTGTCGCGCTCGGTGTTCTTGGCGGTCAGCATCAGGATCGGCACCGTCGACCACTCGGCGCGCGCGCGGGCCAGGGCGACGATCTCGAAGCCGTCGAGATGGGGCAGCATCACGTCCATCAGCACCAGGTCGGGGATCTCGTGAGTGGCGGCGACGTACTCGCTCGCGGCGCGGCCGTCGGCCAGGTGCGTCACGCGATAGCCCTGGCGTTCGAGCATGAAGCGCAATACCTGGGCGATGTGGTCGTCGTCCTCGACCACCAGGACCAGGGGCGCGGGAGCGTGTTCGTTGAGCATGGTGGATTCTTGGTTGAATGTTCGATTATACCGATGCCCAGCAGGATTTTGGCGGGTGTATTGCTAGAGGGTATTACCTAGGTCGCAGCGGATCGAGCAGGCCCCGCAAGTCATTGTGGTCGAGTTCGTACATCAGCGCCAGCAGTTGGCCAAGCTCGCCGCGCGGAAAGCCTTCGCGAGCGAACCAGCCCAGATAGTGGCCCGGCAGGTCGGCCAGCTTGCGGCCTTGGTATTTGCCATAGGGCATTTCTCGGACGAGGAGGAGGGAGAGGTGTTCGGCGTTCATCGTGCGGTACTTTAGCAAACAACGATGACGTTGTAGCATTTCGGTGACAAGGGGGAGGGAAACATCATGGATGACTTCAATCTGGCGCGCTTCGTAGAGGCGCAGGAGCCGGTCTATGCCACCGTGCTGGCCGAATTGCGGGCCGGGCACAAGCGCAGCCACTGGATGTGGTTCGTCTTTCCGCAGTTTAAGGGGCTGGGCAATAGCGAGATGGCGCAGCGCTATGCCATCGGCTCCGAGGACGAGGCGGCCGCCTACCTGGCCCATCCGGTGCTGGGCCGGCGCCTGCGCGAATGCGCCGGCATCGTCGCCGCGCTCGACGGGCCGTCCGCGCACGAGATCTTCGGCTATCCGGACGAACTGAAATTCCGTTCGTCGATGACCTTGTTCGCCGACGTGGCGCCGGACGAGGCCGTGTTCCAGGCCTGCATCGACAAGTATTTCGACGGCGAGGCCGACCCGGAGACGCTGGCGAGGGTGTAAGTTCGGGCGGCCGCCGCTCAGGCGTCGGCGAACTGCGCCAGCAATTCGTCCGGCCGGCCACGCACCGCCACGTGCAGGATTACCGCGGTGGAAAAACGCAGCGCAGGATGGCTGGCGCGGTGGCGGGCGAACCAGAACACCTCGTCCAGGTCTTCGTCCTCGTGCGCCGTCGTCAGCACGGCTTGTTCGGGCGCGACGTCTTCGTAGTCGAACGCTTCCAGGGCGGCATCCTCGACCGCCTCGTTCCAGCTCGCGCACTCCTTGCCCCAGGCCAGCATGTAGCGGCAGCCGGAATCGACCAGCCAGCGCACCACGTCCCAGCGCCACATCTCGTCGCTGTCGTCGTCGATCACGACCACGGCCATGAACGGCGCCAGGTGTTTCAGGTCGGGCAGGGCGTCGTGGGGACGCAGCTGCAGGTAATGGGCTTTGTGTGCTTGCATGGGGTCGATGATTGCTTAAGATGCGCGGCATTATCGCTGCCCGGCGCCGATCGTGAAAGCCTGAAAAAGCGCGCCGGTTCAGGCGGCGGTCGCCGCCGCGCCTTCCAGCAGCGCATACAGTCGCCCGGTGTCGATCGGCTTGACCAGGTGGTGGTCGAAGCCGGCGCCGAGGATCTGGTCGCGGTCGCGCGCCTGGCCGTAGCCGGTGACCGCGACCAGCAGGGCATCGGCCGCTTCCGGCAGCGCGCGCAGGCGCCGTGCGAGTTCGAGCCCGTCGATCTCGGGCAGGCCGATGTCGAGCAGGCAGATCTGGGGCCGGAACCGGCGCGCGCACTCCAGCGCCCGCAGCGCATCGTGCTCCACCGCGACCTGGTGGCCGCCCGACTCCAGCAGCATCGACAGGGTGACGGCCGCATCGACGTTGTCGTCCACGACCATCACGCGCAGCGATCCCGGCTGCGCGGCGCAATGCGCGTCCTCGCAGGGCGGGGCGGCGGCGTCGGCCTGGCGTTCGAGCAGCGGCAGGCAGACCGAGAAGCGGCTGCCGCGGCCCGGGCCGGCGCTGTCGCAGGCGACCACGCCGCCATGCAGCTCGACCAGGCTTTTCACCAGCGCCAGGCCCAGCCCCAGGCCGCCCGAGGACCGGTCGGACGAGCGCTCGGCCTGGGCGAACAGCTCGAAAACGCGCGCCGTCAGCTCGGGCGCCATGCCGATGCCGTTGTCGACCACCTCGATGCACAGGCGCTGTTCGGCGTCGATGAAGGCGCCGACCTCGAGGCGGCCGGCCTCCGGCGTGTACTTGGCCGCGTTGTTGAGCAGGTTGGCGACCACCTGCACCAGGCGCTTGCGGTCGGCCGCGACCAGCGTGCCGGGCGGCGGCAGGCGCAGCGCCAGGTCGTGGCGGCGCGCCTGGATCAGCGGCATGACTTGCTCCACCGCCTCGTGCAGCACGGCGCCGACGTCGAGCGGCTCGGTCTCCAGCTGTACCAGGCCGCGCGTGACGCGCGAGACGTCCAGCAGGTCTTCGATCAGCGCCGTCATGTGGCCCACCTGGCGCCCGATGATCTGGCTGGTGCGCTTGATGATCGCCTCGTCCAGCTTCATGCGCTGCAGCAGCTCGGCCGCGGCGCCGATCGGCGCCAGGGGATTCCTCAGCTCGTGCGCCAGCATGGCCAGGAATTCGTCCTTGCGGCGGTCGGCCTCGCGCAGCTTTTCTTCGGCCGCCTTGCGCTCGGTGATGTCGCTGGCGGCGCCGATCCATTCGTAGACTTCGCCGGCGGCGTCGAACATCGGCACCGCGCGCGACAGGGTCCAGCCGCTGCTGCCGTCGGCGCGCCGCACCCGGTGCTCGAGCTCGAACACCGAGCGGTGGCGGATGGCGTGCTCGATCGCCTGGTGCAGCCGTTCCTGGTCTTCGGGCGGGATGTATTCTTCGAGCCAGAAGCGGTTGGTATCGGCCGTGTCCTTCAAAAAGCCGCGTCCCTCGAGATGGCGCAGCTGGGTCCAGTCGGGGCTCATGCGATAGATGACTTCGGCCGTTGCGTTGGTCAGCGCGCGAAAGCGCTTCTCGCTTTCGCGCACGGCCGCCTCGGAACGTATCTGGGCGGTGACGTCGCTGTTGCTGTGCGAGATGCAGACCAGTTCACCGCCGGGGCCGAACAGCGGCGTGCTGGTCGAGGTCCAGAAGCGTTCCTCGAATACCGTCTGGCCATTGGGCAGCAGCACGGGAATCGGATAGCGCACCGCCGGCAGTGTGTCGGGCAGGCCGGTTGCGCGCACCTTGTCGAGCGAGGCGCGCAGGTCGGTTTCGCCGGTATCGTCCGGATCGTCCGGGTTGCCGGGGAAGGCCTCGAACAGGCTGACCCCGACCAGTTCCTCGCGGGTGCGCGACGACGCCTTGAGGAAGGCATCGTTGACGGCAAGGATGATCGCGTCAGGCGTGGGCGACAGCAGGTAGTGCCCGAAGGGCGAACTGTTGAAGGCTGACTCGAACAGGGTAGCAGGGAGCATCGTCGAAGACCGGTTGCAGGAGCCGAAATTATAGGGCAGAAGCGGGCGTGTTAAACGGACAATTGAAGCGGTCACAATCCTTGTATGCACGATTGGTAACTGCCTTGCTTCGCTGTATGAAACAAGTGGAAATGTCGCCGGATGCTGGCATGGTGGTGGCTGCGCATGCGCATGCGAGCGAGCGGGGCGGCGAAAAGCCCCTGCGGTTGCGTATAATCGCCGTTAGCTTGTCCACTTATTACCAGAAAACAACAACTCATGGCCTCATCTTCCGACAACATCAGCATGGCGGTGTTCTGCGACTTCGAAAACGTCGCACTGGGCGTGCGCGACGCCAACTACGAGAAATTCGACATCCGCCCCGTGCTGGAGCGCCTGCTGCTCAAGGGCAGCATCGTGGTCAAGAAGTCCTACTGCGACTGGGACCGCTACAAGACCTTCAAGGGCCAGATGCACGAGGCGAACTTCGAGCTGATCGAGATCCCGCACGTGCGCCAGTCGGGCAAGAATTCGGCCGACATCCGCCTGGTCGTCGACGCCCTCGACCTGTGCTACACCAAATCGCACGTCAATACCTTCGTCATCATCAGCGGCGACTCCGACTTCTCGCCGCTGGTCTCCAAGCTGCGCGAGAACGCCAAGCAGGTGATCGGCGTCGGCGTCAAGCAGTCGACCTCCGACCTGCTGGTGGCCAACTGCGACGAATTCATCTTCTATGACGACCTGGTGCGCGAAAAGAACCGCGCCACCGCCAAGCGCAAGGAAGAGCAGGAGGCGCGCAAGGGCCAGTCCAATCGTCGCCCCAATGCCAGCGACGACAAGCGCAAGGAAGAACTTGAGGCGCGCAAGGTGCAGGCGCTGGACATGGTGGTCGAGACCTTCGATGCCCTGGTATCCGAGCGCGGCGACACCGGCAAGATCTGGGCCTCGCTGCTGAAGGACACCCTCAAGCGCCGCCGTCCGGACTTCTCCGAGACCTATTACGGCTTCCGCACCTTCGGCAACCTGCTCGAAGAAGCGCAGACCCGCGGCCTGTTCGAGTTCGGCCGCGACGAGAAGTCGGGCACTTACGTTTTCCGCAGCGCCAACGCGCCGGTCGTGGTCCCGAGCGTCGAGGCCGCGGCGCAGGACGTCGCCCAGGCGCCGGAAGCGGTGGTCCAGGACCTGGTCGACGCCATCGCCCCGGTCGAAGGCGCGCCGCAAGAAGCCATGCCCGATACCCGCCGTACCCGCGGCCGCGGTGGCCGCAAGCAGGGTGGCCGCGCCGAGCCGGCGTCGGCCCCGGCGCAGATCCCGGCCCTGCTGGAACCGCTCGTGACCGAGTCGGAAGCCGAAGCAGAGGCCCAGGCCATCGAGCAGCCGGCCTCGCAGCCGACGCTGTTCGTGAGCGAGCCGGAAGCGTCGGCCGCGCAGGAGGAGGCGCCGGCTGAAGCGGCCCCGGTCAAGGAACGCCGCCGCACGCCGCGCAAGCCGTCCGCCAAGAAACTGGCGGAAGAAGCGGCCAAGGCAGCAGCCATCGAGGAGGCCGCGGCGCCGGCAGAGCCGGCAGAGCCGGAAGCCGAGGCAGAGGCCGAAGGCGAAGCCAAGCCGGCACGCAAGAAAGCCGCCCGCCCGGCCCACAAGGCCCCGGCGCGCAAGGCCGCGCCGCGCGCGCGCCGCCCGGCCAAGCCGAAGGCCGGCAGCGAGAACGGCTGATCCATCGAAGGGCAGGGATGGCGCGTGCGCCATCCCCTGGGCGCCGATGCAATAATGGCATCGCCTGTCCGAGCCCGGCCAGGCGCCATCCGGCCGCGAAGGAGCCCGCCATGCGCGCAGTTGCCAGCCTGTTGCTGTTGTCCCTGAGCGTCGCCTGCCTGCCGGCGCTGGCCCAGCCGACGCGCGGACCGCAGGGCCCGGCTTCCGATCACCCGATCCTCGGCATCTGGCGCCTCGCGGTGCCCGACACCGATTGCCTCGAAACCTACCGCTTCCGCGCCGACGGCACCACGCTGGTCACCAGCGCCGCCGAGATCTCCGAGAGCGTCTACACGATCCCCAACGAGCCCGATCCCGACGGCTTCTACCGCCTGACCGACCGCATCACCAAGGACAACGGCAAGCCCGATTGCTCCGGCAACGTCATGAAGCCGGGCGCCAACGCCACCCATTTCGTGCGCTTCCATCCGTCCGGCAAGCTGTTCCTGCTGTGCGCCGAAGCCTCGATCGAGGCCTGCATCGGTCCCTTCACGCGGGTGCGCGGCGAGGAAATCTGAAGGGCAGGCGCGGCGCCGGCCCTTGGGCCAGGCGCGCGCAAGGTGTATATTGCTGAGCGAAACATCAACCTCGGCGTCCCATGTCCCCGCTACTCCTCTTCTGCATCCTCATCGCTTATTTCGCACTGCTGCTCGGCGTCGCCTGGGCCACCTCGAAAGGCGCCAACAACGACAGCTTCTTCATCGGTAACAAGAGCAGCAACTGGATGCTGGTCGCCTTCGGCATGGTCGGCACGACCCTCTCCGGCGTGACCTTCGTCAGCGTGCCGGGCGCGGTCGGCGTCGACGGCTTCGGCTACGCCCAGATCGTGATCGGCTACGTGATCGGCTACCTCGCCGTCACCTACGTCTTGCTGCCGCTGTACTACCGGCTGCAGCTGACCTCGATCTACCACTACCTCGACGTGCGGCTGGGCCGGCGCGCCTACCAGAGCGGGGCCGGCTTCTTCATCGTCTCGCGCCTGCTGGGCGCCACCGCGCGCCTGTACCTGGTGGTGAACATCCTGCAGGCCATCATCCTCGACAGCCTGGGCGTGCCGTTCTGGCTCAGCACCCTGGTCGTGCTGGGCATGATCCTGCTCTACACCTACCAGGGCGGCGTCAAGACCATCGTTTGGACCGACACCCTGCAGACCAGCTGCATGCTGTTCGGCCTGTTCGCCTGCGTCTGGATCCTGCTGGGCGAGTTGAACATGTCGATCCCGGAAAGCCTGAACCAGATGCAGTCGCAGGGCCTGGCCAGGGTCTTCACGATGGATGTCGACAGTCCGAACTTCTGGCTCAAGCAGATCATCGCCGGCGCGCTGATCACGATCACCATGACCGGCATGGACCAGGAGATGATGCAGAAGACCATCTCGGTCAAGACCCTCAAGGATTCGCAGAAGAACATGCTGACCCTGACCGCAGTGCTGGTCGTGGTGCTGCTGTCCTTCGTGTTCCTGGGCGGGCTGCTGTACCTGTACGCGCCCACGGTCGGCGTCACTGCCACGGGAGACAAGATCTTCCCGGCGGTGGTGATGGGCCACCTGCCGGCGGCCTTGCAGATCATCTTCCTGATCGCGCTGATCTCGGCGCTGTTCCCGAGTGCCGACGGCGCCATCACGGCGCTGACCTCGTCGACCTGCATCGACCTGCTCGGCATCAAGCGCCGCACCGACCTGACCCAGGCCCAGGCCGAAAGCCTGCGCCGCCGCGTGCACCTGGGCTTCGCCTTCCTGTTCCTGCTGCTGGTGCTGGGCTTCAAGGCGGCCGACAACCCGAGCATGATCGGCGTGATCCTCAAGCTGGCGGCGTACACCTACGGCCCCTTGCTCGGCCTGTTCGCCTTCGGCATGCTGACCGCGCGCATGCCCAATGACCGCCTTGTCCCGCTGGTGACGATCGGCGCCCCCGTCCTGTGCGCCATCCTTGAGTACAATCAGGCTTATCTGCTCGGCGCTTACCGCCTCGGGCTGGAATTACTGTTGATTAACGGCATACTGGTGTTTGCCGGCTTGTATGCGATCTCGCGCCGCAACCCTGGCCTCGCCGGGACCGGGCAGGTCGCCCGACCGCTTCATTGACCTAGACTGGAGTTTCGATGGCCTTCAAGCCCCTGAGTGCGCTGCGGCGCGGGTTCGTGTTCCTGTGGACCGCGCTCGACGTGACCCGCCGCACCTTCTTCAACCTGCTGTTCTTGCTGATCCTGATCCTGATCATCGCGATGTTCTTCAGCGGCGGCGTCAAGCCGCTGTCCGAGAAAACGGCGCTGGTGGTCGAGATCAAGGGCGACCTGGTCGAGCAGTACGAGACCACCTTGCGCGACACGGTCCTCGACAACGTGGGCGGCGACAGCAAGCGCACGGTGCGCCTGCGCGACGTGATCCAGGTGCTGGACAATGCCGCGCGCGACCCCAACATCACGAGCGTGGTGCTGCTGCTGGACGAGATGAACGGCGGCGGCATGGCCATGCTGCGCGAGTTCGGCGCCGCGGTGGACCGCGTCAAGAAGGCCGGCAAGACGGTCGTGGCCTGGAGCGGCCAGTACGACCAGAAGCGCTACCTGGTCGCCTCGCACGCCAACGAGGTCTATGTGCACCCGATGGGCATGGTGCTGATCGAGGGCTTCGGCGGGCGCCGCAATTATTACCGCGACGCGCTCGACAAGGTCGGGGTGACGGTCAACCTGGTCAAGGTCGGCACCTATAAAAGCGCGGCCGAGCCGTATATCGCCAACGGCCCGTCGGACGCCGCGCGCGAAGCCGACGCGTTCCTGTACAACGCGATGTGGTCCGGCTACACCGGCCTGGTCGAAAAGAACCGCAAGCTGCCGGACGGCGCGCTCACTAGCATGATCGACACGCTGCCCGAGCGCATGGAAGCGGCCGGCGGCAGCGCCGCCAAGGTGGCCCTGCAAGCGAAACTGGTCGACGGCCTCAAGACCCGCGACGAACTGCGCGCGCTGATGGTCAAGCGCGGCGTCTATGAAGAAGACATCAAGTCGTTCCGCCAGGTGAGCTTTTACGAATACCTGGCGCGCCATCCGCAGAAGGCCTTCGGCGACGCGGTGGGCGTGATCGTTGCCTCCGGCACCATCACCGACGGCGCGGGCGGCCCCGGCGTGGTCGGCGGCCGCGCCACGGCCAACCTGATCCGCCAGGCGCGCGAAGACGATTCGATCAAGGCCCTGGTGCTGCGCGTCGATTCGCCCGGCGGCAGCGCCTATGGCTCCGAGTTGATCCGGCGCGAGCTGGAACTGACGCGCGCCGCCGGCAAGCCGGTGGTGGTGTCGATGGGCAGCGTGGCGGCGTCGGGCGGCTACTGGATCTCGATGGCTTCCGACGAAGTCATCGCCGACCCGGCCACCATCACCGGTTCGATCGGCGTGTTCGCGCTGCTGCCGACCGCCGACAAGGTGGCCGACAAGCTGGGCGTGCGCACCGAGGGCGTGACCACCACCTGGCTGGCCGATGCCTACAATCCGCTGCGTCCGCTCGACCCGCGCTTCGAGAAGCTGGTCCAGCAAAGCATCAACAATGTGTACGCCGACTTCACCAGCAAGGCGGCGGCGGCGCGCAAGACCACCCAGGCGAAGATCGACGAAGTGGGGCAGGGCCGCGTCTGGACCGGCGCCCAGGCCAGGGAACGCGGCCTGGTCGACCGCCTGGGCAGCTACAACGACGCCCTGGCCTCGGCCGCCGGCCGCGCCAAGCTGGCCAAGGATTACCGCGTGGTCTACGTCGAGCGTCCGGTCACGCGCGTGGAACGCTTCCTGCAAATGGCCGGCGCCTCGGCGGCGCAGGCGATGACGATCCAGGTCAAGCTGGGCTTGGTGGAGCAGGCGATTCCGGCCGGCCCGGTCGGCCAGGTGGCGCAGGACATGGCCTTCCTGTCCGAGCTGACGCAGGAGCGCAAACCGTTCGCGGCGGTGGCGCATTGCTTCTGCGGCAACTGGTGATCAAGGATGTAAGCAGTTTGTAACTGATTAATACAGAGGTTTGACGGGCGCGGGCGGCAACTCGCGCCCGTTTTTCGTTTACGTCGCCTAAATAGGGGCGAACTGTGTAAATCGGCGTTAAGGCCGGCGCGGAGGCGTGAATTCCACGGTTGAGCAATGTACGTTACGAAACATTGTGAGTGAAACGGCCATGCTAAAGTCATTGTGACCCGTATTGTGTAAGTAACACTGCTTTACGCACATCCATATCGACAAGGACAAGCATGGACCGACATTCCCCGACCCATCCAACCACTGGCCGTCCCGCCCGCACCCGGCGCTCCCGCCTCATCGGCGGTGTGATCGCCGTGCTGGCGATGGTGGCGCTGGGCGGCCTCGCCTGGTGGCTCACTCACCAGCCGGCCGGTGGTCCGGGAGGTCCGGGAATGGCGGCCGGCGGCCCTGGTGGCCCTGGTGGCCCAGGCGGCGCGCGCGGTCCGGGCGGACGCGGCGGCCCGGCGACCACGGTCGGCGTCGCAACCGCGGCCCAGGCCGACCTGCCGGTGACCCTGGATGCGCTCGGCACGGTGGTCGCTGCGGCCACCGCCACGGTGCGTCCGCAAGTGTCGGGCGTGGTCCAGAAGATCCATTTCACCGAGGGCCAGCTGGTCAAACCGGGCCAGGTGCTGGCGACGATCGATCCGCGCCCGTTCGAGATGGCGCTGCTGCAGGCGCGCGGCCAGCGCCAGCGCGATGAAGCCCAGTTGGAGAGCGCGCGTTTGATCCTGTCGCGCTACCGCACCCTGCTCGAGCAGGATTCGATCGCGCGCCAGGAAGTCGACACCCAGGCCGCGCTGGTCAAGCAGCTCGAAGGCACGGTGATGACGAACAAGGCGGCCGAGGGCACGGCCCAGCTGAATCTCGACTACGCCACGGTGCGCGCGCCGATCGGCGGCCGGGTGGGCCTGCGCACGGTGGACGTGGGCAACCTGGTCGGTAGCGGTGACGCGAACGGCATCGCCGTCATCACCCAGCTGTCGCCGATCGACGTCGAATTCGCCGTGCCGCAAGACCATCTGCCGGCGCTGCAGCGGCGCATCGCGCAAGACGCCAAGCTGCCGGCCACCGCGCTTGACCGCACCCGCACCGAGGCGCTGGCGACCGGCAGCTTCATCGCGCTCGACAACCAGGTCGATACCCAGACCGGCACCGTGCGCGCCAAGGCGCGCTTCGCCAATGCCGACAACCAGCTGTTCCCGAGCCAGTTCGTCAACCTGCGCCTGACCGTGAATACCCTGCGCGATGCGGTGGTGGTGCCGGTGACGGCGCTGCGCCATGGCGCCAACGGCGACTTCGTCTACGTATTGAACCCCGAGGCGCGCACCGTGGCGCTGCGCACCGTCAAGCGCGGCCTGGCGACGGTGGATAAGGTGCAGATCGCCAGCGGCCTGAAAGTGGGCGAGCAGGTGATCACCGAAGGCGCCGACCGCCTGCGCGATGGCGCCAGCGTGGTGTTGCCGGGCGATCGTCCGGCCGGCGCGCGTGGCGAGGGGCAAGGCCAGGGCCGAGGGCAGGGCGCAGGCCGTCCGGCCCAGGGAGCGCCGCAATGATGTTGTCGTACCGCGCGCATACGGCCCGCGCCCCAAATACGTCGTTCCCGCGCAGGCGGGAACCCAAGTGCTGCGTGCATCGCGATAACGCATGCGAACTTAGGTTCCCGCCTTCGCGGGAACGACGTTCGGACTGCGGGGACATACGATGAGCCCCTCCACCCCCTTCATCAACCGCCCGGTCGCCACCGCCTTGCTGATGCTGGCGATCGTGCTCTCGGGCCTGGTCGGCTACCGCTTCCTGCCGCTGTCGGCGCTGCCGCAGGTCGACTTCCCGACGATCCAGGTGCAGACCCTGTACCCGGGCGCCAGCCCGGAAGTGATGGCGCGCACCGTCACCGCGCCGCTGGAACGCCAGTTCGGCCAGATGGCCGGCCTGACCCGCATGAGTTCCACCAGCGCCGCCGGCGTCTCGATCGTCACCCTGCAGTTCGCGCTGGGCGAGACGCTCGACGTGGCCGAGCAGGAAGTCCAGGCCGCGATCAATGCCGGCGGCTCGCTGCTGCCGACCGACCTGCCGGCGCCGCCGGTCTATGCCAAGGTCAACCCGGCCGACGCGCCGGTGCTGACCCTGGCCATCACCTCGGACACGCTGCCGCTGACCGAGGTTCAGAACCTGGTCAATACGCGCCTGGCGCTCAAGATCAGCCAGGTCTCGGGCGTGGGCCAGGTCTCGCTGTCGGGCGGCCAGCGGCCCGCAGTGCGGATCCAGGCAGATACCGAGGCGCTCGCGTCCTATGGCCTGGGTCTCGATACGCTACGCACCGCCATCACCGCCGCCAATGCCAACAGCGCCAAGGGCAGCTTCGACGGCCCGACCCGCTCGTATGCGATCAATGCCAACGACCAGCTGGTCACCGTGCCCGACTACCAGAACCTGATCGTCGCCTACCGCAACGGTGCGCCGGTGAAGCTGAGCGAAGTGGCGAACGTGGTCGACAGCGCCGAGAACGTGCGCCTGGGCGCCTGGGCCAATATGAAGCCGGCGATCATCCTCAACGTGCAGCGCCAGCCGGGCGCCAACGTGATCGCCACCGTGGACGCCATCAAGGCGCGCCTGCCCGAACTGCAGGCCGGCCTGCCGACGGCCCTGCGCATGGACGTGCTGAGCGACCGCACCACGGGTATCCGCGCCTCGGTCAAGCACGTGCAGATCGAGCTGCTGCTGGCCGTGGTGCTGGTGGTGCTGGTGATCTTCGCTTTCCTGCACAGCCTGCGCGCGACCATCATCGCCAGCCTCGCCGTGCCGATCTCGCTGATCGGCAGCTTCGGCGTGATGTACCTGCTCGGCTACAGCCTGAATAACCTGTCGCTGATGGCGCTGACGATCGCCACCGGCTTCGTGGTCGACGATGCGATCGTCATGATCGAGAACATCGCGCGCTATATCGAGAAGGGCGAGAAGCCGATGGCCGCCGCGATCAAGGGCGCGACCCAGATCGGGTTTACGATCATCTCGCTGACGGTGTCCCTGATCGCGGTGCTGATCCCGCTCCTGTTCATGGGCGACGTGGTCGGCCGCCTGTTCCGCGAATTCGCGGTGACGCTGGCCATCACGATCCTGATCTCGGGCGTGGTCTCGCTGACCCTGGTGCCGATGATGTCGGCGCGCTGGCTGCGCAGCCATGAGGAAGAAAAGCCGGGCAAGTTCGCCGTCAAGTTCCAGGCCTTCTTTGACCGTGTCATCGAGCGCTACGACGTGATGCTCGGCTGGGTTCTGAAGCGCCAGGGCCTGACCCTGCTGGTGGCCGTGGGCACCCTGGTGCTCACCGCCCTGATGTGGATGATCATCCCGAAAGGGCTGTTCCCGACCCAGGACACCGGCCAGCTGCAGGCGCGGGTGCAGGCGCGCCAGTCGATCTCGTATGCCGACATGGCCAAGCTGCAGCAGGAAGCGGCGCGGAGAATCATGGCCGACCCCGAGGTCGCCTCGGTCGCGTCCTACGTTGGCGTCGATGCGGCCAACAACACGATGCTGCATACCGGGACCATGCTGATCAACCTGAAGGCCGATCGCGGCAACCAGCTTGAGACCATGCAGCGCCTGCGCCAGCGCGTGGCCAATGTGCCGGGCCTGCAACTCTTCCTGCAGCCGACCCAGGATCTGACCATCGACGCCGAAAGCGGCCCGACCCAGTACCGGCTGTCGCTCGAGGGCTCCGACGAGGAGACCGTCAACGAGTGGGCGCGCCGGCTGACCCAGAAGATCGGCAGCCTGCCCGAACTGCGTACGGCGATCACCGATGCCGGCGCCACCGGCGCGGCGGCCTTCATCGATATCGACCGCGACACCGCCTCGCGCCTGTCGATCACGGCCGCCTCGATCGACGACGCGCTGTACAGCGCCTTCGGCCAGCGCATCGTGTCGACCATCTTCACCGAGACCAACCAGTACCGCGTGATCCTGGAGGCGCAGCAGGACGAGGCGATGTCGATCGCCGCCCTCGGCCGCCTGCAACTGCGCACCGGTTCCGGCCAGCCGACGCCGCTGTCGGCGATCGCCACCATCAGCGAGCGCCAGGCGCCGCTGCAGGTGATCCACGTGGCCCAGTACCCGGCGGCGACGGTCGGCTTCGACACCGCGTCCGGCGCCTCGCTGGGCGACGCCGTGAGCGCGATCCGCGCCGCCGCCGGGGAGATCGGCATGCCGGCCTCGGTCAGCATGACCTTCCTCGGCGCCTCCGGCGCCTACGAGGCGTCGCTGTCGAACCAGCTGTGGCTGATCCTGGCCGCCGTCGTCTGCGTTTACATCGTGCTGGGCGTGCTGTATGAGAGCTACATCCACCCGATGACGATCCTGTCGACCCTGCCGTCGGCCGGCGTCGGCGCACTGCTGGCGCTGTGGGTCAGCGGCCAGGGGCTGGGCGTGATCGGCATCATCGGCATCATCCTCTTGATCGGCATCGTCAAGAAGAACGCGATCATGATGATCGACTTCGCGATCGAGGCCGAGCGCGAGGAGGGCAAGTCTCCGCTGGTGGCCATCAGGCAGGCTGCGCTGCTGCGCTTCCGCCCGATCCTGATGACGACCCTGGCGGCGCTGTTCGCGGCGGTCCCGCTGATGCTGGGCACGGGCGAAGGCGCCGAGCTGCGCCGGCCGCTGGGCCTGGCCATCTTCGGCGGCCTGATCCTGAGCCAGCTGCTGACGCTCTTCACCACGCCGGTGATCTACCTGGCGTTCGACCGCACGGCGCGGCGCTGGACGGGTAAAGCACCGCACAAGACTGAAGGGGCGGGCGCATGAATCTGTCGCGCCCCTTCGTCGAGCGCCCGATCGCCACAGTCCTCTTGACCCTGGGCCTGGCGCTGGCCGGCATCGCGGCCTATTTCGTGCTGCCGGTGGCGCCGCTGCCACAGGTCGACTACCCGACGATCTCGGTGTCGGCCTCGCTGCCGGGCGCCAGCCCGGAGACCATGGCCTCGAGCGTGGCGACGCCGCTGGAGCGGCGTCTGGGCGTGATCGCCGGGGTCAACGAAATGACGTCACGCAGCGGCACCGGCTCGACCCGCATCAACCTGCAGTTCGAGCTGAACCGCCAGATCGACGCCGCCGCGCGCGAGGTGCAGGCGGCGATCAGCGCCTCGCGCGCCGACCTGCCGGCGACCTTGCGCAGCAATCCGACCTACCGGAAAGCGAATCCATCGGACGCGCCGGTGATCATTCTCGCGCTGACGTCGAAGACGAAGTCGCCGGCCCAGATCTATGAATCGGTGTCCAACCTGGTCCAGCAGCGCCTCGCCCAGGTAAAAGGCGTGGGCGAGGTGGAGATCGGCGGCGGGTCGCTGCCGGCGGTGCGGGTCGAGCTGGTGCCGTATGCGATGAACCGTTATGGCGTCTCGAGCGAGGACGTGCGCGCCGCGATCCAGGCCAGCAATCCGAACCGCCCCAAGGGCGAGATCGAGGGCAATGGCAACCGGCTGCAGATCTATTCGCAGCCGGCCGGCGGCGACGGCCGCAGCGCCAGCGACTACAAGGACCTGGTGGTGGCCTGGCGCGATGGCGCCGCCGTGCGCCTGTCGGACGTGGCCAGCGTGTTCGACGGCCCGGAGAACCTGTACACGCTGGGCCTGTTCAACGGCCAGCCGGCGGTGATCGTGCTGGTGACGCGCCAGCCCGAGGCCAATGTGATCGAGACCGTGGACGGCATCCGCGACCTGCTGCCGTCCCTCCAGGCCCAGCTGCCGGGCGACATCAACCTGGCGGTGGCCTCGGACCGTACCAATTCGATCCGCGCCTCGCTGCACGAGATCGAGTTCACCCTGGTGCTGTCGATCGTGCTGGTGGTGGCGGTGGTCAGCGTGTTCCTGCGGTCCTTGCGCGCCACCGTGGTGCCGGCGGTGGCCACCGTGGTCTCGCTGCTGGGCACCTTCGGCGTGATGTATGCGCTCGGCTTCTCCCTCAACAACCTGTCGCTGATGGCCCTGACGGTGGCCGCCGGCTTCGTCGTCGACGACGCCATCGTGGTGCTGGAAAACACCGCGCGCCATATCGAGAACGGCATGGACCGCATGCAGGCCGCGCTGCTGGGCGCGCGCGAGGTCGGCTTCACCGTGCTGTCGATCTCGCTGTCGCTGGTGGCGGTGTTCATCCCGCTGCTGTTCATGGGCGGCCAGGTGGGCCGCCTGTTCCGCGAGTTCGCCGTGACGCTCTCCGCGGCGGTGCTGATCTCGCTGGTGATCTCCCTGACCACGACGCCGATGATGTGCGCCTGGCTGCTGCGCCGCCAGGACACCGAGAAGAAGCCGGGCCGCCTGGCGCGCTGGTCCGAAAATGGCTTCGCGCGCGTGCTGCGCGTCTACGAGCACGCGCTCGACTGGGCGCTCCACAGCAAGCTGCTGGTGATGATCATCCTGCTGTTTACCGTGGCGCTCAACGTCTACCTGTTCTCCGCCGCGCCGAAAGGCTTCTTCCCGCAGCAGGATTCCGGCCAGATGAACGGCGGCATCCGCGCCGACCAGAGCATTTCGTCTACCGCCATGCAGGAGAAGATCTACCAGCTGGTCGAGATCATCCGCAAGGATCCGGCGGTCGAGACCGTGGTGGCCTTCACCGGCGGCGGACGCGCCGGCGGCGGCTTCATGTTCGTTAACCTGAAACCGGTGGGCGAGCGCGACGTCGCGGCCCAGGCCGTGATCGCGCGCCTGCGTCCGCAGATGGCCAAGGTCACCGGCATCACGATCTTCCTCAACCCGGTGCAGGACTTGCGCATGGGCGGACGTTCCAGCAATTCGACTTACCAGTACACGCTCAAGAGCGACAACGCCGCGGACCTGAAGCAGTGTGCCGCGCGACTGGCCGAGTCGATGAAGACCCAGCCGGCGCTGGTCGACATCGACACCGACCTGGAAGAAAACGGCGTCGAGACCTTCGTCACCATCGACAAGGAAACGGCGGCGCGCATGGGCATCAGCACGCGCGACGTCACCAATGCGCTGTACAACGCCTTCGGCCAGCGCCAGGTGGCGAACATCTACGATGAACTGAACCAGTACCACGTGGTGATGGGCGTGGCCCAGAAATACGCGCAGTCGCCCGAGTCGCTGAAGGACGTCTACGTGCCGGCGCGGCCGACCGGAGGCTCGACGGGCGTGGTGTCCGCCAGCACCGGCACCACGGCGGCGGCCGGCGCCGCCGGTGCGGCGACCTCGGCGACGGCGAGCCTGACGGCGGCGCGCGACCCGTCCGGCGGCCAGGCCCTGGCCAGTAACGCAGCCACCATGGTGCCGCTGTCGGCGATCGCGCGCTTTGCCGAAAGCTCCACTCCGACCTCGGTCAGCCACGAGGACGGCGAGCTGGCCACGACGGTCTCGTACAACCTGAACCCGGGCTTCACCCTGGCCGACGGCGAGGCCGCGGTGCGCCAGGCCGAGGCCGACATCGGCATGCCGAACAATGTGCGCGGCAGCTTCGCGGGCGCGGCGGCGGCGGCCCAGGAATCGAGCCAGGAGCAGCCGCTGCTGATCCTGGCCGCCATCGTCGTGATCTACATCGTGCTGGGCATCCTGTACGAAAGCCTGGTGCATCCGGTGACCGTGCTGTCGACCCTGCCGTCGGCCGGCGTCGGCGCGGTGCTGGCGCTGCTGCTGTTCAAGATGGAGTTCTCGATCATCGCCCTGATCGGGGTGTTCCTGCTGATCGGCATCGTCAAGAAGAA
>DDKG01000183.1 GCA_002339265.1 Massilia sp. UBA2604 | reverse complement strand
GTCGGCACGCGGATCGCGAAGCCGTCCAGCTTGCCGTTCAGTTCCGGCAGCACCAGGCCGACCGCGGCGGCGGCGCCGGTCTTGGTCGGGATCATCGACTGGGTGGCCGAACGGGCGCGGCGCAGGTCTTCGTGCATCACGTCGGTCAGCACCTGGTCGTTGGTGTAGGCGTGCACGGTGGTCATCAGGCCGGTTTCCAGGCCGATGGCGTCATGCAGCGGCTTGACCAGCGGGGCCAGGCAGTTGGTGGTGCACGAAGCGTTCGAAATCACCGTGTCGCTAGCTTTCAGCACGTCCTGGTTCACGCCGAACACGACGGTCGCGTCGACGTCCTTGCCGCCCGGTGCCGAAATGATCACCTTCTTGGCGCCGCCCTTCAGGTGGGCCGAGGCTTTTTCCTTGGTAGTGAAGAAGCCGGTGCATTCCAGGACGACGTCCACACCCAGCTCGCCCCATGGAATCTCGGCCGGATTGCGCTGCGCGAACACGCGGATCTTGTCGCCATTCACGATCATGTTGTCGCCCTCGACCGTGACGGTGCCCGGGAACTTGCCGTGGGCGGTGTCGTAACGGGTCAGGTGGGCGTTCGACTCGGCATTGCCGAGGTCGTTGATCGCCACGATCTGGATGTCTTGCTTCTTGCCGCCTTCATAGAAGGCGCGCAGGACGTTGCGGCCGATGCGGCCATAACCATTGATTGCAACTTTGATCGTCATGCTGTGCTCCTGATTAGAAAAAAACTTTTTTCGTAACGAACAATGTACAACGGGCCGCACCGAAGGGCGGCCCGCACGCAGCGAATGCTTATGCTGCGATAACTTCTTTCGCCTTGGCGACGACGTTCTCGACGGTGAAGCCGAAGTGCTTGAACAGCACCGGCGCCGGCGCCGATTCGCCGAAGGTGTCGATGCCGACCACGGCGCCTTCCAGGCCCACGTACTTGTACCAGAAGGCGGTCACGCCGGCTTCGATGGCCACACGAGGAATGCCCTTCGTCAGCACACTCGCTTTGTAGCTCGCATCCTGGCGGTCGAACACGTCGGTCGACGGCATCGAGACCACGCGTGCGGCGATGCCTTCAGCGGCCAGCGCGTCGAAGGCCTTCACGGCCAGTTCGACTTCGGAACCGGTGGCGATCAGGATGACTTTCGCATTGGCGCTGTCGCGCAGCACGTAGCCGCCCTTGGCGACGTCGGCGATCTGCTGTGCTTCGCGCACCATGAACGGCAGGTTTTGGCGCGAGAAGATCAGGGTCGATGGACCATCCTTGCGCTGCACCGCCGCGCCCCATGCCACCGCCGATTCGACGGTGTCGCATGGACGCCAGTTGTCCAGGCCCGGGATCAGGCGCAGCGACGAGACGTGCTCGATCGACTGGTGGGTCGGGCCGTCTTCGCCCAGGCCGATCGAGTCGTGGGTAAACACCGAGATCGAACGCACTTTCATCAGCGAAGCCATGCGCAGGGCATTGCGGCTGTAATCCGAGAAGGTGAGGAAGGTCGCGCCGAACGGGATGAAGCCGCCATGCAGGGCTACGCCGTTCTGGATCGCCGACATGCCGAATTCACGCACGCCGTAGTTGATGTGGTTGCCGGCGATGCCCGAACGCACAGGCACCGACTCTTTCCAGTTGGTCAGATTGGAACCGGTCAGGTCGGCCGAGCCGCCCAGGAATTCAGGCAGCACAGGGGCCAGGGCCTGGATCGCGTTCTGCGAAGCCTTGCGGGTGGCGATGGTCTCGGCCTTGTCGACGCAGGCGGCGATGGCCGCGTCCAGGGCCTTGCCGAAGTCGGCCGGCAGGTCGCCCTTCATGCGGCGCTCGAATTCGGCGGCCAGCTCAGGATGGGCGCCGCGGTAGGCCGCGAACAGCGTGTTCCATTCACCTTCGGCCTGCGCGCCGCGCTCTTTCGCGTCCCACGCTTCATACAGCTCGGCCGGGATGTCGAACGGGATCGGATCCCAGATCAGGTGCTTGCGCACGGCCGCGATCTCGGCGTCGCCCAGCGGCGCGCCGTGGACCTTGTCGCCGCCTTCCAGGTTCGGGGCGCCCTTGCCGATGATGGTCTTGCAGCAGATCAGGGTCGGACGATCCGATTGCTTGGCCTTCTCGATGGCCGCATCGATGTCGGCGACGCTGTGGCCGTCGACCTTCGGGATCACGTTCCAGCCATAGGCCTCGAAACGCTTTTGCGTGTCGTCGGTGAACCAGCCTTCCACGCGGCCGTCGATCGAGATGCCGTTGTCGTCGTACAGCCAGATCAGCTTGTTCAGGCGCAGGGTGCCGGCCAGCGAAGCGACCTCGTGCGAGATGCCTTCCATCAGGCAGCCGTCGCCCAGGAAGGCGTAGGTGTAGTGATCCACCACGTCGTAGCCTGGACGGTTGAATTCGTTACCCAGCAGCCATTCGGCCAGCGCCATGCCGACCGAGTTGGCGATGCCCTGGCCCAGCGGACCGGTGGTGGTCTCCACGCCCGGGGTGATGCCGACTTCCGGGTGGCCCGGGGTCTTCGAGTGCATCTGGCGGAAGTCGCGCAGGTCATCCATCGACAGGTCGTAGCCGGCCAGGTGCAGCAGCGCATAGTGCAGCATCGAGCCGTGGCCGTTCGACAGCAGGAAGCGGTCGCGGTTCGACCAGCCCGGATTGGCCGGATTGTGGCGATAGTGCTTGTCCCACAGTGCGACGGCAATCTCGGCCATGCCCATCGGCATGCCCGGGTGGCCCGAGTTGGCTTTCTGGACGGCGTCCATCGCCAGCGCGCGGATCGCGTTGGCCATCAGGGTGGTGGTTTGCGTAGATTTCATGGAGATCGTGGATCAGGGATTGGAAAGCGATGGCCCGCGAGGCCGTAGCCCGTTATTCTACCAGACCGGGGTGCTGCCGATTTAAAATGCAGGTTTATTCCTTTAACGCAAGAGCGCGCTGCGCACCCACAGAATGCCCCGTTTTTACTGCCCCCAACCGCTCGCCGCCGGCGCCACCGTCGACCTGCCGGAAGCCGTCGCCCACCACCTGCACGTGGTGCGCCTGCAGCCGTGCGCCGCCCTGACCCTGTTCAATGGCGAGGGCGGCCAGTACCGCGCCACCCTCCTCGAGAGCGGCAAGCGCCGCGCCACCGCGACCGTCGACGCCTTCGAGGCGGTCGAGGCCGAGGCGCCCTACTCCGTCACCCTGGCCCAGGGCTTGCCGGAAGGGTCGAAGATGGACTGGATCGTGGAAAAGGCGGTCGAACTGGGCGTGACGGCGATCCAGCCGCTGGCGGCCCAGCGCAGCGTGGTGCGGCTGGCCGGCGAGCGTCTCGATAAACGCCTGGCCCACTGGCAGGGCGTGATCGTGGCCGCTTCCGAACAATGCGGACGCAACCGGCTGGCGCGGCTGCAGCCGCTGGCCGATGTGCAACCCTGGCTGGCGACGCCGGCCGAAGGCGTGCGCATCCTGCTCAGCCCGCGCGCCACCGAATCGCTGGCCGACTGGGCCCGGGCCACGCCGCCGCAACATGTCACCTTCCTGATCGGCCCCGAAGGCGGCCTCACGCCGCAGGAAGAAGCGGCGGCGGTCGCCGCCGGCGCCCTGTCGCTGTCGATGGGACCGCGCGTGCTGCGCACCGAGACAGCCGGGCTGGCGGCGCTGGCGGTGCTGGCCGGGGCCTGGGGCGGGATCTGAGCGGCCCAGCAACATCATTCCTTTGTTACCGTAAAAACGTCGTTCCCGCGAAGGCGGGAACAGCGCCACTGGCGCTGTTCCCCCCAAGTCAGCGAGCGTGTCGACGACGCAAGCAAACTTGGGTCCCCGCCTGCGCGGGGACGACGTGCTGGAGCAGCAGGCTTAAAGCTTAGAACGCGTAGTTCGCGCCCACGCTGAAGAAGCGGCCCACGGCCCCCGCTTGGTGCAGCGAAGCGTTGTACGACACCACCGGACCGGCGTTGCCATAGGTCGCGACGTCGATCGGCGGCTGCTTGTCGAACAGGTTCAGCACCGAGGCGCGCAGGGTCAGGTTGTCGGTGAGCTTGTAGGTCACGTTCAGGTTGGTCGTCGCGAACGATGGAATGCGGCAGTAGCTCGACGGCATGGGCAGGCCGGCAAAGTACTGGCGGCTGGCCACGTGCAGGGCGATGTCGTCCGTGCAATCGTTGTAGTTCAGCGCCGGATCCAGCACCGAGTAGGAATCGACCCAGTTCACGCTCGCGGTCACGCCCAGCGGGCCGCGGTCGTAGTTGAGCGCGAACTGCGCGCGGTTCTTCGGATTGCCGGTATTGCCCGACACCACCGATGGACCGTGGGTGCCGGCCAGCTCGTACTTCTGGCCCAGCACTTCCATCTCGTAGCTGATCATGTGGTTGAAGCTCAGCGTCGCGCGCAGGTTGCCGTAGCTGCCCATGCGCAGGCGGTAGCTCAGGTCGAGATCGACGCCGGTGGTGGTCGTGGTGCCCGAGTTGACGTAGTTCGAGGTCGCATAGGCGATCAGGCCCACCGGCGGGATGCCCGGGGCCAGGCTGCCGTCGGCCTGGCGGATGTCGGTCTCGGCCGGCGTGGTGCGCACATAGGTCGGCACGTAGTTCGGCAGGCCCGAGGCGGTATTGATCTGGTTGTCCACCTCGATCTTGTAATAGTCGATGGTCGCGCTCAGGTCCTTGATCGGCTCGATGATGGCGCCGAAGGTGTACGACTTCGATTTTTCCGGCTGCAGGTCGGGCGTGGTCACCTGGACGAAGGCGATCTGCTGGCCGCAGGCGGCGATCACGTTGCCCGGGGTATTGCGGTCGCCGTTGGCGCACAGGATCGGATCGTCGTTGGCGCCGCTGTTGAACAGCGAGCCGGCGACGCCGACCTCGGCCGAATTCGGCGCGCGGAAGCCCTTGTTGAAGGTGCCGCGCAGCGACACCATCGGGATTGGCGTCCACTTGAACTTGGCGCCCGGGGTGAACGAGCGGCCATAGGTGTCGTAGTGGTCATAGCGGGCCGAGGCGCCCAGCTCCAGGTTCCTGATCGGCGAACCCTGCAGCTCGGCGAAGGCCGCGGTATTGGTCTCTTCCCCGAACACGTAGGCGGCGGCGTTGCCGGCGATGCCGGTGGCGAGCAGTGTCGGCGATGGCGCGTCCTGCTCGCGCTTGTACCAGCTGACGCCGGCCGCCAGCGCCAGCGGGCCGCCGGGCAGCTGCATCAGTTCGCGGCTGCCGCGCAGTTCGGCGTAGTGCAGGCGCGATTTGGCCTCGTTCTCGAAGGTCGGAGAAATCGCGGCCATGTCGGCCGGCGAATTGCCGCCCAGCGGGTTGAAGGAATTCGAGGCGCGGTTGATCGCGGTGTACAGGGCGTTGCGGTTGATATAGCCGCTATAGGTCGATTCGGCCGTCACTTCGCTGCTGCCGATTGCCGCATTGACGTCCCAGCCCCAGGCCACGCCGGTCAGGTCGATCGCCAGGCGGTGGGTCTTGGCGACGCTCTCGATGGTATTGGTCGGGTCGACGTCGGGCAGCGTGCCGTACAGGCGCGCCGGTACGCCCAGCTGGTTGAAGCGGTTGCTGGCCGGGATCAGGGTCGAGCCATAGGCGTTGACGCCGGTACGCGCCGGCTGCCCCGGGACCAGGGCGGTATTGCCGGTGAACGAAGCCGGGCTGTAGGCAGCCTGGATGCCGCGGTTGTTGGTGCTCTCGCGGCGGAACATCGAGCCCTTGATCGACAGTTCCCAGTTCTCGTTCAGTTTCTTGGTGGCGCCGACGAGGACGTTCAGGTTCTCGGTCTCGGGCTGGATGAACGAGACGCGATCGTCGATCACGCATCCAGCCGCCATGTATTTGTCGTAGTTACAGTTGGAATCCAGGAACTGGAAGTTGGCGCGGTTGTTTACGCCGCCAGGGCCATTGGCGTTGTACAGGAAGGGGCTGCTGCCGTGGGCCAGGCCGCCGTTGAGGGCGTTAGGCGCGCCGCGGCGCAGGTCGTGGCCGCCGCGCGCGCGCCAGTCCGGATTGGCCCAGTCGTTGTCGGCGCGCTGCCAGACCTTGATCTCTTCGGCCTTGCGGTATTCGGCGCTGAAGAACAGGTTGTAGCCGTCGTTGGCGAGGTCGCCGATGCCCGAGGTGATCGAGGCCTTGTGCGTCTTGCCGCCGCCGTGCTGCGAGTTGCCGCCTTCGGCGCTGAGGCGGGTGCCGTTGAACGATTTCTTGAGGATGATATTGACCACGCCCGCGACCGCGTCCGAGCCGTACAGCGAGGAAGCGCCCGACTTGAGCACGTCGATGCGGTCGATCATGTCGACCGGAATCGCCGAGATGTCGACGAAGTTGCGCTGCGAATCGTCCGACAGCGGATACGGCGACATGCGGTGGCCGTCGACCAGCACCAGGGTCGAGCCGACGGTCAGCCCGCGCAGCGAGACGCCGGCGCCGCCGTTGGCGAAGGCGCCGGCGAAGCCGCTGCCGAGCGTGCCCGCGCCATTGGCCGACAGGTCGCTCAGGATTTCGGCGATCGAGGTCTTGCCGGAGCGGGCGATGTCGGCGGCGGTCAGCACCTGCACCGGGGCCGGGGTTTCCAGGTCGGTGCGGCTGATCAGGGAGCCGGTCACCACCACGCGCTGCGGTGCGGCGGCGGAGTCGGGCTGGCCTGCGGTTTGGGCAAATGCCGGTGCGGCAAGGGCGCCGCTCGCGACGACGCAGGCGATCGCGCATGGCATCGACTTCAGTTTCAACATTGTGTTTCTCCTGGCTGTTCTTCTGGATAGTTTTAGGTGGGCGCACGTACCGGGTCCGTGCGCGAAAATGTTTTCTCTAAAACAAATTTATCTGCATGGGAACCTCTTTTGGGAGGGCGCCTTTTAATGCAGATATGTATTAGGGACGAACACCCTCAATCGACGCTGCTGCTTAATTCAGCGTCAATTGAGTAATTCCATAAAACCATATCAAAACGAAAATCGTCAATATGCTGATGGGAGGCTCACATTGTTAAATTTTGGAAATAAAAGGAAAGTGCGCGATGAGGGTTGCGCGGCTGCGACAGCCTTGCAGACGGCGTGTGCGATGGGGTGACGGCGCGAGCTCGGCAGGAATCAAGCTAAACCATTGTATTTACGATAGTTTCACGCGAATATGTATTTTTCGGATGGCTTTGAACGCCGGTTTCCCCATCAAAACATCCTATGTACGCCGTATGCATGGATGCTGGATGTATGAAATTTGTAGTTGACTCTTGGGATAGTTGCGTAGAAGCGACGCTTGCTCCAAATATCTTTATTAATTCCACGACCTAGAGTGCAGCTTATCATTTGATAAACACAGACTTGCGTCGGCGTCAAAAAAATGCCCTGGAAAACCAGGGCATTCATGGAATAAGGCGCCAGCCGGCGCCCTCCCCCGCGATCAGAACTTGTGATCGTAGGACACCGAGATGCGCGCGTACCGCGGCGGCGTGAACGACAGCGGCGTGCCATACAGGCTATTGACGGCGTCGCCATTGTTGTAGGCCTCGGTCACGTTCTGGGTGACTTGCTCGTTGGTCACGTTGAACACGTCCAGGCGCAGTTGCAGGCCCTTGAGCAGCGTCGGCTTGTAGGCGACGTTCAGATCCAGGCGCTTGTCCCACGGCAGATTGCCGACGGTGCCGCGCTGCACGATCTGGTTTTGCGGCACTTCGCTGCCGCCGCACCAGAAGCTCTGGTTCGCATAGTTCGGCGAATCGCCGGGGTTGGCCGAAGTACCGATGCAGCTGCGTGGACGGCCCGCGGCCAGCAGCACGTTGCCGCCGACGGAGACTTCCGGGGTCAGTTCATAGAAACCGAAGGCCTTGATCTGGTGCTTGCGGTCGTTCGGCAGCAGGCCATAGGCGCCTTCCATCAGCTCCGGATAGTCCCAGGTCGAGGTGACGGCGACGTCGGCCTGGCCGTTATCCGAACGCACCTGGCCTTCGGTATTGCCCTTGTTGCGCGACCAGGTGTAGTTCACCTTGCCATAGAAGCCGTTGCGGTAAGGGTGTTCCAGGAACAGGTCGACCGCGGCGTAGGTGCGCTTCGGCTTGACGAAGCCCTGGTCGGCGGCGGTCAGCGAGACCCTGGTCAGGTTCGCCGGGTCGCCGGCGAAGTCCACCATGAAGGTGTTGTTGCGGCCCGGGTTGAAGGTCTGGCAGGTATTTCCCCAGTACGGATTGGTGATCTCGATGCCGTTGGCTTCGGCGTAGCGCTCGAATGGACGCACATCGCAGAAATCGTCGATGGTTTCCTTCAGCTCGCGGTAGGTCGCCTTGGCGCCGAAGGTCAGGCGCGGCGTGATGGCGCGCTCGAGGCCGATGGTCACCTCGTCCTGGTAGGCCGGCTTCATGTCGAGCGCCGCCAGGGTCGCGACCACCTTGTCCTGGCCGAATTCATTGTTGCCGGACAGTGGGTCGGTCAGTTGCACCAGGCCGGTCGGGGCGCCGTTGGCGTCGACGCCGGTGTAGGTGTAGTACTGGTCGGTATAGGTCGAGCGGCCGGCGCCGCGCACCGAGATGTGGGTCGGGATCGGCACCGAGTAGCGGCCCATGGTGGCGAACAGCTTGGTCGAGCCATCGCCATTGACGTCCCAGGCCGCCGCCAGGCGCGGCTGGATCTGGTTGTCCATGTCGAGGAAGGTGACCTTCGATTCGTTCTGGTTCTTGAACGATTCGCTGCGCACGCCGATGGTCAGCAGCAGGTCCTTGGTGACCTGCCACCGGTCTTCCAGATAGTAGGCGCTCTGCTCGGCGTACGAATCGGTCACGGTCGAGAACAGGCGCTTGGAGACGTAGTAGCCCTGGTTGCCCAGGCCGCCGCCGCTGGCCGGCGCCGGCACGGTGCCGCCCGACACGCCGATCGGACGGCCCGGATTGGCGGTGCGGTAATAGATCCAGGTGCCGCCGCCAGCCTTGAATACGCCGGCATTGATCGACTCGACCTCGGTCTGGTCGAGGCCCGCGCGCAGGTTGTGGTTGCCCAGGCGGTACTCGATGTCGAGACGGCCCGAATCCACTTTATCCTTCGATCCCGGCGCCAGGATGTTGCCGGCGATCGCTTGCGGATTGGCATAGACGAAGCCGGGCGCACGGGTTTCCGGCGACGAGCTGGTCGAGAAAATATTCTCCTGGTAATTGCTGAAGTCGTTGTCGTGCTTGATCTCGCTGCGGCCGTACAACGCTGTCAGGGTCAGGTCCGAGGTGAGGTTGCCGATATAACGCAGCATGGTGGAACGGCCGCCGTTGTCGTCCACATTGCGGCGGGTCGCGGTCGAGGTCACGGTGCCGGTGCGGGACCGGGTGGCGTAGTCGTAGCCGCTGTCTTCGAAGGTTTTCTTCGGATTGTCGCCGAGGGCGGTCAACTCCAGGCGATGATCGTCGGTGATGTTCCAGTCGATCTTGCCCATGTAGCGGGCGATCTCGCGCGAATCGTCGCGCCAGCCGTTCTGGGCGTTGGAGGTACTGGTGCGGAAGCCCTCGACATAGCCGCGGTCGTTCTCGATCATCTCGCCGGCCACGTACATGAACAGCTTGTCCTTGATGATCGGGCCGCCGACGTAGGCGCCATAGGTCTTCTGCTCGCGCGTGTTCTCGCGCTGGGCGCGGCGCAGGGTGTTGTCGGTCAGTGGGTTGTAGCCGGTGTTCGCGTAGTAGATGTCGCGCTCGCTGGCGCGCCAGCTCTTCGGCTCGAAGGTGACCTGGGCGCCGGCCTCCCAGGTATTGGTGCCGCTCTTGGTGATGACGTTGACCACGCCGCCGATCGAGCGGCCGAACTCGGCGCCGAAGCCGCCGACCAGCACCTGGGCTTCGGCGATCGCGCCGAACGGCAGCTGCGATGCGCCCAGGCCGGTCAGTGGGTTGGTGGTCGGGAAACCGTTGATGTAGTACGAGTTTTCGGATGCCGCGCCGCCGCCGAACGAGGCGCCGCCGGAGAAGCGCGAGTCGACGCGGGTGGTGTTCGGGGCCAGCTGGATGATGCCCTGGATGTCGCGCGCCACCGGCAGCGCCGCCAGCTGGCGGGCGTTGAAGACCGCGCCGGACGAGGTCGATGTGACGTCGATGTTACGGCGGGCGCCGGTCACTTCGACCGTCTGCAGGCCGGCCTGGGCGAACACCGCCTCGGCGTTCTGGCCAATGCTGGTTTCGACCGTGGTCGTGCCCACCACGGCATCGCCCCGGTACTGGGTCACCGTGTAGGAACCGGTCGGCAGCGCGCTGGCCTGGAAGCGGCCCTGCGCATCGGGCGTCACCGTGCGGCGCAAGCCGGTGGCCGGGTTTTCCAGCACCACGCGCACGTCGGCGCCCGGGGCGACGGTGCCGTACACCACCGAGGTGGCGTTCGACTGCGCCATGGCCGGCGCCATCGTCGCGACGGTCACGACTGCGCCGCCGAATGCCAGCGTCAGGGCGTGGACTAAAACGGTTTTCTTGAACATGTGTGATTTCCTGAATTATTTCTCGGCTGCTCATGCTGAGCGGCCGGAATGGTTGTGTATGAATCACGATCCGAGCAGCCATGGCTGCTTTTCCTCTCTTGGGCCCACTGACGAAATATTCATTTAGCGAATAATTCGACCAAAAGGCACTTTCGGATAAAACCATGGAGAAACTTCTTGTGTCAATGACACAGTTTCCTTCGGTATGTATAGAAACAACACGATTCACAAGCAATGGTACCGAATTAATCATCCCGAATAAAAATTGCCAAAAAGAGGCGTTTTCGCACAGATTTGGCCATGCGACGCACCAAATCGAGCATCAAACGAAATCTTGTTCTGTAATCGATGCGACCCGCATATAAGCCGTACATATGCGAAGAAATCGACTTCTCAGCCGCAGAACGTTCGGGCAGATGTCATGTAAAGACAATTTTGTGAATTTTCAGTTACCGAAAAACAAGAAAGGATATTTGCTCTACTTATACTGCATTGCAGAGAAGGCGGTTACTTATACTGGGTAGCGATTTTCAGGACGTCCGGCCGTGAAAATTGCAAGAAGAGAAGCGTGAATTGTTGATTCAACGCAAAGGGATGGATGGGCCGGTGGCTGGCCATATGACAGCGCCAAGAAAAAGGCGCTGTTCGCGTTTATTAGGTGAACCTCATCCACTCATGGCGGTCTGATCCACTGTCGAGGTAACTCATCGGGTGGCGGTAATGCAAGGCTTGATCTTCGAAGAAGTATTCGCCGCGCTGACCGGCATGCAGTTAGGGGCCGAAGAAGTGGCCCGGTTGCGCACCTGGATCTCGTCCCTCGTCCATGCTGGCGAATGCCTCGACCTGATCGCCCAAGCGGCCGGTTCTCCCTGCTGTCCGCGTTGTCGATGTGAGCGGGTGCACCGATGCGGTGCCGCGAGCGGCTTGCAGCGTTGGCGCTGCCTGGCGTGCCGGCGCACCTTCAATGCGCTGACCGGCACGCCGCTGGCACGCCTGCGCAAGCGCGCCGCCTGGCTCCCGTATCTACAGTGCGTGCTCGATTCGCGCGCCGTGCGCGCCGCGGCCGAACTGGTCGGCGTGCACCGCACGACCAGCTTCCGCTGGCGCCATCGCTTCGTGCCCGGCGCGGCGCTGCAACGGCCGACGCGACTTGAAGGCATGGTCGAAGCCGACGAGACGTATATGCTGGAATCACAGAAAGGGTCGCGTCACCTGGATCGCCCGCCCAGGCGGCGCGGCGGCGTGGCGAGCCGGCGCGGCATCAACCGGGAGCACGAATGCCTGCTCGTCGCGCGCGATCGAGGCCGGCAGACGCTGGATTTTCATACCGGACGCGGTCCGGTCAGTGCCGCGCAACTCGGTGCCTGCCTGCGACCGGTGCTGGCACCGGATGTGCTGTTGATCAGCGATTCGGCGAAGGCCTATCAGGCCTTCGCCGCCCAGGCCGGCATCTCGCATGACACCGTGAACCTGCGCGCCGGGGTCCGGGCGCGCGGGGCGATCCACCTCAACAACGTCAACGGCTGGCATTCCCGATACAAGACCTGGTTGCGACGCTTCAATGGCATCGCAAGTCGCTATTTGCTGCATTACTCAGGCTGGCAACGCGTCATTGATGACGGATTGTTGCGTACCCCAGCGCAACTGCTCGTCACCATTATCAAGTGCGCTATTCGTCATAGGCAAAAAACGAATTAACGCGCACAGCGCCAAGAAAAAGGCCGCTCCAAAGAGCGGCCTCCAGGCTGGCGACGGCCGCGAGGCCGCCGGTCAGGATCAGAACTTGCGGTCGTACATCAGCGAGAAGCGTGCATAACGTGGCGAGGTCAGCGACAGCGGGGTCTGGTACAGGCCGCTGACGTTGGCGCCGTTGTTGTAGGCCTCGGTCACGTTGCGCACCACCTGGCTGTTGAACACATTGAACACGTCGACACGGAACTGCAGGCCCTTGGCGAAGTTCGGCTTGTAGGCCACATTCAGGTCGTAGCGGTGTTCCCACGGCAGGTTGCCCACCGTGCCGCGCGGGGTCAGCACGTTTTCCGAACGGGTCAGGCCGCCGCAATAGAAGGTCTGGTTCGCGTAGTTCGGCGAATCGCCCGGATTGGCGGCGCTGCCGATGCAGCTGCGCGGACGGCCCGAGGCGATCAGCACGTTGGCGCCGACCACGACTTCCGGCGTGACTTCATAGAAGCCGAAGGCCTTGAGCTGGTGCTTGCGGTGGTTCGGCAGGTAGCCGTAGGCGCCTTCCATCAGCTCAGGATAATCCCACGACGAAGTGACGGCGACGTCGGCCTGGCCGTTATCCGAACGCACCTGGCCTTCGGTATTGCCCTTGTTGCTCGACCAGGTATAGCTGGCCTTGGCGTACCAGCCATTGCGGAACGGATGCTCGAGGAAGGTCTCGATCGATTTATAGGTACGCTTCGGCTTGTCGAAGCCCTGGTCGGCCGCGGTCAGGTTCACCTGAGTCAGGCGCGACAAGTCGCCCGAGAAGTCGACCAGGAACTCGTTGTCTTCACCCGGGTTGAAGGTCTGGCAGGTGTTGCCCCACAGCGGGTTGGTGATGGCGATGCCGTTGGCTTCGGCGAAGCGCTCGAACGGACGCACGTCGCAGAAATCGTCGATGGTCGAGCGCATCTTGCGATAGATACCCTTGGCGCCGAAGTTCAACGACGGCGAGAATGCCTTCTCGAAGCCGAAGGTCAGCTCGTCCTGGTATTGCGGATCCATGTCGCGCGCCGCCAGGGTCTCGACAACCTTGTCCTGGCCGTACTCGTTGTTGTTCGACAGCGGTTCGCTCAGTTGCACCAGGCCGGTCGGCGCGCCGTTGGCGTCGGTGCCGGTATAGGTGTAGTACTGGGCGGTATAGGTCGAACGGCCAGCGCCGCGCACCGAGATGTGGGTCGGGATCGGGACCGAATAGCGTCCCACGGTACCGTACACCTTCAGGCTGGCGTCGCCGTTGACGTCCCACACCGCGGCCAGGCGCGGCTGGATCTGGTTCTTCATCTCCAGGAAGGTGGTTTTGCTGTCGTTCTGGTTCTTGAACGACTCGTTACGCACGCCCAGGGTCAGCAGCAGGTTCGGGGTCGCCTGGAAGCGGTCCTCTAGGTACCAGGCGCTTTGTTCGCCGAACGAATTGGTGACGGTCGAGAACAGGTTGCGGGTCACGTAATAGCCCTGGTTACCCAGTGGGCTGCCAGTGCTGGCCGGCGACGGGATCAGCACGCCGCTCGGGCCTTCGATCTGCGCGTTCGGGTTGGTAGCGCGGAAGTAATCCCAACGGCCGCCGCCGGCGATGAATTCGCCCGCCGCGACCGACTCGACCTTGGTCTGGTCGAAGCCGCCGCGCAGCGTATGGCGGCCGAGGCGCCATTCGACGTCGAAGCGGCCCGAATCGACGATGTCTTCCGAGCCCGGGGCCAGGATGTTGCCGCTGATGTTTTGCGGATTCGCATAGGAGAGGCCAGGCGCGCGCGCGTCGACCGTCGACGAGATCTGGAACAGGTCCGGGTTATAGCCGGTGAAGTAGTTCTCGTGGGTCGACTTGGAGCGGCCGTACAGCGCGGTGACGGTCAGGTCGTCGGTCAGGTTGCCGACATAGCGCAGGGTATTGAGCTTGGCGCCGTTGTTGTCGACGTTGACCAGGCGCTGGGTCGAGGAGACAACGCCGGTGCGCGTGCGGGTCGCATAGTCGAAGCCGCTGTCCGCCCGGGTCACTTCGGGCGTATCGCCCATCGTGGTGAATTCGACGCGGTGGTTGTCGCTGATGTTCCAGTCGAGCTTGGCCATATAGCGCTCGACCTCGGTGTCGCGGTCGCGCCAGCCGACGGCGGCGTTGTTGGTGGCCACGCGGAAACCGTTGACCAGGCCTTCCTCGGTGTCGTGCTTTTCGGCCGCGGCGAAGAAGAACAGCTTGTCCTTGATGATCGGACCGCCGACGTAGGCGCCGTACACCTTGCGGTCGACCGTGTTTTCGGCGCGCGCCAGGCGCAGGGTGCCGTCGGTGGCGGCATTGTTCGGGGTGCCGGTGTTGCCATAGTAGATGTCGTATGGCGTCGCGCGCAGCGATTTCGGTTCCCAGGTCACCAGGCCGCCGGCTTCCCAGGTATTGGTGCCGCTCTTGGTGACGATGTTGACCACGCCGCCGATCGAGCGGCCGAACTCGGCGCCGAAGCCGCCGGTCAGCACTTGCGCCTCGGCGATCGCGCCAAACGGCAGCTGGGCAGCGCCCAGGCCGGTCAGCGGATTGGTGACGGGGAAACCGTTGATGTAGTACGAGTTCTCGGAAGCCGCGCCGCCGCCGAACGAAGCGCCGCCGGCGAAGCGGGTGTCGGCCGTGGTGGTGTTCGGAGCCAGCTGGATGATCGATTCGATGTTGCGGCCGATCGGCAGCGAGGCCAGTTCGCGGGCGTTGAAGGTGGCGCTGCTGCCGGCGCTGCTGGTGTCGATGGTGGCGCGGCGCGCACTCACCTGCACGACCTGGGTGCCGTCGGCGGCCGGGGCGCCGGCGAAGATCGCCTCGCCGTTGCGGCCGATGCCGGTTTCGACTTCGACCGTCGCCACGTTGGCGCCGTCGCGCAGCTGCGTCACGCGGTACACGCCGCTCGGCAGCGAGCTGGCCACGAAGCGGCCCTGCGCGTCCGGCGTCAGGGTGCGGCGGATGCCGATGTCCGGATTCTCGATCAGGATCTGGACATTGCTGCCCGGGGCGACGGTGCCGAACACGCTGCCGGAAGCATTCGACTGCGCCATTGCCGGCGACATCACGGCCAGACCCAGTGCGGCGCTACCGAAGGCGATGCTCAATGCGTGGACCAATACGGTTTTTTTCAACATGCGATTTCCTGTCCTCTTGTCGGCCGCCCTCGTGAAGCGGCCGGTGTTGGTTTTTAGTTGTAATCCTGAAGTCACTGCGTTTGTAACTTTTCCTCTCTTGCGACAATTGACGACATATTCATTTACTTGATAATGCCGCCGGCTTGCCTGGAGTCATAAGACCATGATGCAACTTATTGTGTCAATGACACACTTCCGCAGTATGCATATAAACAACACTCTCCTATGAGGAAACAGGAGTACAAATTAAATTCAGCCAGATTGGTGCGAAGCCGCACGATTTTGGCTCCCGCAAGCACCAAAGTGGACCGGGGCCGCAATATTCTGTCAAAGATCAGTACCCTTGCTCAAACCACCATATTTACGTCAAGACTCAATCAATTAGTGCAAATATCGTTCGGTAGCGTGACATATTTGTCTAATTTTCATTGCCTTCAAACTAACGTTTTATGCATAAGGATATTTGTTCTAAGAATAAAGCAGCAAAGCGAAGACTTGTACTTACACTTATTCGGTACCAACTATCAGGCTCGATGACTTCCACCATCTCGGCCTGACGCCACTTGCCATCGCAGCCGGCGCTTTCCCCACACGACGTTGATGACGCCAAGTAAAATGACGCTTTTGTCCGCTTCTCATTTGTTGCCTCACCAGCAACCACCCTCCCATGCTGCGAATTAACGAACTCAAACTCCCCCTGAACCACCCCGAACCGGCCCTGCGCGAGGCCATCCTGGCCCGCCTCGGCGTCCGGGACGCCGACCTGGTCGACTTCAGCGTCTACAAGCGCAGCTACGATGCGCGCAAGAAGACCGCCATCGTGCTGATCTACTCGATCGACGCCGAAGTACGCGGCGAGGCGGCGGTGCTGGCGCGCCTCAAGAGCGACCAGCACGTGATGCCCTCGCCCGACGTGGACTACAAGTTCGTGCAGGTCAACAAGCCGGCCCCGGGCACCCCGCGTCCGGTGGTGGTCGGCACCGGCCCCTGCGGCCTGTTCGTGGCGCTGGTCCTGGCCCAGATGGGCCTGAATCCGATCATCCTCGAGCGCGGCAAGATCGTGCGCGAGCGCACCGTCGACACCTTCGGCTTCTGGCGCAAGCGCAAGCTCAATACCGAGTCGAACGTGCAGTTCGGCGAAGGCGGCGCCGGCACCTTCTCGGACGGCAAGCTGTACAGCCAGATCAAGGACAGCAATCACCACGGCCGCAAGGTGCTGACCGAGTTCGTGCGCTTCGGCGCGCCGGAAGAGATCATGTACGTCAGCAAGCCGCACATCGGCACCTTCCGCCTGGTCAAGATGGTCGAGCAGATGCGGGCCGAGATCATCCGCCTCGGCGGCGAAATCCGTTTTGAGACGCGCGTGGACGACGTGCTGATCGAGGAGACCGGCGGCGTGCGCCAGGTGGTCGGCGTGCGCCTGTCCAGCGGCGAAGAAATCGCGACCCGCCACCTGACGATGGCGATCGGCCACAGCGCGCGCGACACCTTCCAGATGCTGTACGACCGCGGCGTCTACATCGAGGCCAAGCCGTTCTCGATCGGCTTCCGGGTCGAGCATCCGCAGTCGCTGATCGACGTCTGCCGCTTCGGCCCGAACGCCGGCAACAAGCTGCTCGGCGCGGCCGACTACAAGATCGTGCACCACGCCTCGAACGGCCGCTCGGTGTACAGCTTCTGCATGTGCCCGGGCGGCACCGTGGTCGCCGCCTCGAGCGAGGAAGGCCGCGTCGTCACCAACGGCATGAGCCAGTATTCGCGCGCCGAGCGCAACGCCAACAGCGCGATCGTGGTCGGCATCACGCCCGACGACTATCCGGGCCACCCGCTGGCCGGCATCGACTTCCAGCGCGAGCTCGAATCGCGCGCCTTCGTTCTGGGCGGCGGCACCTATGATGCGCCGGGCCAGCTGATGGGCGACTTCGTCAAGGGCCGGGCGTCGACCGAATTCGGTTCGGTGACGCCATCGTTCCGTCCGGCCGTGCACCTGACCGACCTGGCGACCTCGCTGCCCGACTATGCGATCGTGGCGCTGCGCGAAGCCTTCGTCGCCTTCGACAAGCAGATCAAGGGCTACTACAAGGAAGACGCGGTGCTCACCGGCGTCGAGACCCGCACCTCGTCGCCGATCCGCATCAAGCGCAACAACGACGACCTGCAAAGCCTGAACACGCGCGGCCTGTTCCCGGCCGGCGAAGGCGCCGGCTACGC
>DDKG01000014.1 GCA_002339265.1 Massilia sp. UBA2604 | reverse complement strand
GCTCTTCGGTCGCATGCTGGATCGACATATCGCGGCCGATCACCAGCAGCGGGGCCTCGTCGCCGGTGGCCAGGCGCGCAATGCGGAGTTCGAACCACAGGTCGCGCTCGCCCGAGCGGAAGCGCGTCTCGACCAGCACCGCCTCGTGGCCGGCGGCGGCGCCGGCCAGCGCATTGCGCAGCGCCGGCTGATCGATCTCGTGCACCAGCGACAGCAGCGAGCAGCCGGATTCGAAGCCCGACAGGCGCTGCGCGCGCGTGCCGGCCGCGTGGATCGCGCCATCGGACGCGACGCGGAACACGGCGTCGCCGGCCGTTTCCAGCAAGCCGTCGAGCAGCGCCGCGGGCAGCACGGGCGTGACTGGCTGGGGCGGGGGCACGGCGGGGGAACTGGTGTGCATGTTGTCTAGGGAGCTTTCTTGTTGCGGCACGTGCACGTCATGCCAATGTCACATGTGAATCCGTGCAAGTCTACCAAACCAGAGACGACTCTATCACTGAAAAATTCCGCAAAGCATTAGAAAGCACAAGTCATGCGGTGATTTCACCCTTCGTTGAGATGGAGCAGCCTGCTTGCCGGATAAGCATGTTGGCGCTAACCTCATTGTTGGGCGGTCAAGATTGTTACCGTGTATTGTCGCTTATTCTTGATTGTAACGACATAATAAAGTGCAATTATGATGCCGCAATGCAACATTTGACAATCAGCAAATGTACTTAGAGGGCATGTCATGGACAGATTCGCCACCCACGAGGTCGAAAACCAGGCCCCAGCGTTCATCGGCGTCAACCTGTATGCCTGCGATCCGGCGCTGCAAGAGGCGCTGCTGCGCGAGGGCGGCGGCTGGGCCTCCACCGGGCTGGAAGCGCTTGGGGCGCGGCTCGGCAGCGCCGAAGTGCAGGAGCTGGCGCGCCTGGCCAACGTCCACGGCCCCGTCCTGGCAACCTACGACCGCGCCGGGCGCCGCATCGATGAGCCCGAATTCCATCCCGCCTGGCATGCCTTGATGACGCTGATGATCGAGGCCGGCGCCCATAGCGCGCCGTGGAGCGATCCGCGCCCCGGCGCCCAGGTGGCGCGGGCGGCGCAATACCTGCTGTTCGGCCAGGCCGAGAACGGGGCCCAGTGCCCGGTGACGATGACCTATGCCGCGGTGCCGGCGCTGCGCCGCGCACCCAGCCTGGCGGCGACCTGGCTGCCGAAGATCCTGGCGCGCGACTACGACCCCCGGCCCTTGCCGGTGGCGCACAAGCGCGGCGCCCTGGTCGGCATGGGCATGACCGAGAAGCAGGGCGGTTCCGACGTGCGCGCCAACACCACGCGCGCGACGCCGTTGGTCCCGGGGGAGGAAGGCGAGGTGGGCGAGGGCGCCTGGCGCCTCGTCGGCCACAAATGGTTTTATTCGGTGCCGCAGGCCGACGCCCACCTGGTGCTGGCGCGCTGCGACAATGAGGCTGCGGGCGGCCTCAGTTGCTTCCTGGTGCCGCGCTTTCTTGCCGACGGCCGGCGCAATGCCGTGCGGGTGCAGCGCCTGAAGGACAAGCTGGGCAACCGCTCGAACGCCTCGTCCGAGGTCGAGTTCTGCGGCGCGCTGGGCTGGATGGTCGGCAAGCCGGGGCGCGGCATCCCGACCATCCTCGAGATGGGCAGCCACACCCGCCTCGACTGCGTGCTGGGCAGCGCCGGCATCATGCGCGCCGCCCTGTGTCACGCCTTGCACCATGCGCGCGGACGAATGGCCTTCGGCCGGCCGCTGGCCGACCAGCCGCTGATGCAGAACGTGCTGGCCGACCTGGCGCTGGAATCCGAGGCGGCAACTGCCTTCGCCCTGCGCCTGGCGCGCTGCTTCGACGAAGGAGAAGATCCGTCGCAGGCGCTGCTGGGCCGCATCCTGACGGCGGCCGGCAAGTACTGGATCTGCAAGCGCGGCCCCGGCTTCGGGGCCGAGGCGATGGAAGTCATGGGCG
Organism: Massilia sp. UBA2604; assembly: GCA_002339265.1. GTDB lineage: Bacteria > Pseudomonadota > Gammaproteobacteria > Burkholderiales > Burkholderiaceae_D > Telluria. The sequence continues at coordinate 538 of DDKG01000014.1, read as the reverse complement.
GCAACGGCTATGTCGAGGACGGCCCGCTGGCGCGGCTGTACCGCGAACTGCCGGTCAATTCGATCTGGGAAGGATCGGGCAATGTGATGTGCCTGGACCTGCTGCGCGCGCTGGGTAAATCGCCTGAGGCAGCACGTACTGCGCTGGCCGCCGAGCTGGCGCCGGCGGCCGGGCTGGACGAGCGCTTCGCCGACCATGTTTCGGCCCTGCTGGACGGCCTGGCGGCGCGCCTGCAGGATGAAGCCGGCGCGCGGCTGCTTGCCGAGCAGATCGTGGTGGCGGTGCAGGCCGCGGTGCTGCTGCGCCATGCGCCGGCGTATGTGGGCGAGGCCTTCCTGCTCACGCGCATCCTGCAGCCGGTAGGCGGGGCTTATGGGCGGTTGCCCACCGGCGTCGACCTGGAGGCGATCCTGGCGCGCGCCCTGGTGTCATGATTGTCATTTTTTTCTCGTGCAGACCGGGACAAATGGCCGTGCGGCTGGGATAATGCGCGCTTGCATGCTTCACACAGAATCTTTTGAATCCCGCCATGAAACAA
>DDKG01000309.1:11444-15341 GCA_002339265.1 Massilia sp. UBA2604 | reverse complement strand
CTTCGCGATCCGCGTGCCGACAATCAATGTGTCGATCGTCGACCTGTCGTTCATCGCCAAGCGCGACACCACGGTCGAAGAGATCAACGAGATCATGAAGAAGGCCGCGTCGGAAGGTCCGCTGAAGGACATCCTGACCTACAACACCGATCCACTGGTCTCGGTCGACTTCAACCACAACCCGGCATCGTCGAACTTCGACGCGACGCTGACCAAGGTCTCGGGCCGCCTGGTGAAGGTGACCTCGTGGTACGACAACGAGTGGGGCTTCTCGAACCGCATGCTCGACACCACCGTCGCACTAATGAACGCCAAGTAATCTGTTCGACCCTCCGAGCCCTGGACGCCATTGCGGCCTCCAGGGCTTTTTCACGCCTGTAGTTACACGCAAATGACGTGGAAATATACTGAAAAACCGGCTGATGCCGGTTTTTTTGTGATAACGGTAGTGGTCGTTCATGCAAGGTAAATGCGTTTTTTCCGAACAAACTATATTTTGGTTGCGGTTCTACAACGAAATGTTTCGTAATTTATATATGTATCGAAGAAAAAATGCTGCACTGCGATTTTTAGTTTTACTCCTAATTTAGGCGAAGTTGCAAACAATTTAAGCGAAGTAAATACAAAAATCTCTCTAGTGGCATAGTGATGAAAAGTTACATTTGGGATAAATTGCGTTACATAAACTTAGCTCACTTGCATAATCAAGACGCGACGTAACGCCGGGCAGGGGAGACACAGGCTGGGTGTTGCGAGCGCGTCTTATCACCGCAAACAGTAGAGAGATGCCAATGATGTTGAAAGAAAAGATGGGTGCCCGCGCAGTGCGGCTCGCCTTCGGCCTCGTAGCCGGCCTCGCAGTTACCCAAGCAGTTGCCCAAGACGCGCCGATCCAGCGCGTCGAAGTGACCGGTTCCGCCATCAAGCGGATCAACGTCGAAGGCGCACTGCCGATCCAGACCCTGAGCCAGGAAGCGATCGCCAAGACCGGCGCTACCAGCGTCGCGGAACTGATCCAGACCCTGCCTGCAATGCAGGGCTTCACCATCGGCGCCATCGCCGCCGGCACCAACTCGGGCGGCCGCGTCTCGGCATCGATCCACGACATCGGCGAATCCTATACCCTGGTCCTGCTGAACGGCCGCCGCCTGGCGCCGCAAGGTTCGGGCAGCACCGTCAACCTGCAGGCGATCCCGATGAGCGCCGTCGAGCGCGTCGAGATCCTGACCGACGGCGCCTCGGCGCTGTACGGCTCGGACGCCATCGCCGGCGTCATCAACTTCGTCCTGAAGAAGAACCAGCAGGGCGGCGACATCGAAGCCAACTACAGCCAGCCGACCGCCGGCAAGGACGGCGGTTCGCGCTACGTCGCGGCCACCTACGGCTTCGGCGACCTGGACCAGGACGGCTGGAACGTGCTGGTCAGCTACCGCCGCGACGAGCAGGACCAGATCCTGTCGACCAAGCGCGATTTCGCGAGCACCGCGTTCCGCACCTTCTCGCGCAACGGCACCAACTACGTCTACGACAACACCAGCACCGCCTCGGCGCCGGCCAACGTCACCGTGGCGTTCCGTAACCCGACCGGCGTGCCGGCCCTGCCATCGGTCGGCTTCTCGCCGTACCTGCTGGCCAATGGCGGTTGCCCTGACCTGAACGTGGTCAGCATCAACAACAATGGCACCACCGCCCGCAACTGCACCTTCGACTACATCCAGACCGTCGAGATGGTCCCGGAAAACAAGCGTGACAGCTTCTTCGTCAAGGGCACCAAGAAGCTCGGCGACAACTGGGAAGCGTTCACCGACATCGCCTACTCGCGCTTCGACCTGACCGCGCGTATCGCACCGAACACCGCGCCATTCTCGATCGCCGCCGGTTCGGCGCAGTTCAACCAGTACGTGGCGCCTTACCTGAGCGCTGAGCAACTGGGCCGCGTCAGCTCGGTCTCGGGCAACTACCGCGCCTATGACTGGGGCACCCGCGACAGCCAGACCATCACCGAGTCGAAGCACGCAGTGGCCGGCCTGGACGGCGAGATCGCCGGCTGGACCGTCAGCGGCGCGCTGACCTGGTCGGAAAACTCGATCGACGAGCGCTACGTCGGCGGCTACATGCGCAATGCCGAATTCCGCTCGATGCTGGCAAATAATGCCTTCAATCCGTTCGCCCCGATCGGCCAGCAGAGCGAAGCGACCCAACAGCTGATCCAGAACTCGATCTTCCACGGTTCGATCCGCGAAGCATCGACCACCCTGAAGGCGGCCGACCTGCGCGGTTCGCACGAGCTGTTCGGCATGAAAGGCGGCATGGCCCAGCTGGCAATCGGCGCCGACTACCGCGAATACTCGTACCAGCAGGATCCGTCGGCCGATGCGGTCAATGGCGTGATCTACAACTTCAACGCGCCTGCACGCTACGACCTGACCCGCGACAACGCCGGCGCCTTCGCCGAAGTGCTGGCGCCGATCACCAAAGAGATCGAAGTGACGGCCGCACTGCGCTACGACACCATCTCGGCGATCGACGATGGCGTTCGCGGCCGCAAGGTCGGCAGCGACCACTCGAAGAGCACCTACAAGGTGTCGGCGCGCTGGCAGCCTTCGCAGCAGCTGCTGTTCCGCGGCTCCTACGGCACCGGCTTCAAGGCGCCAGACATGCTGGACATCGCCCAGCCGCTGGTCAACGCCGGCTTCACCGCGTCGTCGTGGGGCTGCCCGATCCAGGATCCGACCCTGTGCCGTCCAGGCACCACCCAGTACAACGTGCTGTCGACGGGTAACGAGAACATGCGTCCGGAAACCTCGAAGCAGTTCACCGTCGGCATGCGCTTCGAGCCGTCGTCGCGCTTCTCGGCAGGCCTGGACCTGTGGGACGTGAAGATCAAGGATGCGGTGAGCGCGGTCAGCGAGCAGCAGGCCTGGGCCAACCCGGAGCAGTTCCGCCAGCTGTTCAGCACCTACACCGAACCGGCAACCGGCAACACCTACTGGGCCTTCCTGCGCTCGTCGGTGAACATCGGCCAGACCCACAACCGTGGTATCGACTGGGACCTGACCGGCCGCCACCGCTTCGGCTTCGGCAACCTGACGGCGACCCTGAACGGCACCTACATGCTGAAGTCGGACTACACCCGCGCCGGCACCGCCAACGACTGGACCAACAGCCTGAACTACTTCGGCACCAACAATGCCGTGACGTTCCGCCACATCGTCCGCCTGTCGACCACGCTGGACACCGGCAAGCTGTCAAACTCGCTGATCGTCAACTACCGCAACGGCTACACCGACGCGGCGGCGACCGTGCGTAACCTGGATACCGGCGTCAACGTCACCGGCTTCCGCCTGGAAGTGCCGTCGTTCACCACCTTCGACTGGCAGGGCCGCTATGTGTTCACCGATGCCTTCACGCTGCGCGCCGGCATGAAGAACATCTTCGACCGCAAGCCGCCACTGTCGCTGCGCGCCTCGTCGGGCCACCAGGTCGGCTTCGACCCGCGCTACGCCGACCCACTGGGCCGTCAGCTGTACGTCACTGGCAACTACAAGTTCTAAGCCGGGACCACTCCACCGCGCCCGCAGGGGCGCGGCGGGATGCAAAAAAGGCTGGACTCCGCGAGGAGTCCAGCCTTTTTCTTTGCGCTCAGCGCAGGCGAATCAGGCGTCCGGCCACGGCGTCAGGATCTCGAAGCCGTTCTTCGTCACCACGATCATGTGTTCCCACTGGGCCGACAGCGAACCGTCGCGCGTCATCACGGTCCAGCCGTCGTCGAGCTGGATCACGTCTTCCTCGCCAATATTGATCATCGGCTCGACCGTAAAGGTCATGCCTTCCTTCAGCAGCAGGCCGGTGTTCGGGCGGCCGTAGTGCAGCACCTGCGGCTCTTCGTGGTAGACG
>DDKG01000309.1:0-11231 GCA_002339265.1 Massilia sp. UBA2604 | reverse complement strand
TACATGCGGCTGGTGTCGCCGTGCCAGCCGTCCTTGATCACGGTGACGTCGATGTTGACGATGTCGCCGTCTTTCAAAATGTCCTTCTCGCTCGGGATGCCGTGGCAGACCACGCCGTTGACCGAGGTGCACAGGGTTTTCGGAAAGCCGTGGTAGCCGACATTGGCCGGCGTGGCCTTCTGCACCTTGCGGATGTAATCATGGCAGCGGCGGTCGAGCTCTTCGGTGGAGACGCCGGGCACGACGTATTCCTTGATCATTTCCAGCACCTCGGCGGCGAGGCGGCCGGCGACGCGCATCTTGGCGACGTCCTTGTCGTTCTTGAGTTTGATGGTCATACGGTAGGGGATGAGGCGGTGCAGCGGGTGCACGGCGCAGGCAAACCGCCATGATACCGCGTCGGCGGCGGCAGGGCAGTGAGCCCAAGTAAAAATGCCCGCCCGGCTAGGCCGGGCGGGCATTCGTTCAACTCCTAAGGAGAGGGCCTTGCGGCCCCGTTCCATTAGAAGTTCTGGGTGTAGCGGACGTAGAAGAAGCGGTCCAGGCCCAGGTCAGCGTCGACCTTTGCGGCATCGGCCAGCGACTCATACACGGTGCGCGGAGCTTTGTCGAACAGGTTGTTGATACCGAACAGGATGCGGGCATCCCAGTTGGTGCGGTAGCCGACGCTCAGGTCATGGATGGTGACCGAGCCCAGCTTGTTCGCGCCAGTGCCGTACGAGTAGCTCTTGTAGTCAGGCATGTTGCACTCGATGGCCGGGTTGACCTGCCAGCAGCTGTCCTTCGCACCGCTCTGGTAACGGAAGCCCCAGGTGGCGCTCCAGTCGCCCAGCGACCAGTCGAGCGAGGTGTTCGACTTCACGCGGTTGTAGTAGTACAGGCCGGCGTAGTTGTTCCAGTCCGATTCCGCGTTGTCGCGGGTGCGGAACTTGTCGACGTACGAGGTCTCGTTGCGGATGCTGAACTGGCCGTAGGCGGTGCGTGGCAGGCGATACGAGATCGACAGGTCCAGGCCTTCGGTTTCCATCTCGCCCAGGTTGGCATTGCCGCGCGACAGGCGGTTGATGTTGCCGGTGACCGAATCGCGACCGATCACGCTGCAGTAGTTGGCGTTGCCGCGCAGGTAGCATTCCTCGGCCACGTAGTCGGCGCCGATGGCAGTGATGCGGTTCTCGATCGAGATGTTGTACCAGTCGAGGCCGATGGTGAAGCCTGGCAGGTACGAAGGGCTGTACACGAAGCCGACGGTCTTGGTGACCGCGGTTTCAGGCTGCAGGAACTCGTTGCCGGCGCCCGAATTGAAGGCCACCAGCGACTGGTCGCCGCCAGCGCTCGTGATTGGGGTGCCTGCCTGGCGCAGCTGACGGTAGCTGACCGGGGTCGCGGCCACGCCGCCGAAGCCGCTCGAGCAACGTGCGGCAACGGCCGGGTCGCGCGAGGCTTCGCCGAACACGCTGTCGCATGGGTCCAGGAAGGTATCGAACGACTGCGAACCGCCGCCCGAGATGTCGTCCAGGGTCGGAGCGCGGAAACCTTCAGCCCAGGTACCGCGGACCAGGACATCATTGACCGGCTTGTACATGAAGCTGAACTTGCTGTTGTTGGTCACGCCGAAGTTGCTGTAGTCCGAGTGACGGGTTGCCACGTTGAAGCTCAGCAGTTCTGCGAACGGCTGGTCTTTCAGCACTGGCACGTTGATCTCGGCGTACGCTTCGCGCACGGTGTAGCGGCCGTAGGTCGGCTGGCCCGACAGGTTGGTCGAGTAGCCCGACTGCGAGAACTGGTCAGGAACGTCCGAACCCTTGACTTCGCGATGCTCCAGGCCGACTGCGACGCCGACGGCGCCGGCTGGCAGCTGGAACACTTCGCCGGCCAGGTCGGCGGTGGCGCTGTTGATGGTCGAACCGTAGGTCTTGGTGCCGTTGGTGTTGACGTAAGCCAGCGCTTCCGGGGTCGACGCCGATGGGCCGCCCAGGATGTCCCATGGGGTGCAGCTGCCGAGGGCGATCGGATTGTCCGGGGTGCCGCACTGCACGACGCCGGAGGCGTTCATGAACGATGGACCCAGGGCGTTCTTCAGGTTCAGCAGGTTGATGTTGCCGCGGTCGTTCGCGGTGCCCGAGACCTTGTTGTGGTTGTAGCCGACGCTCCAGTTCCACGCCAGGTCCTTGACCATGAACTCACCTTCGAGGCTGGCGTCGATGTGCAGGGTGCGGTTTTCGTTGTCGGTGATGCGTGGCAGCTCGATGGTGCGGCGGGCGAAGAACAGGTCCTGGCCCATGCCGGCGCCAGCGACCTGGTTGCCGTACGGGTTGTAGTAGTTGTCCTTGTCGATGTAGACAGGGTAGTCGCCCTGCGAGGTCGACTGCAGCGGGTAGCCGGCGATCTGGCGCTGCGATTCACGCTGCGAGTACATCGCGGTGGTCTTCAGGCGCATGTCCTTCGGCAGGGCCACTTCGCCCTTGACGAACAGAGTGTCCAGCTTGTTCGGCGACAGCAGGTGCATGTCCTGGCTCGAGTTGTACTGGTCTTCGTACGCGCCGGTGTATTCGTGGTAGTTGTTCGGGTTGCGCGAGTCTGCGCCAACGCCGTTGCCGCTCCAGTCACCGGTGTGGTTCAGGTAGCGGTTCCAGCCTCCTGGCGAGTTCTGGTTCAGCGAACCGCCGTTGGCCGGGTTGACCGGGGTGATGCGGCCCCATGGACCAGCGCCCAGGCCGGCCATTGGGTGGCCCAGGCCGTTGCTGTACTGGGTGCGCGGACGGGTGCCGGTCCACACGACGCCTTGTTCGGTGTGCGACAGGCCGAACATCAGCGATGCCTTGTCGTCGCCTGCGCCGTAGGTCAGCGAGAAGTCCTTGTTCTTGCCGTCGTTCTTTTCGTTCTGGCCGGTGTACAGGGACAGCTGGCCGCCCTGCATGCTCTTCTTCAGAATGATGTTGACCACGCCTGCGATCGCGTCCGAGCCGTAGATCGACGAAGCGCCGTCCTTCAGGATTTCCATGCGCTCGATCATGGCCGACGGGATGGTCGACAGGTCGGTGTAGCCGGCAACGGTCTGGGTCCAGCGCTTGCCGTCCACCAGGACCAGCAGGCGGTTCGCGCCCAGGTTGCGCAGGCTGACGTATTGGCCGCCAGCTTCGGTGTTCGAGGTCAGCGAGCCCGAACGCGAGAAGTCGGGAGCGCCTGCCGACGACAGGTTGTTCAGGACGTCGCCCACAGTGACCAGACCGGACTTGGCGATCTGTTCAGCGTTCATGATCTGGATTGGCTGTGCGGTTTCCAGGTCGACTTGGCGGATACGCGAACCGGTCACTTCAACGCGTTGCAGAGGCGCCGAAGCTTCCTGTGCGATCGCAGCGGTCATGCCGAGGGTCATGCCGCCGAGGCAGATCGCACGGACCGAGCGGGACAAGAGTGTTTCCATCATGTTGCAAAACTCCTAGGGGTGTAAGCGCGGCGGCACCGAAGGGAAGGGCACTGCCACCGAAAAATGTCGCGAAGCGACTCGCTGAAAATCGCCAACGGATTGGTAAATCGACTTTTCAAGGCAGCAATAAAAACACTCGCCGTATATGACTGTCAATGCATACGCGCGAGTATGACGAATGTGTTGCAGAAATGTGTATTTATAGATTGGGGTTTTGACAAGTTATTGACTGGGGGGTCAATAATTGATCTAAATTTGGCAAGACGAAAAAAAACCCGCCTGGCTTGCGCCGGGCGGGTTTTTTGAGCAATTAAATTGCGTGAACTTGGAAGTGCTTAGAACGCCTGGTTGTAGCGGAAGTACACGAAGCGGTCCAGCGGCAGATCCGGGTTCACTGCCGACGACGACGAGGTGCCGCCGTAGTTCGAGGTCGCGTTGTAGTTGATCACCGGCTTCTTGTCGAACACATTGTTCGCGCCGACCAGGATCTTCGCATTCCACGGCAGGGCATAGCCGACCGACAGGTCGCTGTACCACATCTCCTTGGCGCGGGTGTAGCCGGTGCCCCAGCTGGCCTTGTCGGTCGGATTCGAGCACTCGAGCCCCGCGGCCACGTCCCAGCAGCGGTTCTTCTGGCTGCTGTAGAAACGGGTCGTGAAGGTCGCGCTCCAGTTGCCCAGGCTCCAGTCGAGCGACAGGTTCGATTTCAGGCGGTAGATGTCCCACTCGCCGACGTACGAGACCCAGTCCGCACCCAGGACCGGCTGTTCACGGTACTTGTCGGTGTAGGTCGACTCGCTGCGCAGGCCGAATTGGCCCCACGACGTGCGCGGCAGGCGGTAGGACACCGCCAGGTCGAGACCCTCGGTCTCGACCTTGCCACGGTTGGTGTTGCCGATCTGCAGATCAACCACCTGACCGGTCACGTCGCGCGTGATCAGCGAGCAGAAGTTCTGCACGTTGTTGACGTAGCACTCCTCGATCGTGTCGGTCGCCGACACGCCCGAGATCAGGTTGTCGATCTTGATGCTGAACCAGTCCAGCGACAGCGAGAAGCCAGGCACGGCCGCTGGGCTGAAGACGAAGCCCAGCGTACGGTTCTTGGCCGTCTCCGGTTGCAGGAAGGCATTGCCGGCGCCGGTCGTGAACGGGACCGGGGTCTGGCCGCCGCCGGACGGCACTTCGGCGCCAACCGAGTTACGTTGGCGGAAGCCGGTAGGCACCCCATCGGCCGCGCAGCGCGCCGCCACGGCCGGGTTCAGGGCCGCTTCGCCGAAGCGGCTGTCGCAGGCGTCCAGGTAGTTGGCGAAGGTCTGCGAGCCGCCGCCGAAGGTGTCGCCCAGGGTCGGGGCTCGGAAGCCTTCGGCATAGGTGCCGCGCACCAGCACGTCGCGGATCGGTTTCCACATCACGCTGGCCTTGCTGTTGTTGGTCGAACCGAAGTTCGAGTAGTCCGAGTAGCGGGTCGCCAGGTTCAGGCTCAGCAGGTCGGCCAGGAACACGCCCTTGAGCAGCGGGATGTTCGCTTCGACGTAGGCTTCGCGCACCGAGTAGCGGCCATAAGTCGGGTTGCCTGCCAGGGTGGTCGAGTAGCCCGATTGCGAGAACAGGTCGGGGACGTCTTCGCCGCGCACTTCGCGGTGCTCAATACCGCCCGCCACGCCCACCGCGCCCGCCGGCAGGTTGAACAGTTCACCGGTGATGTCGGCGGTGGCGCTGTTGACGGTCGAGCCGTAGGTCGACTGCGACGTTGCCACCACATACTCAAGCGCATCCGGATTCGAGGCCGATGGGCCGCCCAGGATGTTGAACGGTATGCATTCGGACAGGCCGATCGGCGCCGTCGGCGTGCCGCACTGCACCTGGCCGGAGGCGTTCATGAACGATGGGCCAAGCGCGCGTTTCAGGTTGATCAGGTTGAGGTCGCCGCGTCCCGATACCAGGCCGCTGACCTTGCTGTGGTTGTAGCCGACGCTCCAGTTCCATGGCAGGCCGCGCAGGTCGAATTCGCCTTCCAGCGTGGCGTCGATGTGCAGGGTGCGGTTCTGGTTGTCGGTGACGCGCGGCAGCTCGATGGTGCGGCGGAAGAAGAACAGGTCCTGGCCATTGCCGGCGCCGGCGACCTGGTTGCCGTACGGATTGTAGTAGCTGTCCTTGTCGATATAGACCGGATTCTTCGACTGAGCCGTCGAGCTCATCGGATAGCCGGCGACCTGGCGCGTCGAGTTGCGGTCGGCATACATCGCGGTGGTCTTGAAGCGCATGTCCAGCGGCAGCGCGACTTCGCCCTTGACGAAGATCGAGGTCAGCTTGGTCGGCGTCTGGAACATCATCTGCGACGTCGAGTTGAACAGGTCCGGCTCGTTGGTGCTGACGAAGTTGTGATAATTGTTCGGATCGCGCACGTCCGCGCCGACGCCGTCGCCCAGGCTGGCGCCGGTGTGGTTCAGGATGCGGTCGAAGCCGGTGGCGGCGCCGGTGGCGCTCACCTGGCGGATGCGGCCCCACGGTCCGCCAGCCAGGCCGGTGGTCGGGTGGTTGGGACCATAGGTGGTGGCGGTCGCCGCGCGGGTGCGGGCCCAGACTTCGCCCTGGTCGCTGTGGGTCAGGCCGAACAGCAGCGAAGCCTTGTCGTCGCCGGCGCCGTAGGTGATCGAGTAGTCCTTGGTCTGGGCGTCGTGTTTTTCGTTCTGGCCGACGTAGACGCTGGCCTGGCCGCCCTGCATTTCCTTCTTCAGGATGATGTTGATCACGCCCGAGATCGCGTCCGAACCATAGATCGACGAAGCGCCATCCTTCAGGATCTCGATGCGTTCGATCAGCGCCGACGGCACGGTCGACATGTCGGTATAGCCGTTGACGGTCTGGGTCCAGCGCTTGCCGTCCACCAGCACCAGCACGCGGTTGGCGCCGAGGTTGCGCATGTCGACGAACTGGCCACCCTGTTCGCGGCCCGCGCCGAGCGCGGTGCCCTTGCTGAACGCCGGGGTGCCGGCCGAGGACAGGTTGTTGATGACGTCGCCGACGGTGATCAGGCCACTCTTCTGGATCTGTTCCGCGTTCATCACCTGGATCGGCTGCGCCGTTTCCAGGTCGACCTGGCGGATACGGGAACCGGTCACTTCGACGCGCTGCAAGGCTTCCTGTGCGAGGGCTGTCATTGCCGGCAATGCCAGCGCGACGGCTAATGCGATCTTGGTACGTTGTTGCATGTGCTCTCCATCCTGCGTTCCACCAAGGGGTGGAACGACCTTTATGATTAATAGGTGCAACCCGTGCGCATGCGGACGCCCGTGGGTAACGGACGGTTCCGTAGTGCATACACATCTGTATGGAACCATTCCGTATTGATCAGTGTCAACGCGTCAAAGACCCGTTTTTGTGGCAAAAACAACAGTTATCAAAAAGAAATTAATTGACCCAAAAGTCAGGAAAATCAATTGCTTATCGGTAGTGCATAAAAGGTGAATGGACGAGTAATTTTGGTGCGCAAGGCGGGTATGCGCACCGGGGTGGTGCGCATTCGAATCGAGGGGAGGGAGAGGAAGAAAAGAGAGAGATCAGGCGCCGAAACAGGCCTGCCACAGGCGCTGCACGCTGTCCGGATGGTGGCAGACCAGGCCCGGCTCGACCCGGGTCTTGTCCTGGCCCTGCAGCCGCACGCTGTGCTGCAGCTTGCGCATGGCGCGGTAGGCGTCGGCCACTTCTGCCGCCAGGCCGGCGTCGATCAGGCCCAACTCTCCGCAGCGGCGCAGCAGCGCGATATTGCCGGCGTTCGCGGTCAGCTGCGGGTAGCGCGCGGCGTGGCGCAGCACCAGGTATTGCACGATGAACTCGATGTCGATCATGCCGCCCAGGTCGTGCTTGAGGTCGAACAGCTCGCTGCGGTTGACGTTGGCGTCGCGCATGCGCTGGCGCATGTTCACCACTTCTTCCTTCAGCTGCCTGTCCTGCGTGTCCTGGGCGCTGCGGTCCTTGCGCAGCACCTGCTCGCGGATCGCCTCGAAGCGCGCGCCGATGGCGGGCTCGCCCGCGCAGAAGCGGGCCCGGGTCAGGGCCTGGTGTTCCCACAGCCAGGCCGCATCGTTCTGGTAGCGCTCGAAGGCGGCCACCGACGAGACCAGCATGCCGCTGGCGCCGTCCGGACGCAGGGCGATGTCGACGTCGAACAGGATGCCGGCCGCGGTATGCGCCGTCATCCAGGTAATGAAGCGCTGGGCCAGGCGCGCGTACAGGGGCGGGGCGTCCTGGTCTTCGTCGTCATATAAAAAGATGACGTCGAGATCGGACACATAGCCCAGCTCCTTGCCGCCCAGCTTGCCGTAGGCGATGACGGCGAACGCCGGTTCCTCGCGGTGGCGGCCGTTGACGGTGCGCCAGGCATGCTTGATCACGGCGCCGACGATGGTGTCGGCCAGCGCCGACAGGTGGTCTGCCAGGCGCTCGACCGACAGCTCGCCTGCGAGGTCCAGCGCCAGCAGGCGGAACAGCTGCGCATGGTGGGCTTCGCGCAGGATGTCGAGCTGGCGCTCGGTATCGCCGGCAGCTTCCGTCAGATGCTCGTCGAGGATGGCGGCCAGTTGCTCGAGGTCGCCGGCGCCGGCATTGCGGTCGTCCAGCAGTTCGTCGAGCAGGATCGGGTGCTGGGTGAGGAAGGTGGCGGCCCAGCCGCTGGCATTGATCATCCGGATCACGCGCTCGAGCGTGTGCGGGTATTCGGTCAGCAGCGACAGGTAGGCCGAGCGGCGCGCGATCGCCTCGAACAGGTCGAGCAGGCGGCCCAGGGTGGCGGCGTGGCTGCCGATCCCGGCTTCGCGCACCACGGTGGCCACCAGCGGCAGGGCGGCGTCGACCAGGGCCAGCAGTTTTTCACGGCTGGCATCGGGCAGGTTCGACAGGCGCGGACCCTGCAGGGTCGCGGCCAGGCGGCTGGCCGCGGTGCGGGCGTCGTCGAAGCCGAGCGCGGCCAGGCGGCCGGCCAGTGCATCCACATTGTCCAGTTCGTCGACCAGGGCCGGGGCGTCCGGATTGTCGTCGGGCTTTTCCTTGTCGGCGAAGATGGCGTCGAACTGCTGGGCCACATAGCTGCGCTGTTCATCGAGCTTCGCCAGCAGGGTCGCTTCGTCCCCATACCCCATCATGCGCGCCACCAGCTGGCGGTCGTCTTCGCCCACGGGCAGGGTGTGGGTCTGGGCGTCTTCCAGGTATTGCACCCGGTGTTCGAGGTTGCGCAGGAAGGTGTAGGCCTGCAGCAGGCGTAGGGCGGTCTCGAGCGGCAGCAGCTCGCGCTCGGCCAGCAGCAGCAGGGTTTTGCGGGTGGAGCGCTCGCGCAGCGCCGGATCGCGTCCGCCGCGGATCAGCTGGAACACCTGGGCCAGGAACTCGATCTCGCGGATGCCGCCGCGTCCCAGCTTGACGTTGTGGCTGCGCTCGGGGTGCAGGCGCTCCTGGCGCTTCACCTCGGCGCGGATCTGGGCGTGCATATTGCGGATCGCGTCGATCACGCCGAAGTCGAGGTAGCGCCGGAACACGAAGGGCCGCACGATGGCGTCCAGTGCGGCGATATCTTCGGGGTCGCCGGTGACGGCGCGCGCCTTGACCCAGGCATAGCGCTCCCATTCGCGGCCCTGGACGATCAGGTATTCCTCGACCATGCCCAGGCTGGCCGCCAGCGGGCCCGATTTGCCGTTGGGGCGCAGCGCCATGTCGACCCGGAACACGAAGCCATCTTCGATCACTTCGGACAGGGCCGCGTTCAGGCGCCGCCCGAGGCGCACGAAGAACTCGTGGTTCGATAGCTGGCGCTGGCCGGGGCCGGCCGCGGTCTCGCCGTCTTCGGGATAGACGAAGATCAGGTCGATGTCCGACGAAACGTTGAGTTCGCCGCCGCCCTGCTTGCCCATGGCCAGCACCATCAGCTGCTGGGGACGGCCGGATTCTTCGCCCATCGGCATGCCGTGGCTGGCCACCAGTTCTTCGGTCAGGCGCGCGGCATGGGTCTGGATCGCGAAGTCGGCGAAGGCCGTCATGGCCGTGACCACCTCGTCGAGGTCGGCCTGGCCGCCCAGGTCGCGCGCCACGATGGTGGAGACCAGCAGGTTGCGCACGCGGCGCATGGCCCGTTCCAGCGGCAGGCCAAGGCCCAGTTCGCGCTCCAACAGCGCGCGGAAATCGGCGCCGCCCAGCGATAATGATGACAATTCTGCCAGTTGGGTGGCGCGTTCGGGGGCGGCGTCGAGCCAGCGCTGGACGAAGCGTGAAGCGCAGGCGGGGGAAGCTGGGGTCATCGTCAATCCTGGGGGAATAGGGTACGCGATGCGGTAAAATGGTCCGCTCATCGGACACGTTACCGCTGCCTGGGTCAACACCGATGGTAAGGTAGACGCCGCAACTGTTGCAAGCGACCTGTTTTATTCAAGAGTTAACTTTACGGCGAGCCTTTGTTATTAGCACTTTGATGCACAACCCGGATCCGGAGGCGGCGTCCGCGTCCTCCCCGCTGGCCGTGCGCTGGCGGCGGCTGCGTGCGGCCTACCGCATGGCCAACCTGGCCTCGCACCACGTGCTCGGCTTCACCATCAAGCTGGTGCTGCTGGTGTATTTCGCGCTCGCCGTGCTGTTCCTGGTGCTGCGCTACGCCATCCTCCCGAACATCGACCTGTATAAAAGCGACATCGAGCGCATGGCCGGCAACGCCCTCGGCAGCCGGGTCACGATCGCGCGCCTGGCCGCATCCTGGCATGGACTGCGGCCGGCCCTGGCGCTCAGCGAGGTGCGCCTGCACGACCGCGATGGGCGCCAGGTGCTGGCGCTGCCGCAGGTCGAGGCGACCCTGGGCTGGTGGAGCGTGGCCGCCTTCGAGCCGCGTTTCGCCTCGCTCGAGATCAAGGGGCCGCGCCTGGCGGTGCGGCGCGGGCTGGATGGCGTGATCGAGGTCGCCGGTGTCCGGATCGACCCCAACAAGGCCGGCGGCGGCGGCGGCGACTGGCTGCTGCGCCAGCGCGAGATCGTGATCCGCGACGGCCGGGTCGACTGGACCGACGAACTGCGCGGCACCCCGCCGCTGGCGCTGGAAGGCGTGACCCTGGCGCTATTGAACCGCTGGGGTACCCACCACTTCGCGCTGAAGGCCACGCCGCCGCGGGCGCTGGGCAGCCCTGTCGACGTACGCGCGCAGTTCCGCCACCGCTTCGGCGAGCGGCCGTCGGACGTGAGGCGCTGGAAGGGCGAGCTGTACGCCGACCTGCGCGACGTCGACCTCGGCGCCTGGAAGCGTTTCGTCGACTATCCGATCCAGCTCGAGCGCGGCCGCGGTTCGCTGCGCGCCTGGCTGAGCTTCGACCAGGCGCGCCTGGCCGGCTTCACCGCCGACCTGGCCCTGGCCGGGGTCAATGCGCGCCTGGGCAAGGACATCGCGCCCCTGCAGCTGGCGCGCGTCAGCGGCCGCCTGTCGGCGCGCGAGGAATTGCTGCCGAACGGGGCCGACGGCAAGCCGACCTTCGGCGCCCACGGCCACACGATCCGCCTCGACAATTTCGCCGTGGTGGCGCGCGACGGCCGCGCGCTGCCGCCGGCCACGCTGGAAGAAACCTGGCGCCCCGCGCGCGATGGCCAGCCCGAGCGCGGCGCCCTGCGCGCGCGCGGGCTCGACATCGGCGCGCTGGCGGCGCTGGCCCAGTACCTGCCGGTCACGCCGGTGCAGCGCCAGCTGCTGGCCGACTATGCGCCGCGCGGCATGCTGCAGGACGTCAGCGCCGAATGGGATGGGCGCTACCCGAACGTGAGCGGCTGGCGCATCCGCGGC
>DDKG01000185.1:4484-52633 GCA_002339265.1 Massilia sp. UBA2604 | reverse complement strand
CGGAATTACTTGACCACTACAGGACGCCGAATGGAGGTCGTGCTTGATGAATTTATCGAGTTCATCAGCGATCATGACGTCGTCTCGTTCAATATCAACTTCGACACAGGCTTCCTTAACTCCGCGCTCGCCCGGCACGGTCGGCGGCCGCTCAAGAACATCGGACATTGCGCACTCGCCCGGGCTCGAGAGGCTTGGCCTGATTTACCGAACCACAAATTAGTGCACCTTGTTGACTACCTCGGCCTGGAAAGCGGCACGGCCCATCGTGCGCTGAACGATACACTCTGGGCATTGGAGGTATATTTCCGCGCAATGCACATCGCCGCCCCTTCCCTTTCACCACGCAGAACTGCCAAAGAACTGTCAACTGGCTCTCCCTCGGTCATCCCGGTCATAACAGGTCCCCGACAGTTCAGGATCGAGGTGCTAGGCACCAAGCGGTATCAGCAATCATTTGAAGCCATATGCGGACCTCGAACCAGTAAAGGCGCAGCACTTGATATCCAGGTGCAGTTGCGTGTGGAGACTAAATCAAGTACTGTGCGCATACTCATCCAGGACGAGGTGGTTGGAAATCTCGCTCCTCGGATAGCACAGGATTTTCGCCGCGCGATCAGCGAAGGCAACTTGGGCGAGTTCACACATTTCGAATGTTCTGCAAAAATTAGAGGTGGGAAGATCTGCAGCGCTCCAGATGAAGGGCATTACGTCATGTGGCTCGATATTCCTCAGGACGATGATTGATCGCAGACCAGCCAACGTCAGCGTCATTAGCGGGGGCAGGTCTGACAACATTTAGACACGACCTCGACAATAGATATCCTCGAAAGCTGAGCTAGTGAATGTGTCGGTGGGAGGCTCCCGTCGCCTCCGCCAACCGCATTCAAAAAGCCGCTGATTCGCCAGCGGCATTCTCATTTCTGGCATCAGTACTGCAGCCACAGCGGCCGATCTTTCAGCACTCTGCGACTTCAAAGAGTTTGCGAAATGAATCCCTATGCTTTAGTAGCAGCGGCAACATGCTGCAAGCGCCGTTCCTCGGCTTGGGCCTCAGCCAGCAACTTATCCCAATCGCCCGGAGGGTGACCGCTTTCCAGCATCCTGCGGAACACCCGATAAGCGTCATCGTTGCTCTCGTAGGCGCGTTTGGTGTCCTCATCGTTGACCCACGCGAAGACGATTAACTTGCTGGCTGCGTGGTACCGAAAAAATAATCGATACTGCTGGAAAAACTTCGCGCGGAACCAATGCTTGTGCTCGTCACCGAGCGTATTGCCTTGCCGGTATTCGGGACGCGTTGGATCCTGTGGGATGATATCGAACGCCAACTTGGTAATTGCCGCCAGTCGTTTGCTGGCGTTTTTCTTCCCATACCCGACCGGATCCTTCAGCTTCAAGACTTCGACTTGTCCAGCCAGGGCTTCAAGCTGAGCGAGAAACAACGGGTGAGCAAAAACCGTCCAGCCATGAATGACCAAGAGAGTAGGACTACTCTTATTCATTCATCGTCCGCCGACAGGGTGGCGTCGAGATCGACGTCAGTGCCCCCAACCAGCGAATGGAGTCGTTGGACGAGGCCAGCATCCACCGCCTGCAGCCGTTCTGGATGAGTTGCAATATCGCGAGCCAGAAAACCCAGAAACTGGCTAAGTACCGGATCGTCGCCATCAGACACTTCGGCGCGCGTCAGCACGACCTCGCCGCCAGGCCGGATTGTGTAGTGAATCCTATCGCGCTTGCCAAGCCTGAGGGCGCGGCGCACAGTTTCCGGCACTGTGGTCTGGTAGCGATCGGTCAGTGTGGATTCGACTTCAAGGGTAGCAGGCATAGCACTCTCCAACAAAGGGGGTATCCAGAATGGTAATGCGATTGCCTTACCACGTCAATTAAAGTGCATTACCGTATCGCCGCAACCTCATCGAAACTTGTCCACGCTCTATTCTTGCGTTACCATGCCCCCGCCCTTGGGGAGTAGCCTCTTTCACAATCGAAAGTTCCGCATCAACACACTTGACGCCTCCACGTCATGGTGCGGAAGCCTTCTGGTTGGCAAGACCATTGGCATGTTCGCGCGACGATCGGGCCGTGCGACATGCCTTGTGTCGTGCCCGATCGGAAAGCTGTCATGTCTCTCGCTGCAATCATCATCCTCGCCTTCGCCATGTCCACCGACGCCTTTGCCGTCGCGATCGCCATGGGTTCACGCCGTGCTCACGTCCTGTTCAAGGATGCGCTGAAGGTCGGCCTTCTGTTCGGAATCATCGAAGGTGTGACGCCGCTGGTCGGCTGGGCGCTGGGGAGCATCGCCGCTTCCTACGTCGAGAGCTGGGACCATTGGATTGCCTTCGTCCTGCTCGGAGGGCTGGGGGGTCGCATGATCGTCGAAGGTTGCGGCAAGCCGGATAACGATGCGGGCGATCCTGGACGGCCGTTCTGGCTGCTGGCGTTGACGGGGTTTGCCACCAGCATCGATGCGATGGTGGTTGGTGTCAGCTTGGCGTTTGCGGAGACGGGGATCGTGTGGCCGGCGCTGGCCATTGGGCTGGCGACGCTGACCATGGTGACGTTGGGGTTGTTGATCGGGCGCCGCATCGGGGCGGTGGTGGGCAAGCGGGCCGAGATTTTTGGTGGGCTGGTGTTGATTGCGGTGGGGAGCGTGACGCTGTATGAACACCTGCAATGATGCTGGATTCTAGGCTGCGTGACTTCGGTTGAAAACTTGGGTCCCCGCCTTCGCGGGGACGACGTGCTTGGGCTAACGATCACAGCATGCAAACACGATTCGACGACTTCACGACGTCGGCCCCGGATCACTCCCCGCCTGCTGCAGCACCATCAACTGCTTCTGGATCGCCTCATTGAACGCCGGAATATCATCCGGCTTGCGGCTGGTGATCAGCTTGCCGTCCACGACGACTTCTTCATCGGTCCATTCCGCGCCCGCGTTGCGCAGGTCGTGCTGCAACGAAGGCCAGCTGGTCAGGTGCTTCGACTCGGCCACGCCGGCGTCGATCAGCGGCCATGGGCCGTGGCAGATCGCGGCGATCGGCTTGTCCTCGTCGCCGAAGGCCTTGATGAAGGCGATGGACTCGGGGCTCAGGCGCAGGTTGTCCGGGTTGGCCACACCGCCCGGCAACAGCAGCAGGTCGTAGTCGCCCGGCTTGGCGTCCTGCACGCCGAGTTCGACCTTGAATTTCTGGTCCGGCGTCAGGTGATTGAAGCCCTGGATCTCCTCGCCGGCCTTCTTGGGCGAGACCAGCGTCACATTCACGCCCAGCCCCTCGAGGAAGCGGCGCGGTTCGGTGTATTCGACCTGCTCGACGCCGTCGGTCATCAGGACCGCAACCTTGCGGCCCTGCAGGGATTGGGTGGCGGCCGGCTCCACGTGATCCGCCGGCTGCATGTTTTCTACTTGTTGCATAAAGCCTCCTTGTCAATGCGGTTCATTCGCATCGATTGTAGGTCGACCGCCGCGTCCGCGGCGCGCGCATGCCCGCTGCAACTTCACTTGATTCAGTCGAGCAGATAGCACACGTCATCGCGGTCGCGCCGCCCGGCACGGGTGCACAGGAATCCATCCAGCCCCAGGCGCGCCGAGCCGTCCAGGCAGGCGCCGTCGACATCCTCGCGCCGCAGCACCACCTGCAGCTCGCGGTAAGGCACCTCGACCGCGAAGCGGTCCAGCAGAGCTGACAGCGCCTTGGCGCCCGGCGCGCCGGGCAGGAAGCGTTCGAAAACGCTCGCATCCACCGGCCCCAGCCGGATGCGGATGCCCAGCTCGGGCCGCAGCAGCCGCGCGCCCGCGGTGGCGCCCTCCCCCAGCACGCAGTTATTGCATGCGAGCCGCGTGCGCTGCCCCGGCTCGAGCACGTCCCAGCGTCCGGTAAATTGCTCGACCCGCAGCGGCACCCGGAAGTAAGCTTTCAAGACGCCCGCGATCAAGTCCGCGCTGACCACCCGGCTGCGCAGCGGCGCCGCGAACCGGGCCAGGCTGGCCGCTTCCAAGCCAGGCATGCCGTCCTGGCGCGTCGGCACGCCGGCCAGCGCCAGCAGCAGCGGCTGGAAGCGGTCGAGATCGGATTCCATCAGATGGCGCACCCGGTACTTGCACCAGGCGCGGTAGAACAGCGCCACCTGGCGGCTCGAGAACAGGTCGAGGAAGGCGCGCGGCCCTTCGTCGCGCATGGCGAGCTCCCAGGCCGCGAAGCGCTCGGTGTAATGCAGCGGCAAGGTCCCCATCACGCCCAGCAGTCCCATCAGCGTGGGCGTGACGCTCACCATCGGCACGCCCTCGGTAGTGGGCACGATGGCTTCGATCTCGCTGGCGGGAAAGGCCAGGCCCAGGCTGTTGCGAAAGCGGATCAGGCTGCCGAGCGCATGCTCGGGCGCGATGCCCTGGTGCGCCAGCCAGCACACCAGCAGCCGCACCGCCTGGAAGAATTCGTAGCGTTGCGGCTGGCGCAGCAGGTCGACGATGGCGCCGCCGCCCATCCGCGTGCTCACACCAGCGCCAGGCTGCCGTTGCGGGGCTCGCATCGCAGCAACTCCTTGTCGCTCTGCCCCGACACCAGCACCAGCCGAGTAAAGCTGTTCAGGTGCACGTACAGGCCCAGGAAACGGCTCACGACCTGGGCGAACACGAACACGCTGCTGCCGGCGAAGGCGTCCTCGTCCACGGTCATGCGGATCTCGATGCCGTGCACCAGGCTTGCGCCGTAGCGGTTGCGCAGCCAGGCGGTGGCCGGGTTTGACGCCATTGCGGTAACGCCGGCGATCTGGCGCTGCGAGGCCTTGGCGTGCGACAGGTCGTACAAGGCCAGGGTCTCGCGGAAGGCGTCGAGGTCGGCCAGCGAGCGGTGATTCAGCGCCAGTTGCGTCACCAGGCGCCAGTGGGTGCCGTTGCGGTTGCCGAAGCGCAGCGGCGCCGAGGGCTTGCGCAGCAGGCGGATCGGCAGGCCGCTGGTGGCGGTCTCGCTGGCCAGGTCGCCGCCCGGCGCGCCGACACCAACGCCGCAAGCGGCCGCGCCGTTGCTGCAGGTGAGATCGATCGAGGCCACGCTGGCATCCTCGCCCTGCAGCGAAAAATCGTCGTCGGTGAAGGCGATCTTCATGCGGTGGCGGCTGTCGCCGCTGTCGTCGCGGTGGGCGAACCAGTAGCGCTGGCCGTTCTGGCCGCCGTCTAATCCTTCGCCGTGGCGCATCCCGTAATAGGGCCGGTACTCGACGCTGGCGGTCTTGCCATCCTCGGTCCGGAGCACGTGCACGGCGTCGATGGTGTAGACCTCGACGCCCTCCTCGTGCCGGCTCGGGGCCACGTCGTACATCGCCGAACGGTGCGTGATGCGCACCGGCGCCGCCGCCTGGCGGAACAGGTTCACCACCGGCACGCAGCCGGTGAGCAGGTTGGCGGCCGACAGCGCGCGCAGGATGCGTGCGGGGCTGGATTCGGCGTGCATGCCGGCGAGCAAAAAATGCAGGGTGAAGCGGCGCGCGCCGGCCGGCAGCAACGGCGCCAGCCGGGCCAGGTCGAGGTCCAGGAAGTGGAATTTGTCGGGGAAGGCGAAGTACTCGGTCAGCAGGCGGTAGGCAGGATGGGCATGGTCCTGTTCCGGCACCAGGGCCTCGTCGGGTTCCAGTCCGCCCAGCTGCAGCGCCGCGCCATCAAGGCGGCGCCAGCCCTCCACGCCTTCGGCCTCGACCCAGGTCTCGACCACGTTCATGCCCAGGGCGTCGATCAGCGCTGCCGCCAGCAGGCCGTCGCCGTCGACATGCAGGCGCAGGCGCGGCAGGCCGCGTCCGTGCAGCATGCGCGCCGGCAGCGCACTGTCGAAGGCGATGCCGATGCGGCTCGCCGCACGCGGCGGCAGCCGGATGCGCGGCGGCAGGCGGGCCACCGGCTCGAACCAGGCGCGCGCCACCTCTACCTGCGCCAGCGCCAGCGCGGCCGTGGTGCGAAACACGCAGGGCGCGCCGCGGGCCCTCAGCGAGCTCATCTCGGTGCCGCGCGGCACCGCCTGCACGTGCTCGATCTTGCCAGCCCGGCCCTGCGGATCGCCCCCGTCCACCTGCGCGATCGAACAGCTCGGCAGTCCGTGCAGGAAGTGCGGATACAGGCTGCCCAGCAGCGCTTCGGTCAGTTCCGGATAATCGTCGTCGAGCTTTTTCGCGGTGCGCGCATTGAGCAACGCGCAGGCCTGGATCAGGCGCCGGATATGGGGGTCTTCGCTGCCCTCCGGTCCCAGCCCCAGCTCGGCCGCCAGCCGCGGATACTGGTGGGCCAGCTCGCGGCCGACGGTGTTCAGGTAGACCAGTTCGCGCTCGTAATACGGCAACAGTTCTTCCATCGCGACCTCCTCGGGCTGTCGTTCTACGGTGGTGCAGATCGTGGCAAGTTGTCTTGCGACGGCGCAACATCTACGATGGGATGAAACCTGTTGGGATAAAGGGATCGCGCCTCCTAATACCGGTCTTGACAATAAATCAGTAAAATCACGGGTCCACCGAACCATTGCCGCATCATGACAACCTCCATCACCTCCGCTACCGCCACACCCGTCCGCACCGAGATCGCCACCCTGTGGCGCCTGTCGTGGCCGGTGCTGGTCGGCCAGCTGGCGACGGTGGGCATGGGGGTGGTTGATGTCGCCCTCACCGGCCACGTCAGCGCCGACGAGCTGGCGGCGGTGTCGCTGGGCACGGCGGTGTGGTCGATCGTGCTGGTGACGGTGATGGGCACCATGATGGCGATTAACACCGTGGTCGCGCACGAGATCGGCGCCGCGCGCCACGACCGGGTGCCGCATTCGGTGCGCCAGGCGATGTGGAAGGGCTTGCTGGTCGGCCTGGTCGGCTGCCTGTTCGCCAATCTGTGCACCCTGCTGTTCGACCATATCGGCATGGCCGCCCACGTGGCCGACCGCGCCTCGCTGTTCCTGCACGTGATCAGCGTCGGCATGCCGGCCTTCGGCATTTATCGCGCGCTGTATGGCTACACGACCAGCATCAACCAGACCAAGCCGATCATGTGGATCGCCATCCTCGGCCTGGTGTTCAATACCGTGGTCGCCTGGGTGCTGGTGTACGGCAAATTCGGCTTCCCGCAACTGGGCGCGGTCGGCTGCGCGATCTCCACCGCCAGCGCGCTGTGGCTGATGCTGGGCGCCATGCTGTGGTGGATCACCCGCGCGCCGGCCTACCGCCTGACCTACCCCTTCGACCGCTACGAGGGACCGGATGCGCGCGAGATCGGCGCCCAGCTGCGCCTCGGCCTGCCGATCGGCGTCACCTATTTCGCCGAGGTCAGCGCCTTCGGCCTGATCAGCCTGCTGGTTGCGCGCTATGGCGTGGTGCAGGTGTCCTCGCACCAGATCGCGCTCAATTTCGCTTCGCTGGTGTTCATGGTGCCGCTCAGCTTCGCGATCGGCATGCTCACCCGCGTCGGCCAGGCGATGGGCGAAGGCGATCCGGTGCGCGCGCGCTTCGTCGGCTGGGTCGGCGTGGGCGTCTCGGTCAGCTTCGGCGTGGTGGCCGCGCTCGGCATCGCCCTGTTCCGCTGGGAGATCGCGGCGATGTACACCTCCGACCCTGCGGTGCAGCAGGTGACCGCCAACCTGCTGCTGTTCGCCGCCCTGTTCCAGCTGTCGGACTCCACCCAGGTGGCAACCGCCTCGGCGATCCGCGGCTACCAGGTGACGCGCCCGCCGATGGTGATCCAGTTACTATCGTTCTGGGGCCTGTCGCTGCCGGTCGGCTGCATCCTCGGCCTGGCGCCGGCCTGGTTCCCATGGGCGCCGAGCGCGCCGATGGAGGCCACCGGATTCTGGATCGGCCTGGTGGTGGCGCTGACGGTGGCGGCGGTGCTGCTCACCTGGCAGTTCGAGAAGCTGGCGCGCCAGCGTATCCGCGACGGCGCCATGGCGCAGCCCCGCTGACTCTGGTATCGTCTCGCGATTGCTGTAAATTAATAATCCTCACGAGACATCAATGCGCCCTCTCCTCCTCTTACTGGCCGCCCTCGCGGCCACGCCCGCCATGGCCGAAAAACTGACGCTGGACCGCATCTACGGTGAAACCCCGCTGGCCGGCGCCAGCGTGCGCAACCTGCGCGTGTCGCCCGATGGCGAACGCGTGACCTTCCTGCGCGCGCGCGCCGACGACCAGTACCGTCTCGACCTGTGGGAATACAACACGAAAAGCAAGGCGACCCAGCGCCTGGTCGATTCCAAGCTGCTGGTGCCGAACGAGGAGTTGTCGCTCGAGGAAAAAGCGCGCCGCGAGCGCGCGCGTACCGCCGGCCTGTCGGGCATCCTCAACTATTACTGGTCGCCGGACGGCAAGCGCCTGCTGGTGCCGATCGGCGGTGACCTGTACCTGGTCGACGCCGCCAAGCCGGAAGCCGCGCGCAAGGTTGCCTCGGGCAACGTGATCGATCCGAAGATTTCGCCGCGCGGCCGCTATGTGTCCTTCGTGCGCAACCAGAACCTGGTGGTGATCGATCTGACCACCGGCGCCGAGCGCCAGCTGACCACCGACGGCAAAGGCACCGTGCACAATGGTGAAGCGGAATTCATCGCCCAGGAAGAGATGAGCCAGACCACCGGCTATTACTGGGCGCCGGACGATTCGCACATCGCCTACCGTCGCTATGACGATGCGCCGGTACCGGTGGTGCGCCGCTTCGAGATCTTCGCCGACCGCACCGAGGTGATCGACCAGCACTATCCGGCCGCGGGCGATCCGAACGTGGCGATCGAGCTGATGATCGTCGATCCGGCCACCGGCGCGCAGCGCAAGGTCGACCTGGGCCAGGACAAGGACATCTACCTGGTGCGCGCCGACTTCAGCGCCGACGGCAAGACCCTCGTCTACCAGCGCCAGACGCGCGACCAGAAGCGCCTCGACCTGGTGGCGGTCGACGTCGCCAGTCTGGCCCAGCGTCCGCTGTTCTCCGAAACCTCCAAGACCTGGATCGAAGTGCATAACGACCTGCGCTTCCTCAAGAACCGCCAGGCCTTCGTCTGGGCGTCCGAGCGCAGTGGTTACAAGCACCTGTATCTGTACGACCTGAACGGCAAGCTGTTGCACCCGATCTCGCGCGGCAACTGGGGCGTGGACAATATCCTGGCCATCGATGAAGGCGCCGGCAAGGTCTATGTGTCGTCGAACCGCGACGCCGTGATCGACAAGCAGACCTATGCGCTGTCGCTGGACGGCCGCGGCGCCGACAAGCCGACCCGCATCACCCAGGGCGACGGCTGGCATGAGGCCTCGTTCGCCGGCAACGGTAAATTGTTCGTCGATACCTATTCGAACCCGAACACCCCGCCGCAGGTGTCGATCCGCCGCGCCGACGGCAGCATGGTCGAGTGGATCGAGAAGAACGAACTCAACGCCAACCACCCGTACACGCGCCACCTCGATTCGCACCTGCCGACCGAGTATGGCACCCTGAAGGCGGCCGATGGCCAGACCCTGCACTATTCGATCATCAAGCCGGCCGGTTTCGATGCCAATAAACGCTACCCGGTCTTCCTGTTCACCTACGGCGGCCCGCATTCGCAACGGGTGACCCGCGCCTGGGGCAATTATTTCGACCAATACATGGCGCAGCAGGGCTTCGTGGTGTTCCGCCTCGATAACCGCGGCTCGGGCCGCCGCGAGCGTCAGTTCACCGACGTGCTGCACAACAACCTGGGCAAGCATGAAGTCGAAGACCAGGTGGCCGGCATCGACTGGCTGGCCAAGCAGAGCTTCGTCGATCCGAAGCGTGTCGGCGTGTTCGGCTGGAGCTACGGCGGCTTCATGACCCTGCGCCTGCTGTCCGCAGCGTCGGACAAGATCGCCATGGGCGTGTCGGTGGCGCCGGTGACCGACTGGGCGCTGTACGACACCCACTATACCGAGCGCTATGTCGGCGGCACGCCGAAGGGCGATCCGGAAGCCTATAAGCGCAGCGGCGTGTTCGCGCACCTCGACGGCATGACCTCGAACCTGCTGCTGATCCACGGCATGGCTGACGACAACGTGCTGTTCTCGAACACCACGCTGCTGATCGACGAGCTCGTGAAGCGCAATGTGCAGTTCGACCTGATGACCTATCCGGGCGCCAAGCACGGCATGTCGGGCCGCACCAACCAGCGCCATGTGTATGGCCTGATCGAGTCCTACTTCAAGAAGCAATTGGGCGGCACGCAACCGAACTGATCAAGCTGCAAACGTCACTACCAGCGACAAAAACGTCGTCCCCGCGGAGGCGGGGACCCAAGTTTGCAAGCGTCTCGATAGCGCAAGCAGCACTTGGGTCCCCGCCTGCGCGGGGACGACGTTTTTAAGCTATCTAACGAATGCTTATGGACGTGGGGTTGGACGATTCACTTCGTCCACGGCGTCCTTTACGACCTCTTTCGCGTCGCCGTAGGCTTCCTGGGTCTTGCCCTCGGCCTGGTTCGCCAGGCCCTTGGCCTGCTGTTCGGTGCTGCCCACCACTTTGCCGGCGCCTTCCTGAATCTTGCCACCGATATCTTTCAGTTTGCCTTCGACTTGGTCCTTGTTCATGGTGTTCTCCTTGGTTAATGCATGCCTGAATGGCCATGCGATGACTCCAGAATAGCCCTTTCACGGCTGCTCATCTGTTAGCGCACGCACACAGCCATCCGACCCCAGCCGCGCGACATTTTTGTAGCTCAAATGCTAATCTTTTCGCAACGCGGCGCGCCGCTCACGAAGAGATTCAGCCATGCATAACAACAATACCGAAGCTGCTCCGGAAACCCACGAAGCCCCGCAAGCCCAGCGCCGCCTGGCGCGCCGCGTGACCCTCGTCAACGGCATTGCCGTGCTGTTCATCCTGGGCCTGGCCGCCGTCGTCCTGGCAGCCGATGCGCTGCTGCTGGTGTTCGCCTGCATCCTGTTCGCGATCCTGCTCTACAAATTGAGCGAGATCATGCACCGGCGCTTCCACATGAAGCGCAAACTCGCGCTCGTCCTTGTCGTGCTGCTGCTCAGCGCCATCATCGGCCTGGGCGGCTGGGCCATGGCGCCGCAGATTTCCGAGCAGTCAAGCCAGCTTGCCGAAGAAATCCCGGCCGCCGTCGAACGCCTGCAGGGCGAAGTGGCGCAGCATCCGCTGCTCAAGCGCGTGGTGGACGAACTGCCGCCGCCGGAAGACATCGTCAAGCAAATGAGCTCGATGGTGCCGAATGCCGGCCTGTTCTTCAGCGGCATACTGGGAGCCCTCGGCAATGTCGTCATCATCATCTTCGTCGGCATTTATTTTGCCGCCACGCCAGGCGTGTATACCGGCGGCTTCATCCGCCTGATCCCGCAGCACAAGCGCGGCCGCGCGCGTGAAGTCATCGACGAAGTCGGCGATTCGCTGGCCAGCTGGCTGGTCGGCAAGGCGCTGTCGATGCTGATCGTCGGCACCACCACCGCGATCGGCCTGAGCCTGCTGGGCGTGCCGCTGGCGCTGATCCTGGGCATCATCGCCGGTCTGCTCGACTTCATTCCCTATCTCGGCCCGATCATGGCCGGCGTGCCGGCGGTGCTGCTGGCGCTGTCGGTCAGCCCGGAACTGGCGATGTATGCGCTGCTGCTGTTTGCGGCGATCAATATGCTCGAAGGTTATGTGCTGCAGCCGATGATCGAAGCCAAGGCGATCGAATTGCCGCCGGCGCTGGTGATCGTAATGCAGCTGATCTTCGGCACGCTGTTCGGCTTTGCCGGCGTGGCGCTGGCGACGCCGCTGGCCGCCGTACTGTCGGTGCTGGTCAAGATGCTTTATATAGAAGACGTGCTGGGGGACAGACCCGCGAAGGGTGTTGAGGCGAGCTGAGCTATATCCCGGAAACGCTGCGTTCGTCGCAGCGTTCCGGCACAGGCAGCGTAAACGACAAAGCCGCGCGATTGCGCGGCTTTGTCATGGGGCATCAGGTAGATCAGCGATTGCCTTTGGCGATTTCCTTCACATCGCCGACCTTCTTCTGGACCTTGCCCTCGGCCTGGTTCGACAGGCCTTCGCTCTGCTGCTGGCGGCTGCCGACGGCTTCGCCGACTTTCTGCTGCACCTTGCCACCAACTTCTTTTGCCTTGCCTTTGACTTGATCCTTGTTCATTGCAATCTCCTTGCCTGTTACGTGGATGAGCCTTGATGGTAAGGATTACTGCCAAGCGGTTCTGTTCGACGCTTAACAAACAGGCTTCTTCCATACACTTGCCAGCCATGGCTGCTGCTCGCGCGGCAAGCCGGGCGGACGGTAGTAGTGATGCAGCGCCATGAAACCGGCCGC
The DNA here is from genome assembly GCA_002339265.1 of Massilia sp. UBA2604. Classification (GTDB taxonomy): domain Bacteria; phylum Pseudomonadota; class Gammaproteobacteria; order Burkholderiales; family Burkholderiaceae_D; genus Telluria. The sequence continues at coordinate 40,343 of DDKG01000185.1, read as the reverse complement.
GAGCAGGTAGCGCTCCCAGGTGGCGTAGTCGTAGTAACTGCCATAGCGCGGGCCGTTCCACCCTTCCTGATTGTCGCCGCGCGGATTGGAACTGAACAGCACGCCGCCCGGCTTCAGCGCGGCGTGCAGGTGCGCGAGTACCTGCGGCAAGGCGGCGCTGGGCACGTGGAACAGCACGGCGTTGGCGAAAATGCCGTCGAATAACCCTTGAGGCAAATCAAGGTGCAGGAAATCCTGATGCCAGACCTCGCAGCCGCTGTAGGCACGCGCCATGTCGACGAAACGTTCGCTGCCGTCGACGCCGATGGCGCGGTGACCGAGCCCGCTGAAGGTCTTGAGGTCGCGCCCCGGGCCGCAGCCCAGGTCGAGGATGGTGTACGGCGCCGGCGCCTCGATCGCTTCCAGCAAGGCGGCGATGTTCTGGCTGACGTCGTGGTCGATCGTGCCTGCGAAGAAGGAATCGGCATTGCGCTCGTAATGGGCGAGCGTGCGGCGCGCGATCTCGTCGTGCGCGTCGTGCGCGTCGTGCGCGTCGTGATTGTCGTCATGATCCATGACGACAGTATGCCAGCTGGCGGCGCACGGCGCTGAGGAAGCCGCGCGCCGCCTTCGCTTACCAGATCCGCACGCGCTCCTCCGGCGCCAGGTACAGGCGCTGGCCTGGCTTGACGTCGAAGGCCTCGTACCAGGCGTCCAGGTTGCGCACGGTATAGGTGCGATACTGGGCCGGCGCGTGGCCGTCGGTCAGCACGGCGCGGCGCAACGCCGTCTCGCGCATCTTGCTGCGCCAGGCGTGGGCATAGCCGGCAAAGAAAGCGCGGTCCGCTTCCACCCCACTGCCCCTGCCCGTGGGCGATAGCTTGAAGGCATCGTAGGCCGCGGCCAGGCCGGCCAGGTCGGACAGGTTCTCGCTCAGGGTCAATTGGCCGTTGAGCGCCAGGTCGTCGAACGGTTTATAGCCGGCATATTGCGCCACCAGCTTTTGCGAGGCGGCGCGGAAATGGGCCAGGTCGTCCTTCGTCCACCAGTCGCGCAGGCGGCCCTGGGCGTCGAACTGGGCGCCCATGTCGTCGAAGCTGTGGCTGATTTCGTGACCGATCACGGCGCCGATCGCGCCATAGTTGGCGGCGTCCGGCGCCTTGGGATCGAAGAACGGCGCCTGCAGGATCGCGGCCGGGAAGTTCAGCGCATTCTGCATCGGCAGGTTGAGGGCGTTCACCACGTGCGGCGGCATGGCCCAATCCGAATGCGAAGGTTTTTGTCCGAGCTTGGCGAGTTCGGCCTGGTAGCGATGTTCCTGTGCGCGTAATACATTGCCCAACGCATCGGTCGGCGTCACTTTCAGGCTGGCGTACGACACCCAGCGGTCTGGATAGCCGATGCCGACATACATCGTGCGCACTTTTTCCTTGGCATGGGCCTTGGTCGACGCCGCCATCCAGTCGAGCTTGTCGATGCGGCGTTCGAAGGCACTCTTGATATCGGCCACCATGCGCTGCACCTGGGCCTTGCTCTCGGCCGGGAAGTATTTGTCGACATACAGCTTGCCGACCGCATCGGGCAGCGCCACCGTGGTCGCGCTCAGGGCGCGCTTGGCGCGCGGCGATTGCTCCGGCGTGCCGGCCAGCACCTTGCCGTAGAACGCGAAACGCAGTTCGGCAAAGGCCTTGGGCAAGGTGTCGGCATGCTGGTTCAGGGTATTGAAGGCGAGATAGTCCTTCCAGGTGGCGATGGAAGTCGCCTGCACCTGCTCGGCGGCGCCCTGGATCGCGCCCGGGTGGTAGACGATGAAGCGGTCCTGCTTGCCCAGCTGCGCGGCTGCCAGGAAAGCCTTCCAGTCCATGCCGGGCGCCTTGGCGGCGAAGTCCCGTGTGCGCCAGGCGTTATTCGCCTTCTGGATGTCGGCCGATTCCTCGCGCGAAGCATGGCTTTCGGCCAGCTCGGATTCGAGGGCGAAGATGCGGGCGGCGCGCTCTTCCGCCTTGTCGTAACCGCCCAGCTTGAGCATCGCGGCGATATATTCCTGGTATTTGGTACGCAGTTCGGCCATGCGCGGGCTGTTGTCGAGATAATAGGCACGATCGGGCAGGCCAATGCCGCCTTGCAGCAGATAAGGCAGGTTGCGCGTCGGCTCGGTCAAGCCCTGGTTGATCCACACGCCGAACAGGTTCGGCGTGCTGAAGTCGGTGAAGTTGAGCGGATCGACGTCGGCGCGCAAAGTCTGGCCCAGCACGCGCGACAGGTCGCTGCGGGTCTTGATGGCGGCAATCTTCGCCAGTTGCGGCTTGAGCGGCGCCAGGCCGGCGGCCTCGATGGCGGACTCGTTCATCCAGGCCTGGTAGAAATCGGCGGCCTTGCGCGTGTCGGCGCCGGCTTTCGAGTCCTTGCCTGCCTCCTCGACCAGCTGGATGATGCGGTTATTGGTCTCGTCGGCCAGGGCGCCCATCGAGCTCCAGGAACCGCGATCGGCCGGGATCTCGGTGCTGGCGAGCCACTCGCCGTTGGCCCAGGCAAAGAAATCGTCGCCAGAAAGCACGGTGGCAGTTGCCGGCCTCGTAGAAGCCGCATCCGGCGCCGCTGCGGGCGCCAGCGCCTGGCCTGCGGCGAACGAAGAGGCGGCGCCGAGCGCCAGGCCGTACAGCGCCAGCGCGATGGCAGCCTTGATCGGGGTCGAGTGTTGGATCATGGTTTCCTTCTTGGTGACTATTATTCTTTTGACAGCATTCGAATACGAATGACGGACCGGTGCAGCATGCACCGAAACAGCTCGTCCGGGCAAGCTCGGCTGTTTCAGAAAAAAATTCAAATTTTTTTCGAAGAAACCCTAAAGTTCCCAAAATCGCTGCCGTAAATGAACCAGACAACCGGCAATCCGGCCGGAGTTTCATTGTTTTGGTGGCAACATGAACGCAAACGAAGTCCTCGCGATGTACGAAAACCTGGCTGGCCTGACCCGTCAGATGTCGGATGCCGCCAAGGCTGGGGACTGGAACGAGTTTGCCAACCTGAACGTGGAAGCCAAGGTCGAAGCGCGCAGCGCTGCCGTCGGCGTGCCGGCCCTGGAAGGCGCCCAGCGCCTGCGCAAGATCGACCTGCTCAAGCAGCTGATGGCCAACGACCGCGCGATCCGCGACGTGACCGAGCCATTCGATGGCCAGCTGGACCGCGCGCTGCAAGCGCATTGATTCCTGGCGAATCCTGAACGAAGGCACCTGTGGGTGCCTTTTTTGTTGGCCTGGCCGGTGCCAAAGGTTTAACTGGAGCGCCAATGAAAAAGCGCCCATCGGGCGCCTTGGGTGCCGCCGAGCCAGGGACTCGACCGCGAATCGGGTGGAGGGCGAACCCCAGCTATCTGCTGGCGTCGCCTCTTGCCGGTTGCTCCCGGCGTCCATCGCCGCTGTAGGCAAGTAGACTGCTTCCGGTCACAGGCGTTTCATCAACGGTTGTCTGTTATCGCGTCACGCTATCGGTGGTGGCTGCGCAGACCCTGTGCCGTCTGTGACCTCGTCGATCACAAGTTTAGTATAACGCAAAATCAGACTTGTGTAGACATTTCCTGTTCAGTCTCGTCCAGCTTCGGTTCGACCGGCTCCTGGCTGGCTTTCCTGCGCGCGAAGCGCTGGCGCAAACGGGTCATCAAGGGCACGCCGGGCATGGGCTGGAGCTGCCCTGCCCGCTTGCGGCGCCGCATTAGCACGATCGCGGCGCCGGCCAGCGCCAGCACGACGCCAAGGCCGCCGGCGATCCAGCCCCAGGGCGTCGACGCCTCCGGTTCGGGCGCCGGACGCCGCCGCGCCGGATGCGGCTTGTTCGGGTCGGCCGGGCGCGGCTTGCTGACGGCAGCCGGGCTGGCGCCGAGCGCCACCTGCAATACCCTCACCTTGTCTTCCAGCTGGCCGATCTGTTCGCGCAACTGCGCATTCTTGTAGTCGAGCGCGGCGCACACGGTCGAGCGGTCGACGTCGGGTGCGGGTGAGCAGGCCGCCGCCGCGGCCGGGGCCGCCAGTGGAAGGGGCAGCGCCGTGGGCGTCGGCTTCGGCTCCGCCGGCCGGGCTTCCTGTTTCGGTTCCTGTTTCGGTTCCTGTTTCGACTCCGGCTTCGGTTCGGGTTTGGGTTCCGGCTTTGGCGCGGGCGCAATCTTCGCGATCACCGGCTTGGGCGGCGGCGCCGGACGCGGCCGTGGTGGCGGCTTGGCCACGACCGGCGCTGCCGGCACTGGCACCGGTGTTTCGGCCATGACCGGCGCCGGCATCCTGACCGGCGGTGGCGGTGGCGGCGGCGGATTCGGATTCGGCGCCATCGACAAGGTCACCAGGCGAACGTCGCGCCCGCCGCCGTCGGCCAATTCCAGGAACAAGTGCAGGCGGCTTGATTCAACCGGGGCCAGCGACGTCACGTGCAGGAACTGGCGGCCGTCGCGCTGCGTCACATTCATGGTCAGGGTCGACAGCACGTGCGGCATGCCGATATTGGCGCCGCGGTAGACGTTCGGGTGGGCCAGGCGCACCTGGACCGTGGTCGCCGCAGCGTCGAGCAGTTCGATGTCGGCCGCAAGCTGCTGGCCGATATAGGAACGCACCTGGGCTTCGCCCAGTTCGGCTGCGCCGGCGGCGCCGGACAACAGCGCACAAGTAATGATCAGGGGGAGGCGGCTAGCCATAAGGAATAACAATAGAGGAGCCCAAGCGTAATTAACGGACATTGCGATAAACTCTTTAATCCCAGCCCCTTGCATAACAGGAATGTCTATGGAAAACAGGATTGAGAAGGACAGCTTTGGCCCGATCGACGTGCCAGCCGATCGTCTTTGGGGTGCGCAGACCCAGCGCTCGCTCCACCACTTCCACATCTCGACCGAGCGCATGGCGCCCGAGCTGGTCGCGGCGCTGGCCCAGGTCAAGCGCGCGGCGGCGGCGGTCAACCGCTCGCTCGGCAAGCTGTCCAGCGACAAGGCCGACGCCATCATCCGGGCTGCGGACGAAGTGCTCGAAGGCCGCCATGCGGCCGAATTCCCGCTCGCCGTGTGGCAGACCGGCTCGGGCACCCAAAGCAATATGAACATGAACGAAGTGCTGGCCAACCGCGGCTCCGAGCTGCTGGGCGGCGAGCGCGGCGAAGGCCGGATGCTGCATCCGAACGACCACGTCAATATGGGCCAGTCGTCGAACGACATCTTCCCGACCGCCATGCACGTGGCCGCCGCCTGGGCCCTGGCCAAGGAGGTATTGCCGGCGCTGGCCCAGCTGCGCGGCACCCTGCTGCGCAAGTCGCGCGACTTCGAACCGATCGTCAAGATCGGCCGCACCCACCTGCAGGATGCGACGCCGCTGACCCTGGGCCAGGAATTCTCCGGCTACGTGGCGCAGCTCGAATACGCCGAGCAGCAGCTCAAGTCCACCCTGCCCGGCCTGCTGCTGCTGGCCGCTGGCGGCACCGCCGTGGGCACCGGCCTCAACGCCCACCCCGAATTCGCCCCGCGCATCGCGGCCGAACTCGGCTCGCGCACCGGCCTGTCGTTCAAGACCGCGCCGAACAAGTTCATGGCCCTGGCCGCCCACGACGCCATGGTCGGCGCCCACGGCGCCTTCAAGACCCTGGCCACGGCGCTGATGAAGATCGCCAACGACGTGCGCTGGATGGCGTCCGGCCCGCGCTCGGGCCTGGGCGAGATCACCATCCCCGAGAACGAGCCGGGCAGCTCGATCATGCCGGGCAAGGTCAACCCGACCCAGTGCGAAGCGCTCACCATGCTGTGCTGCCAGGTGTTCGGCAACGACGTCGCCATCACGGTCGGCGGTTCCCAGGGCAATTTCGAGCTCAATGTGTTCAAGCCCATGATCGTGCACAACTTCCTGCAGAGCGCGCGCCTGCTGGCCGACGGCATGCGCTCGTTCGACGAGCATTGCGCCCAGGGTATCGAGCCGAATCGCGCCCGCATCGGCGAGCTGATGGAAAAATCGCTGATGCTGGTGACTGCACTGGCGCCGCACATCGGGTATGATCGCGCCGCGCAGATCGCCAAGAAAGCATCGACGGACGGCCTGACCCTGCGCCAGGCCGCCCTGCAGAGCGGCTTCGTCGACGAACAACAGTTCGACCAGTGGATCGTACCGATCGACATGACCCATCCGGATCCGGCCTGAACTCGACGGTGCGCCAACCCGATGGCACTAAATAGGCGGCCTCATCAATCGTACGCCGCCTTCACCAACCCGAGGATAGAATGCAAAAAATAGTTTTCGATTTGACATCAGAATTCGTCGAGGTCAACCAGCTGCTGAAGCTGGTCGGCCTGGTCGATAGCGGCGGCGCCGGCAAGAACATGGTCGCCAGCGGCGTGGTGTCGGTCGATGGTAAACAGGAGCTGCGCAAGACGGCGAAGATCCGCAGTGGCCAGACCGTCTCGGTCGGCGACCTGCGCATCACCGTGCAGTAAGCTGTTGTAGCCCGGACGGGCTCATAGTGCGGAGAAATAGAACGTCAGAACGGCGGTCTTATGTTTGCGCACTAACAAACAGAGCGGGGCTTCCTTGTTTATATTTTAAGACGTCACTCATACGGCTTAGAGGTGAAGGCGATGGAAACCCCGGAACACCGCGCACAAACGCAGGAGCAATTGATCGGCGACCTGCGCCTCGTGATCGAAAACGCGGAAGAACTGCTCAAGAATACCGATCACTATTCCAGCGCCCTGTACCAGAATGCGCGCGCCAAGCTGTCGCTCGCCCTGGAAGCGGCGAATGAAGAACTGTCCCGCTTCGAAGATGCGCAACTCGAGCGCATGATGGCCGCCACCCGCGCCGCCAACGACCGCTACCAGGACAGGTCGGGCGAAGACCGCATCCTGCGCGCCTTCCATTAAGCGACGAAAGCAAAAACCCGGCATCGAAGCCGGGTTTTAAAAGGCAAGACACAATTCCATGTGATCTTCGATCCCGCTTTTGCGCTGAAGTTCGCGCTGCAGGCATCGAAAACCCCGGCCGTTCAAGCCTTGGTATTGATCGTATTGCCCAGGTGCGGCGGCAGGTTTTGCGGCTGTGGCAGCGCGTCGAGCAGCTGGGCAGCCGACGCCGCCTGGATGTCCATGGATTTCTTGAGCATGGATACGCCCACTTCCTGACGGATACCGGTTTCGGCCATGCTCGTAGCAAGCTTGGCAATGTTCGTGACGTCCATACACCTCTCCAGAAAAAGACTTGTCAGTCTTTAACGGCCTCATCGGCCGAAACTTGAGGCCGTGTCTTTAACCAGCCGCAAACCCAGTCCGTCACTTTACCGAGGTCGTTCAAGTCGAGCCAGGCGAGTCCGGCGCGCGCGTCAGGCGGCCTGGCCGCGTCCGAAACCACGGCCAGGATGGTAGCGTCGTCCCGGAACAGCGGCGGCTTGCCCAGGCTCGGACGATGCACCTCGAGCTTGGGCAGGGACTCCCATTTATAGCCTTCGACCAGGGTCAGGTCGGCCGGCGACAGCCGCGCCAGCAGCGCGTTCAGCGCCGGCTCCGGCTCCGCACGCAGCTCGCGCATGATGGCGAAGCGGTAAGGCGAGGCGATCATCACCTCGGCCGCCCCGGCCAGGCGCAGGCGCGCGCTGTCCTTGCGAGGCGGCTCGAGCTCGATGTCATGGTGGCTGTGCTTGACGATGTTCACCCGCAAGCCGTCCTGCGCCAGGCGCGCGACCAGCTGTTCCAGCAAGGTGGTCTTGCCGCTGCCCGACCAGCCCACCACGGCCAGGACCGGACCGGGGCCCTGCCCCACCGGCGTTACCTCAGTATGCGACACGGTAGCGGGTTCCCCGGTAGTTCATCACCGCCGCCTTCGGCATCAGGCGCTCGAGCACCAGCCCGGGCGCCACTTCCTCGCCTTCGCGGCGCAGCGTCTTATCGACCAGCAACAGACTCTCGCCCGGCGTCGGCGAATAGATATAGCCGCCAAAGCTGACTTGCGGGATCTCGCGCCTGACCGCCTCGGGCAGTTGCTGGAGGGTGCGCAGATTGTCCTCGCCGACTGGCTGGGCCGCGGCGGACACCGGCGCCGGTTCCGGCGCGGCCGGCGGTGCGGAAACCGGCGCTTCGGCCACGCGCACCGGCGGCGCCGGCTCGGCAACCCTGACCGGGGCTGGCGCCGGCGCTGGAGCGACAGGCGGGGCGACAACCGCCACGGGAGCTGGGGCTGGGGCTGGGGCTGGGGCTGGAGCTGGAGCTGGTGCTGGAGCTGGCGCCGACACCGGCGCCTGCGCCAATTGCACCGGCTGTTCGCCCCCGTGGCGTGTCCACAGCAGCGCGGCCGCCGCCACCAGCACGCCCAGGCCGAGGCCGATCATCAGATGACGACGACTTCCGCCCTGGGCGCGATCCGGCGCCGCATACATCGGCGGCGGTGCATGGATGGTCGGGGCATTGCCCAACTGGCGTTCGGCTTGCGCCTTCTTGAGTGCTTCGAGGATGTACGACATATCAGTTTCCCGTCGCCATGGCGGCCAGCAGGCGCGGCTCGGCCACGCCGGACAGCTGGTTGAGACGCATATAGGTGCGCGGCCCGGCCACGCCGTCCGCCTTCAGGTCTTGCGCCGCCTGGAAGGCGCGCAGCCATTCCTGGGTACGCGCATCCAGCGGCTGGTCGAGCGCCGGCGCGGTCGTCTTGTTCAGGCCCGCCAGGCGCTGGGCGATCCAGTCGACGTCGGGGCCACGATCGCCCTGCCCGACGACGTCGCGAAATGCGCCCGGCATGCGCCAGAAGGTCGTGAACTCGCCGCCGAAGCGCGAAACGAAGGCCGGAATGGCGACCCGCTGGCGGCGCCCGTCCACGGCGAGCAGCACGCTGTCCTCGTCCATCCCGGCCAGCACCGCATACCCGGTGCGCGGGCCGTCGTGCAGGGTGACCACGGCCGGGCGGTCCAGCAGGCGCAGTTCGTACAGGCCGCCGCGGCCCTGGTGGCAGCGCAGGTTGGCGCGCTGGGCCGCCTCGCAGGTGGCCTTCGGGCTGGATCCGGCGATGCCGGCGAACGACGGTCCCCACAGGGCCGCCAGCGCGCGCAGCGCATCGTTCTCGCTCTTGCCGGCCGCGAAATCGGCGCCGGCCGCAGGCGCGGCTTTTGCCGGCGCCGCCTTGGCCGCCACCTGTTTCACGGCGGCCGGCTTCGATTGTGCAGTCGCCGGCTGCGCGGCCTGCTGCGGCAACATCTGCCAGGCCGCGGCGCTGATCGCCACCCCGGCCAGCGCCCCGCCCGCCAGCAGCGGCCAGCGCAGCGGCTTGCGCGCCGCCGGTTCGCCGGCGAACACTTCCTCGGCCGACCTGAGCAGGATGGCGCGCGTGACCTGCGGGCTATTCTCGACGTAGGCGCCCAGCAGCGCGCGGTCGCACAGCAGGTTGATCCGGCGCGGCACGCCATGCGTCAGGCGTGCTACCTGCGGCGTCAGGCTGGGCGGGAACGGCATCCCGGCCGCGCCCGACACCGCCAGCCGGTGCGCGATATAGGCGCCGGTTTCCTGCTCGGACAGCGGCCCCAGGTGGTAGCGCGCAATCACGCGCTGCGCCAGCTGCTCCAGCTCCGGCCGCGCCAGCATGGTGCGCAGCTCGGGCTGGCCGATCAGGATGATCTGCAGCAGCTTGCGTTCGCTGGTTTCCAGATTGGTCAACAGGCGCAGCTGCTCCAGCACTTCGCTCGACAGGTTCTGGGCCTCGTCGATCACCAGCACATTATTCAGGCCCTGGGCATGCGATTCGAGCAGGTAGCGGTTGATCGCATCGACATACGATTTGACGCCGCTCACGCCGGACGGCAGTGCGATGTGCAGCTCGTCGCAAATCGTCTGCAACAGCTCTTCGGCGTTCAGGCGCGGATTGAAGATATAGGCCAGACGGCAGTTATCGGGAATCTGCTCGATGAAGCAGCGGCACACGGTGGTCTTGCCGGCGCCGATCTCGCCGGTGAGCAGGACGAAGCCGCCGCCGCTGCCGATGCCGTACAGCAGGTGGGCCAGCGCCTCGCGGTGCCGCTCGCTCATGAACAGGTAGCGCGGATCGGGCGCGATCGAGAACGGGGCGTGCTTCAGCTGGAAATAATGGTTGTACATGCGTTGTACTTGCGTGGCTAGCGGCCTGGTGGCTGCGGTTTGAACTTCGCGCAGTATATTTTGCTTTTGTCCCTGGCGTAGGCGATCGTGCTGCCGGGGTTTGACTTGCGCAAAGGATGGCGCCCGGCGTCGGCAGGATTGAAGGCGACGCCGGCCGCCGCGCGCACCGATTTCTCGAGTTCCTCGGGCGTGCTGTCGATGACGGCGGCCACGAACACCAGGTTGCTGGTATCGTCGCTGACCATCACCTCGTTGACCTGGGCGCCCCACAGCGTCGCCTCGGCCTTGAACCAGTAGGCCCCGCCCTCGCGCTTGTAGGCCGGGCCGAAGGCCTGGGTCAGGTAGGCGTGGAAGTAGGCGTTGTCCAGGTGGCTGCGGCACAGCAGCGCGCTGCCGATCACGGGGCCGAACGTCGACGGCGCGGCCATGGCGCCGGCGCTGGCGATGCCTGCCAATAACGGCAAGGCCCTGGCGGCCCGCAGCAGACTTGAGCCCGAATGGCGCATCACGACGATCCTCTCCTTCGACAATCCCGCCATTATGACACTCCCGCCCGGTTCGTCGCGTGTGGATGCCGTTGATCCCCCAAATCCACCGTTTTGTCGTTTTCATCATGCGCCATGGGGCCAGTTGGCCTATCGTCCAGTCTTCCCATCGACTCCGGACCGAGAACAATATGCAGACCGTCCTGAAAGCCACCCTGGTCGTTGCCGCCGTCGGCGCCGCCCTCCTCACCATCGACACCAGCCAGGCCGACACGCCGGCCAACCGGATCACCGAGCAGCGCAGCATCAAGGCCTTCAGCGCCATCGAGCTGCACGGCCCCTATGATGTGGTCATCGATGCCCAGGGCCGCTCCGGCCTGAAGCTCACGGGCGAGCGCCAGCAGCTCGACGAAGTCGAGACCTTCGTGCGCGGCGACACCCTGGTGGTGCGGCCGGCCACCACCCGCATCTTCCAGTTCGGCTTCGGCAAGCGGCGCCAGACCGTCAGCATCGACATCGGCGCCCCGCAACTGGCCAGCCTGAAAATGTCCGGCAGCGGCGACGTCACACTGGATCAGGTCAACGGCGAGCGCATCGCCCTCGACGTCGACGGCCCCGGCGACCTGCAGGCGTCGGGCGCGGTGCGCGCGCTCGCGCTGCGGGTGAGCGGCAGCGGCGACGCCGACCTGCAGCGCGTCCGCGCCGGCCAGGTCGACCTGGCGATGCACGGCCCCGGCGACGTCCGGCTGGCCAATATCGACCAATCCCTGCAAGCCAGGATGACCGGCTCCGGCGACCTCGAAGCGGACGGCCTGCGCCTGGCGCGGCTGGATGCGCGCCTGACGGGACCGGGTGGCATGCGGCTGCGCGGCAGCAGCGCCGAGGTACACGCCGAGATCACGGGCTCGGGCGATTTCGATGCCTGCGACCTGGACGCGGGACGCGTCAGCACCCGGCAGCGCGGGCCGGGCAGCGCCTGCATCGGCGGCGCCGTCACCCACCTCGACGCCGAGATCAAGGGTTCGGGCGACTTGACCGCACGCGGTTTGCGGGCGCAAGCTGCCACCCTGCGCATGGACGGTCCGGGCGACGCCCGGCTGGGCGGCACGGTGGCCGACCTGAAAGCCGACCTGACCGGCTCCGGCGATATCGACGGCGCCGACCTGAAAGTGGTCAAGGCCGCGCTCAAGAGCCGCGGCCCGGGCGGCATCGAACTGGCCCATGTGTCCGACACGCTCGAGGCCGAGCTGCGGGGCTCGGGCAGCCTGAAGGCGACCATCGAGGGCAAGCGCTTCGCGCTCACTTCGGACGGCCCGGGCGGCGCCGACATCAGCGGCCAGGTCGACCAGGTGCGCGCGCAACTGAACGGCTCGGGCGCACTGGATGGCAGCCGTCTCACGGCCGGACGCGCCGACATCGCCGTCAACGGACCCGGCGCCGCCAGGGTATATGTGCTGCGGCGCGATGGACGCGAGGACGCAGGTGCAACGGGCGAGCCGGCACGGTTGCTGGTGGTGCAGCGTAGCGGCGGCGCGGCGCCCGACTGAGGTTCACGCGGCCTGCGCCTCGAACCACGCGCGGCTGTCCGCGTCGGCCGGGAAAAACGATTCCAGCCGCAGCTCGTGCACCGTCACGTCGTGCGGCGTACCGAAGGTGGTGATGGTCGTGAACAGGTTCAGCTCCAGTCCGTCCTTGCGCAAGGTCATCGGCAGGAACGGCAGGGCCAGGCGATCCAGGTTGGGCTGGCGCGCCGCCGCGGCGATGCCGGGCAGCGCCATCAGCTCCTCCAGCAGCCGGGTCGACTCGCTGACAGGTCCATCGCCCATCGCTTCGCGCTGCACCCACTGCAGCAGGTCGACCGCGACCGCCTCCCAGTTGACCAGGCAGGGACGCAGGCCGTTCGGATCCAGCGTGAGCTTGAGGACGTTGATCGAGCCGTCGCGCGGGATCAGTGCGTCGGCCGGCATGCCGAGGAAGTGGCGCATCATGCGCGCCGCCGGCTCGTTGAACATCACCAGGTTCCACAGGCGGTCGACCACCAGGGCCGGATACGGCGCCGCCTGCGCCAGCATGAAGTCGAGCGCGCGCTTGACCGCATCCATGTCGGGGTCGGACAGGCTGCGCTCGCGGTAGGCCGGTGCGAAGCCGGCGGCCAGCAGCATGGCGTTGCGCTGGCGTAGAGGGATGTCGAGCACCATGCCCAGCTTCAGGACCAGGTCGCGCCCCGGCTGCGCCTTCCCGGTCTCGAGGAAGCTCAGGTGGCGCTGCGAGATGTCGGCGTCGACCGACAACCGCAGCTGGCTCAAGCCGCGCCGTCCGCGCCAGTAGCGCAGCGCGGCCGCGAAATCTCTGAAGTAAGGGGTGCTGGCTGGCTGCGCATCCTGCATCATGCCTCCTGGTCGGGTTGGCCGTCGGGTTGGTCTTGATTCTGGCGGGTGTTCGCGTTCATGCCCATCTCCTCAGGCCTGGTCCAGGAAACCGGTGACGTCGGCCAGACGGCCCTCGAGGGTGACGGTGGCGATGTCGAGGCCATGGGCCACCGCCTTGCCGTCAGGGGCGAACAGGGTCCAGGCGAAGCGCACCACATCGTTGTGGCCGTCCGGCGTGCCGCGCAGTGCGAAGCAGTGCGCCGGGAAGTGCTGCTGGGCGGCGCCGATCATGGCGTCGATGCCGTCGATGCCGGCGCCCCGCATCATCGGATCGATGTAGCTCGATTCGGCGGCGAAGATGGCGGCCACCTGGGCGCGGCGCGCGCCTGGCTCGCGTTCGTTCCAGGCGGCGAGGTAACGGTGGGCGATAGCTTGCGGGCTGTTCATGGCGTTCTCCTGTCGGTGATTGGAATGTCGTTGGCGACGGAATCCATTCTCGCGATGCGGCGCCGGCGCGGCGATTACCTCCCAGGTAATCGCCGTTATCCGCGCCCCATGAGAATACCAATTACGATACCAATCCCACACGCATCACCGAAGCGCTCGACAGTATGAGCGCAGGCTATACCCGCCTTTTGGTCTGCATCGATGCATACCAGTTAAATACCTGTTGACATTGAGGTAGGGCCTGCCTATAGTGCCTTGACCCCAATTTGGCCCTTCATTTCAGCTCCTCATTTCACCCTACCTACCATGATCGACTATCTCATCGGCGTCGACGGCGGCGGCACCAATACCCGCGTGCGCCTGGCCGGGCGCGACGGCGTCGAACTGGCGACCGGCCGCAGCGGCGCCTCCGGCCTGGTCCATGGCATCGACAAGGCCTGGCGCGCGGTCGACGAGGCCGTCGCCGGCGCCTTCGCCGCGATCGGCATCGACGCGATCCCCCGCCAGTCGTGCGCCATCGGCCTCGGGATGGCCGGCGTGCACAACAAGGAATGGGCGGCGGCCTTTCACGCCGCCGATCCGGGCTATGCGGCCCTGACCCTCGATACCGACGGCTTCTCGACCCTGATGGGCGCTCATGGCGGGCGCCCCGGCGCCATCGTCGCGATCGGCACCGGCAGCGTGGGCGAAGCCCTGCGGGCGGACGGCGCCCGGGTCGAAGTCGGCGGCTGGGGCTTCCCCTCCGGCGACGAAGCCGGCGGCGCCTGGATGGGCCTGCGAGCGATCGCCCACGTCCAGCAAGTGCTCGACGGCCGCGCCGAGGGCGGCGCGCTGGCGCACGATGTCATCGCGTTCTGCGGCGGCCGGCGCGACGCCGTCCAGGTCTGGCTCGGCAAGGCTAGCCAGACCGATTACGCGAGCCTGGCGCGCTTCGTGGTCGAGCATGGCGCGCTCGACCCGGTCGCCGGCGCGATCCTCGAGCAGGCGGGCCATGAAGTGGCCAGGATGGCGCATGCGCTCGACCCTTCCGGCTCCCTGCCGCTGTCCCTGTGCGGCGGCTTGGGCGAGACCCTGCGCCTGTACTTGCCGGCCGAGACGCTGGCGCGCTGCAGCCCACCCCACGGCGACTCGGCCCTGGGCGCGCTGCGCATGATCGAACTGCACCTGAAGGACACCACCGCATGACCCGCTCAATCACCGGCAATATCCTCACTCCCGACGGCTGGGTGCGCGGCGCCCTGCGCTACGACGCCCGGATCGACGCCATCGAAGGCAGCCCGATCGATCCCGACACCAACGGCGACGACTACATCCTGCCCGGCTTCATCGACGTGCACGTGCACGGCGGCGCCGGTCGCGACATGATGGAAGGCGGCGATGCGCCGCACGTGATCGCCGCGCTGCACGCGAAGCACGGCACCACCAGCCTGCTGGCCACCACCATGACCGCGCCGATCGAGGACATCGAGCGCGCGCTGGCAGGCATCGGCGCGGCCTGCGCCGCGCGCGGCAAGGGAGAAGCGCGCATCCTGGGCGTGCACCTGGAAGGGCCGTACATCAATTCGGGCAAGCTGGGCGCCCAGCCGCCGTTCGCGCGCGAAGCCAGCCTGGATGAAGTGAAGCGCTTCGACGCCCAGGCGCCGATGAAGCTGATCACGGTGGCGCCCGAGATCGACGGCCACATGGAACTGGTGCGGCAGCTGGCCGACGCCGGCATCCGGGTCCAGGTCGGCCACACCACCGGCGATTACGAAGTCGGCGTGGCCGCCCTCGCGCATGGCGCGGCCGGATTTACGCACCTGTTCAACGCCATGCCCGGCCTGCACCACCGCGATCCCGGCATGGTCGGCGCGGCGCTGGCGCACGCCGAATACGCCGAGATCATCCCCGACCTGCTGCACGTGCATCCGGGCGCGATCAAGACCGCGCTGCGCTGCATCCCCAAGCTGTTCTGCGTGACCGATTCGACCGCCGCCGCCGGCATGCCCGACGGCGAATACATGCTGGGCCGCCAGGTGGTCTACAAATGCATGGGCGGCGTGCGCCTGGCCAACGGCGGCCTGGCCGGCAGCACGCTCACCATGGACCAGGCGCTGCGCAACCTGGTCAGCATCGGCCTGACGCTGGCCGACGCCAGCCGCCGCGTATCCACCCATGCCGCCGACTACCTCGGCGAAACCCTGCGCGGCCGCCTGGCGCCGGGCTGCCATGCCGACTTCGTGGTCCTCGACCGCGACCTGAACATCAAAGCCGTCCATATCGAAGGAGAAGTCCTGTGACCACCCCAGCCGCCTCGCAAGCCACCCCGTCGCTCATGCTGCAAGAGGCGCTGTCGGCTGCCGATTGCATCGCCCACCAGCTCACCCAGGACGTGGAGCGCTACGCGGAGCTCGGCGCGAAACTGCGCGCCACCCAGCTGCACAGCGCGGTGACGGTGGCGCGCGGCAGCTCGGACCACGCCTCGAACTACCTGGCCTACCTGATCATGGCGCGCATGGGCCGCCTGGTGACCTCGCTGCCGATGTCGCTGATCACCCTGTACAAATCGCCGATCGTCGCGCGCGACACGCTGGCGGTGGCGATCTCGCAATCGGGCCAGAGCCCGGACGTGGTCGAGCCGATCCGCTACTTCCGCGACGGCGGCGCCACCACCGTGGCCCTGGTCAACGACGCCGCCTCGCCGCTGGCCGACGCCGCCGAATGGACCATGCCGCTGCATGCCGGCGTCGAGAAAAGCGTGGCCGCGACCAAGAGCTTCATCGCCAGCCTGGTGGCCGGCGCGCGCCTGGTCGCCGACTGGCAAGACGACAAGGAGCTGAAAAGCGGCATCGCCGCCCTGCCCGACGCGCTGCGCGCCGCCACCGAAGTGGACTGGTCGGCCGCGATCGAGGTGCTGGCGCCGGCCCGCAACATCATGGTCGTGGGCCGCGGCATCAGCTTCCCGCTGGCGCTCGAATCCTCGCTCAAGTTCAAGGAAACCTCGGCGCTGCAGGCCGAGGCGTTCTCCGGCGCCGAGATCAAGCACGGCCCGATGGCCCTGATCGAGGAAGGCTATCCGCTGCTGGTCTACGCCACCCGCGGCCCGACCCAGGCCGGCCTGGTGGCCCTGGCCGAGGAAATGCGCGGGCGCGGCGCGCGCGTGCTGCTGGCGGCCCCCAGCGACGTCGCCAGCCGCGACCTGACCTTGCCCACCGCCGCCATTCCCGACCTCGATCCGATCGCCGCAGTGCAGGCCTTCTACACGATGGCCGCGAAGCTGTCGGCCGCGCGCGGCATGAACCCGGACCAGCCGCGCCACCTGAGCAAGGTCACCAAGACCAACTGACAAAATTGAACCAGCACGCGATGAATCGCTTCACATCCGACTACCTCGACCTGGCCGGCCAATTGATGATGGTGCGCCTGTTCGGCACCGAGCTCGATGCCGATACCGATGCCTTCCTGCGCGCCCACAAGATCCGTGGCGTGTGCCTGTTCCGCCAGAACATGGTGGACGCCGCCCAGCTGACCCGCTTCACCGGCGCCCTGCTTGAGGCCATGGGCCCGCGGGCCCTGATCGCGCTCGACCAGGAAGGCGGCGCCGTGGTGCGCTCGACCTGGGTGCCGGCGCCGCCGAGCGCGATGGCGCTGGGCGCAGCGAACGATCCGCAACTGGCGCGCGAGGTCGGCGCGGCGGTGGCGCGCGCAGTGCGCGCACTCGGCTTCAACTGGAACTTCGCGCCGGTGCTGGACCTGAACAACAATCCGCACAACCCGGTCATCGCCGAGCGCTCGTTCGGCGCCGACCCGGAACAGGCGACCCGCATCGCGCTGGCCTGGATGGAAGGCAGCGAGAGCGAAGGCGTGGCCTGCTGCGTCAAGCACTTCCCCGGCCACGGCGACACCCATGTCGACTCGCACCGCGACCTACCGCACGTCGACAAGCCGCGCGAGGAACTGGAGCGCTTCGAATTCGCGCCGTTCCGCATGGCCGCCCGGGCGGCAAACCCGGCCCCCGCCATGATGACGGCCCACATCGTCTACCCGGCGCTGGACCCGCTCAACCCGGCCACCATGTCGCGCGCGATCCTCACCGGCGTGCTGCGCGAGGAGTTCGGCTACCAGGGCGTGATCATCACCGACGGCATGGACATGCATGCGATCGCCCACCGCTACAGCGCCGGCCAGGCCGCCGTCAACGCGCTGGTGGCGGGCGCCGACATGGTGATGGCGATCGGCACGCGCGAGACGCAGGTCGAGACCGTGCACGCGATCGCGCAGGCGATCCGCGACGGCGTGCTGCCGCTGCCAGAAGTCGAGGCGAAACTGGCGCGCCTGACGCAACTGGCAGACGCGCATCCGGCCGGCCCCACGGCCTATCTGCGCGAACAGGACGACCGCGCCTTGATGGCGCGCGCCTGGCGCGCCGGCCTGACCGAACTCGGCCAGCCGCAACGGCCCGCGCGCGGCAGCCGCGTGCGCCTGGTCGCGCGCGCCGACGTGGTCAGCGACGGCATCTCGGAAGCCGGCGTGCCGGCGGCCCGCATCGCCGAGGCATTGAAAGCCCTGTACGACGTCGAACTGGTCACCTTCGCCGACAGCGAAAGCTTCGACTGGTCGGCGCTGCCGCAGGACGACCGCTTCACGATCCTGGCCTCGACCTCGCGCCGCCGCTATGGCCCGAACGCGCGCGCCGGCTGGCGCCCCGACCTGCACCTGGCCCTGTGGAACCCCTACCAGGCACTGGACTTCCCCTCCCCCGCCCTGATGAGCTACGGCTTCGCGCCGCCCGCCCTCGAGGCGGCCATGGCCTGGCTGGCCGGAGACATCGCGGCGCCGGGAACCTGCCCGGTGCCCGGCTTCGACCGTGCATAGCCCGGATGACCTGGCGGCGCCAACGACGAGGTAACGCGATGTAACGACGCTGGGAGTTTGCGCGAGCTCTACTGCACAATTGGCGAGCCAGAAAATGGCTGCTTATGGGACAATGCACGTTTTGTCCGAGATTGGCATTTTTGCTATAGTGGTAAAAATGCGTGGCGAAAAAGCCGCCGCGAAAGCGCGTTTCGTCGAATTTTTTGTCTAGATAGAAGGATACACAATGTCCCAACTCCGTCTTGCCCGCCTCTGCCTGATGCTGGCCGCCGTCGGTCTTTCGGCCCCGGCACTGACCACCGCCGTCCATGCGCAAGAGAAGCCTGCCGCCGCCGCGGCGCCGACGGACACCGTCCGTCCAGAGCTGTTCAAGCTGCTCGACCCGGCCGCGATCAAGCCGCTGATGGATGCAAAGAATTACACCGAAGTGCAGAACCGCGTGCAGCAGGCCGAAGCCTTCCCGAACCGCACCCCGTACGAAGACTACGTCATCAACCGCATGAAGCTGTCGCTGGGCTCGGCGACCAACAACAACGAGATCGCCATACCGGCGCTGGAAGCCGTGATCAATTCCGGTCGCCTGCAAGGCCAGGAACAGGCCGACTTCATCCTGGCCCTGGGCAATATGCATTACAACGCCAAGGACTACACGAAGGCGATCGAGTGGTTCAAGCGCTACCAGAAAGAAAGCCCGACGCCTGAAAAAGTCGCGGATCCTCTGATTCGTGCCTATTATTTAAGTAATGATTTTGCCAGTGCAAAAGCGGCTTTGGTGCCTGCGATTGATGCAGCCGAAAAAGCTGGCCGGAAACCAAGCGAAGAAGATCTGCGCCTTCTGGCGTCGTCCGCCAACAAGGTCAAGGACGATGCTGGCTACCTGGCCGCCCTGGAAAAACTAGTCGCCTATTACCCAAACGACGACTTCTGGACCGACGTCCTGAACCGCGGCGTGGCGCGTAAGTCTGGCTTCGATCCGCAGGCCAATATGATCAACGTGTACCGCCTCGAAGCGGCCACCGTCAAGAAGATGGCGCCGGAAGAGTACGTCGACCTGGCCGAGCTGGCGCTGCGCGACGGCTTCCCGAGCGAAGCCAAGAAAGCCATGGATGCCGGCTATGCCGCAGGCGTGCTGGGCCAGGGCTCGAACGCCAAGGCCCACGCCGCCCTGCGCGACAAGGCGACCAAGGGCGCGGCCGACGACGCCAAGAACATCGCCGCCGGCGAAGCTTCGGCCTCCAAGGCCAAGACCGGCGCCGGCCTGGTCAACCTGGGCTGGGCGTACGCCACCATGGACCAAGGCGACAAGGGTGTCGGCTTCATCCAGCAAGGCATCGCCAAGGGCGGCCTGAAGAATCCTGAGGAAGCCAAGCTGCGCCTGGGCATGGCACAGGTAATGGCCGGCAAGAAAGCCGAAGCCATCCAGACCTTCGAAACCGTCAAGGGCGGCGGCGGCGCCGGCGACCTGGCGAAATACTGGATCGTGCACCTGAACCAGAAATAATCGCTGCGTTTCTCGACGCACTCGCGAAAGCGGGCCGGGCTCGATGCCCGGCCCGCTTTTTTTTGGTATTGACGGTTCAATGTGTCCCGCTACCGGCCGGCGGTTATCCCCGCACAAAGTGCGCGCCCGTACATAACTGGTCTTGAGCCCATCCGATAATTGCCTTATTTGCATCGGAGGCCACATGACGACGACGGTACGCAAGGGCCAGGCGCCCGCCAAGCTGGGACGCGACGAATTCCACCTGCGTTTTCGCAAGGCCTTCCAGGACCCTGGCTACGAAGCGCTCGATCGCGAATTGGCGGCGATCGAGGACGTGGCCTGGGATGCGTACCACGAAGGCCGCAAGGCTCCGCACACGGTCAAGGCCGGCCCCGGCTTTGCCGACCCCGGCTACGACCTGTCGATCGAGTGGAAGGAGGCGCGCGACCGCCTGCTCGGCGCCGAACGGCATCAAAAGGATCCCGACACGCGTAACCGCATCCTCCTGATCAACGCCTCGGCCCGCAACGACGGCACCTGCCCCGGCGAGATCTCGAAGAGCTGGCGCATGACGCAGATGGCGAAAGAGGTCTTGATGAACGAGGGCTTCGAGGCTGACGTGCTCGACCTCTCCCTGCTCAATTCGGACTACGACCGCCACATCCACCCCTGCAAGGGCTGCGTCTCGACCGCGATGCCGCTGTGCCACTGGCCATGCAGCTGCTACCCGAACCATGGCGAGCGCCAGGTCAACGACTGGATGAACGAGATCTACGAGCGCTGGGTGCTGGCCCATGGCGTCATCATCATCACGCCGGTCTACTGGTACCAGACCCCGGCCGTGCTCAAGCTGATGATCGACCGCCTGGTATGCGCCGACGGCGGCAATCCCGATCCGTCATCGACCCAGGGCAAGGACGCCGAACAGGCCAAGCAGATCGAGCGCGACGGCTGGGACTATCCGAAACACCTGGCCGGCCGCGCCTTCGGCCTGCTGGTGCACGGCGACGTGGCCGGCATCGAGGGCACGCGCCGCTCGCTGTCGGACTGGCTCGAATGGATGGGCCTGATCAACTCGGGAAGCTTCGGCCAGCTCGACCGCTATATCGGCTATTACGAATCGTATGCCGACAGCCACGCGACATTCGACCGCGACACTGCGGTGCAGGAAGAGACGCGCAACGTGGCGCGTGCGGTGGCCACCGCCGTGCGCGAGGTGCGCGCGGGACGGGTTGCCGTGGTCAGCCAGCCGTTGAAGGATCCGCGCCCAAAGTAACCCGAGGACCGACCCTGCGGTATCATCTGCTGTCCGTCCACTCTGCCAGCGCATGAATCCCCTCGTCCAACTGATGCACGACGCCGCCAAGGCCAGCCTCGCCGCCGGCGCCGGCAAGCTGCCGCTCTATCAGCAACTGCAGCGCGCACTGCGCCAGGCGATCGACAACGGCGTCTACGGTCCCTCGAGCGCCCTGCCCGCCGAGCGCCAGCTGGCGCTGGAGCTGGGCATCTCGCGCATTACGGTGCGCAAGGCGATCGACAGCCTCGTCGAGGATGGCTTGCTGGTGCGGCGCGCCGGCTCCGGCAATTTTCTCAACACGCGCATTGAAAAGAATTTCGCCAAGCTGAGTTCATTCTCGGAAGACATGCGGGCGCGCGGACGGGTGCCGGGGACCAGCTGGCTCAAGCGTTCGGAAGGCCTGGTCACGCCCGAGGAAGCGCTACGCCTGCGGCTGTCGCCGGGCACGCCGGTGTACCGTTTCAACCGCCTGCGCTATGCCGACGATGCGCCGATGTGCCTGGAATATGCGACCATCGCCGCCTTCGCCCTGCCCTCGCTGGAGGCAGTGGGCGACTCGATGTACGAGGCGCTCGAGGCCGCTGGCAACCGTCCGGTGCGCGCGCTGCAGCGCCTGTCGGCCTTGCTGCTGGGCGCCGAACAGGCGCGCCTGCTCGATGCGCGCGAGGGCGACGCCGGACTGTGCGTGGAGCGCCTGGGCTTCTTGCGTGACGGGCGCGCGGTGGAGTTCTGCCGCTCGTATTTCCGGGGCGACACCTATGACTTTGTTGCCGAGCTCAGTGCAGCCTGATGGACTGATGGTAATCTGGTCCTTTTCACCACCCGAGGACCATCATGTTCAAGAAATTCGCGGCGGAAGCACTGGGCATCAGCGACATTGGCGTCATTGTCGGACCGGCCGACTACAACAAGGTCGATGCGGACGATTACCTGTTCACCGAAGACGGCGAGCAGATTTTCTTCCTGATCAAGAGCAAGAAGGACGAGTACTGCTTCACGAATCTCGCGCTGATCCACATCGATGGCGACTCGGCCGTGTCCTCGAAGCGCGCAATCAAGCGTTATGAGTACTCTTCGAACCTGATCACCAATGTCAGCATCGAAACCGCCGGCACGCTGGACATGGACATCGAGCTCAAGTTCAATATCGACGACACGAAGTTCTCGATCGACGTCAAGAAGTCCTTCATCGAACAGCTGAAGGACATCTATAAAGCGCTGATCACGATCGGCAAGCAGCAGCGGCGCGATGCTGTGTGCCGCGAGAATGCGCTGCGCACGCTGGACGCCACGGCGTCGGTGCACAAGCTCAATATCGCCCCGGGCGCCGGCAGCCTGGTCAGCCAATACGGCGAGCTCCTGGAAGCGCTGAACACCGCCATGCTCGATACCCATACCCGGCGCGATTTCAGCGACGTGTTCGCCAAGTACATCCACAACTGAAGCGGCGCCCCAATGTAAAAAAACCGTCAGGCCGCCCCAGGGCGGCAATGACGGTTTTTCCAGATGCCGGCATTAAGCCGGCGGGGATTCGGATTACGCCTTGTTGCTTGCGCGGCGACGACGAACGGCGCCCATCAGGCCGAGACCTGCCAGGATCGTCGCCAGGCTGGCCGGCTCCGGGACTTCGACCGCCACCGGCGTGTAGTCGTAAGTGACCTTGACGCTGCCTGCCGCCCAGGTCTGGAAGATGGTGGACAGGTTGCCGGAACCGGTCGCGCCCGATGCGCCGGTCGCCTTCAACGCCAGGCCGATCTGGCCGCCGCCCAGCGCCGAGA
Source organism: Massilia sp. UBA2604 (assembly GCA_002339265.1). Lineage (GTDB taxonomy): Bacteria > Pseudomonadota > Gammaproteobacteria > Burkholderiales > Burkholderiaceae_D > Telluria. The sequence continues at coordinate 17,558 of DDKG01000185.1, read as the reverse complement.
ACAGGGCAAAGTCGCTCGCACTGGTGCTGACGAAGAAATCGGCGGCGGTGGCGGTGGCGGTGACCGTGCCGGTGCTGCCGCCGGAAGTGCCGGCGAAGTCGATGTCGCCATCGGATGCGCTGAACTTGAAGACCTGATTGAACACCGGATTGGTGACGACCAGCGCGCTGCCATCGGGACGCGACAACTTCAACAGCGAGCCCAGGTTCAGGTTGAACGTGGTGGCCTCCTCGTCGTCGCTCTCGGCCTTGCCGATGCCCTGGACCAGGCCGCTCAGGTCGAACTTGATCGAATTCAAGGTGCCCAGGCTGGAATCGAACATGCCGAAACTCAGCATATTGGTCCAATTGGTTTTCTTCAGCGCGATGTCGTTGCTGAAGCTGATCACCGCAGCGTGGGCGCTGGCGAACGGAATCAGTGCGGCGGCGAGCGCCAGTGCGGCGAAAGTCTTTTTCAAGTTAGTCTCACTAGATGGAAATGCGCTGGTTGCGTACATCGATGATGCAACCAGATAGCATAATTCATGCCATCAGGAAAATCTTGAATCGGAACAAGGACTTGGCTTTTCTCCGCTGCAAGCAATCAAGGCGTGTAAAGTTTTTCGACAGCAACACCGGACTCAAACAGCTGTGAACCCACCGTCGACTACCATCTCATGCCCGTTGACGTAGGACGCCATGTCCGAGCACAGCCACAGCGCCGCCTGCGCCACCTCGCCCGCTTCGGCGAAGCGCCCCATCGGATGCGCCGCCTTGAGCTTCTTCTCGATCGCCGGATCGCGCTCGAACGCGCGCGCCAGCATCGGCGTCTTGACCGCGGCCGGGCACAGCACATTCACGCGGATGCCTTCGCGCGCGTATTCGGCGGCGGCGCTCTTGGTCAGGCCGATCACGGCGTGCTTGCTGGCGCCATAGATCGCATGGTTCGGGCTGCCGACCAGGCCGGCGATGCCGGCCATATTGACGATCGCGCCGTGGCCCTGCTTCTGCATCTGGCGCAGCTGGTATTTCATGCCCAGCCAGACGCCCTTGACGTTGACGTTCATGATGCGGTCGAACTGCTCGTCGTCGGCGTCGGCCAGCGGCTGGCGCTCTTCCTCGACCGCGGCGTTGTTGATCGCGAAGTCGAGGCGGCCATAGTAATTGATGGTCTTGTCGACCAGGGCTTCGACGTCGCCGGCACGGGTGACGTTGCTTTGCACGAACAGGGCCTTGCCGCCGTTTTCGACGATCATCGCCGCGGTGGCGTGCCCGCCGTCGATCGAGATGTCGGCCACGACGACACTGGCGCCGGCACGGCCGAACGCCAGGGCGATGGCGCGACCGATTCCACTGGCGGCGCCGGTTACCAAAACGACCTTGCCGGTGAACGACAAACCGCTTGCCGGCTGCTGCTTGCTGATGGCCTTCATGATGCTCCCTGGATGAAACTTTTGCTTCCGAAAAGAAACATTTTAACGCATGGCTTCGTGCATTGTCACAATCCAGAGGGTTTTTATCGGGAAACTGTTGTAGTTACGGCATAGTAACTGCTGGTGTTGCCGTGCCGCCCGCCTTGGCCTGGTCACCCGCCATGAATACCGATAGCTTACCCGGATCGATGGCCTTGCGGAATGCTGCATTCAGCTGAGGCAAAGTCACTGCCTGCAGCTTGCGCTCGAGTTCGGCCGATGCCTCGAAGGTCTTGCCGCGATACAGGAACGAGGTCCAGCCCGAAGCCAATGCGCCGTCGTTCGAGCGCGCTTGCAGGCGCTGCTGCATCAGGCCCGACTTGGCGCCGGCCAGTTCCTCTGCCGTGAAACCGTCCTTCAGCGCGCGCGCCAGCTCCGCGCGCACCGCCGCCGCGAGCTTGTCCAGGTTCTGCGGCGCTGCGATCGCACTGATCGTAAAGGTCCCGGCGCGGTCCAGGGTGCCTGCCGACAGGTTCGAGCCGCCGCCATACGACAGGCCATCCTGCTGGCGGATGCGGTCCATCAGGCGCGACTTGAGACCGCCGTCGCCGAAGATGTAGTTGGCCAGCTCCAGGGCCGGATAGTCGGCGTCGTCGACGTTCAGGTCCAGGTTCAGGCGCGCGATATAGAAGCCGTTTTCCTTGTCCGGGGTGTTCAGCGTGCGCGCCACCGGCGTCACCTCGGCGTGCGCGACCAGCACCGGCGCGGATGGCTGCGGCGCGCGCCAGGCGCCGAACAGCGTATTGACCAGCGGCGTGATTTCCTGCGGATCGAAGTCGCCCACGATCGCCATCTCGGCCGGGCTCGTCCCGTAGAAGTCGCGGTGGAACGCCTTGACCTGCTCCAGGCGCGCTGCCTTGGCCTCTTCCAGTTGCTCCTCCAGGCTCGGCGCGTAACGGACGTCGCCATAGGGGTAGCGGTTGAAATGCTGGCTCATGGCGCGCACGGCCGCGCTTTGCGGTTCGTTGCGGCCCGCTTCGATGCCGACCAGCAGTTGCTGGCGCAATTGCTCGAATTCGGATTCAGGGAAAGCCGGCTCCTTGAGCACATGGGCCACGAGCTTCAGTGCCTCCGCCAGGTTGGTGCGCGTGGTCTGGAAATGGGTCGGACTGCCCGCGATCTTGAGTTTGTCGAAGGCGTCGGCCAGTTCGGCGCGCGTGTAGCGAGTCGTGCCGCGCATCAGCATCAGGTTCGTGAGGGCCTGGGTCGTGCCCTTGCCGAACAGGCTTTTTTCGTCGCCGAAGTGCTGGCGCAGGTCGACCGTCACGGTCTCGCCGCGGTTCTTCTTCGGCAGCAGCGCCAGCTTGACGCCGCCGGCCGTGGTCAAGGTGGTGCGCTTCATGATGTTCTGCTGGCTCGGGTCGAAATTCTCCGACACCAGGTTCGAGACGGCCGGCTTGAAGTCCTTCATTGCCTCCGCCACGGTGGGCGCCGGCGGCAGCTCTGCGCGCTTCGACGCTTCTTCGGGGATGAAGGTGCCGACCGTGCGGTTGCTGCGCAGGAAATAGCGTCCGGCGCTGGCGGCGACCTGCTCGGCAGTCATCTTTTGCACGCGCTCGCGGCCCACGAAATACATGCGCCAGTCGCCCAGGGCGATCGGTTCGGACAGGGCCACGCCCACCGCCTGCGGATTGTTCAGGCTGCGCTCGATCGTGTTCAGCCACGAGCGGCGCACCCGTTCCAGTTCCTCGTCGGTCGGCGGCTTGCTGGCGAGTTCCTCGACCGCCTGGACCAGCGCTTCGCGCACCGGCTCGATCGGCTCGCCCAGCTTGACCACGGCGCCGAAGAATTGCAGGCCCGGCGCGTAGCCGGTCTGGCCGAAGCTGAATACCTGGCTGGCCTTGCCGGTCTCGACCAGCAATTTGTGCAGGCGACCGTTGGGCGCGTCGCCCATGATTTCGGAAGCGAAGCCGAGCGCCTCGGCTTCGGGATGCAGGTCGGACGGGATCTTGTAGCCGACGGCCACGAACTGCATATCGCCCTGGCGCCGCACGGCGAAGCTGCGCTCGCCGTCCTGGGTCGGCTCCACGGTCCAGAAGGCCGGCAAGCTGCGCTTCGGTTTCGGGATCGCGCCGAACAGGCGGCTGATCTTGTCCAGGGTGGCGCGCTCGTCGAACTGGCCGGCCACCAGCAGCACCGCATTATCGGGCTGGTAATAGGTGCGGTAGAAGTTCTGCAGGTTCTCGATGCGCACGTTCTCGATGTCGCTGCGGTTGCCGATGGTCGAGCGGCCATAGCTGTGCCAATCGTAGGCGACGCTCTGCATGCGCTTGAACAGCACGTTGCCGGGCTCGTTTTCGCCGGCTTCGTATTCGTTGCGCACCACGGTCATCTCGGAAGCGAGATCCTTGGCGGAGACGAAGGAGTTGACCATGCGGTCGGCCTCCATCTGCAAGGCCCAGTCCAGGTTTTCCTGGGAGGCCTGGAACACCTCGTAGTAATTGGTGCGATCAAGCGAGGTGGTGCCGTTGAACTGCATGCCGCGCTCCGAGAACTGCCTGGTAATGTCGCGGTTGTTCTTGGCGCCCTTGAACAGCAGGTGCTCGAGCAGGTGGGCCATGCCGGTCTCGCCATAGTTCTCGTGGCGCGAGCCGACCAGATAGGTGACGTTGACGGTCACGGTCGGACGCGAGGCATCCGGGAACAGCAGCACTTTCAGGCCATTCGCCAGGCGGTATTCGGTGATGCCTTCGACCGACGGGCCGAGGGTGACGCCCTTGGGCAGGGCCGCTCCCGCTGCAGGCTTTTTGACAGTGGCGTCGGCTGGCGCCGGTGCGGCGGCGGCCGGTGCGATCATGACCAGGGCCAGGCAGCCCGCCGCTACATGCGCGGCCATCCCGCGCAGCTGAAATCTCGAATCCATGGTGTCCCGTCTTGTCGGCGGGACGCCAGCCGTCCCGCTTGAACCTGCGATGTTAGCAGACGGGGGCGCTACTTGTTGCCTATACGCATACGGGGTTGACAGGTCGAGGTCGCATCGCTCAATACTTCGCGGCAACTAAACATTTGTCATTGGCGCACCCGGCGCTCATGCGATTGCTGCCAGGAGCCGATACGCGACAGCTCGCTCATCTCTTCGGCCAGGAATTCGAGCAGGTCGTCGGCGCTGACGATGCCGCTCAGCTTGCCCTGGGCATCCACCACCGGCACCCGGCGGATGCCACGCAGGCGCATGTGCTCGATGGTTTCGTAGACGTCGTCGGATTCGCTGGCGGTGAGCAGGTCGTCGCTCATGATGTCGCCGGCCAGCAGGCTGGCAGGGTCGAGCCCGGGGGCGACGACGGCCAGTACGATGTCGCGATCGGTCAGGATGCCGAGCGGAACGTTGCCGTCGCCATCTGTGTCCACCACGACCAGGTCGCCGACGTGGTGGCGCCGCATCAGCATGGCGGCGCCCTGCACGGTCTCGTCACGCGTGCAGCAGATGGTGTCACTGGTACAAATTTCGCCGATGCGCATGATCACCCTCCTCCGATCCGTGTGAGGCTAGGCTGAAACAAAAATGGCGCCTTGATCTTGATCAAAGCGCCATTTGCGGCATGCTTGCGCGGATGTCAGGCGGCGCCTGGTTTCTTTTCGCCCGGCAGGGGCACGAAACAGGCGTCGACCACCTGCATATCGTTGTCCTTGGCGAAGCTGACCACGAAGTGATAGGCCATCGGCTCGATCTTTTGCAGGCCGCGGTTGACCACCACGGCCTTGGTGCCGTTGACCACGGTCGGATACACGTAGGGGGAAAACTTCAGGTGGGCGTTGGGGCCGCCAGAACCGGGGCAATAGCAGGCCATGACGCCGCACAGCCGCTCGGCCCAGTCGCTCGGGCGGAACGTCTTGCCTTTATTCGTGATGCCCAGGATGAAAAACTCGCCAGAGAGTTCATCATCCTTGGGTGGCGCTTGGTCGGTCATAGTCCTACGGGCTCAGACAGAAAATACTGCGTGGGTGAGAGCAAATTCGGCTCAGTGCAATACAGCTATGCCAGTGTCCTGAATTGGAAGTTCGTTGAACAGTCAATGTGGCGAAATCAGCGTGAGACAAGGAACAAAGCACAGCAAGGCCGGGGCCTTGCGCGCATTTGTGACGCCGGATCACGTTGATTCTCGCCGCATTGATTCAACGAATCTTCAATTCAGGACACGTGGTTCAGGCAGTATTATATCTTATAGAAGACTTGAGGACGAGGCCCTGCGCGCCACACCCCTTATCGGAGCCAGGCCACGCTCGACGTCAGCAGCAACAGGATCATCCACAAGATCAGGGCGCGCCACACCAGTCCGACCGTGCTCTGCAGGGCGCGGACGTTCGGTTCCTCGCCCGGCAGCACGTCCACGTCGCTTTCGCTCAGATCGACCGTGGCGGCGTCCGCCGGTAGCAATTGTGGCGCATTTTCGTTCGGCGTGCCGAGGCGCACACCCATCGCGCCGCCGCCGGCCGACAGGATGATGCCGCGCGCCTCGTCGGCCCAGCGGTTGGCGAAGTTGCGCCAGGCGTAGACCGCGTCCTCGAAATTGCCGACCACGGCGAAGGCCACGGCCGTCAGGCGCACCGGCACCCAGTCGATCCAATAAAAGGCCTTGGCGGCGAACTGGCCGAAGGCTTCGTTGCGCATGTGGTCGGGCTCGTTCCAGGCGCGCGACAGGTATTCGGACACGCGGTACATCACGGCGCCCGCCGGCCCCAGCGGCATCAGGAACCAGAAGAACACGCCAAAGACGTTGCGGTGGGTCGTGATCAAGGCCTTCTCGACCGCGATGCGGGTAATCTCGGTGCTATCCATCCCGACGGTGTCCAGCCTCGTCCATTCGGCCAGGAGGGTGCGCGCCCGGGCGTCGTCTCCCGCATTCAGCGCAAACTGGATCGAGGTGAAGTAATGGCTGTAATGACGGAAACCGAGGGTCAGGTAGACGATCAGGACATTCCAGGCAAAGGCCAGGAACACCAGGTTGTAGTGCATGAAGAACCAGTAGACGAGCCAGGTCGGCAGCATCAGCGCGGTCATCATCAGGATCCAGCCCATGCGCCCGTTCTTCTGCTCGCCGGCATTGAACCAGGTCTCGATACGCACGGCGAGCGACTTGACGCCGCCATACACCTGGTTATCGGCGCGCAGCGGTTTCAGTTGCTCGATGAGCAGTGCGCACAGAATGGAAAAGAATGTCATTCAGGAACCCTTTTTTGTTATGGCAATACGACTGCCCCGCTACGATAGCGGAGAAGCCTGCCAGAATCAAATCCCTGAATGGTGGCAATCGTCAGGCGCGCAGGAAATGGAACAGGTTGCGCAGCATGGCGGCGGTCGCGCCCCAAATGAAATATTGCTCGTACGGCATCGTATAAAAAGCGCGCCGGCCAGCGCCTTGCGGCAATTCGAATACTCGGCGCTGATGGTTCAAGCCATCCATCAGGAAGGCCAACGGCACTTCGAATGCTTCGGCCACTTCGCCCGGATCGGGCTGCAGCTCGAATGGCGGCTGCACCAGGGCCACCACCGGCGTCACGCGATAGGCGCTGACCGTGGTGTAGTCGGGCAGCACACCGATGATCTCGATATGGCGGCGGTGCAGGCCGATCTCTTCTTCGGTTTCGCGCAGGGCCGTCTCGATCGGGGACGAATCGAGTTCTTCGGCCCGGCCGCCGGGAAAACTGATCTGGCCGGCATGGCTGGACAGGTGGTCGGTGCGCATGGTCAGCAGCACGGTCACGCCTTCGGGGCGCGCCACCAGCGGCACCAGCACGGAGGCGCGGCGTAGCGTGGCGCCCGCCATGCCGCTGCCCTCGTCCGACACTTCCTCTTCCCATGGCAGGGTTTGGGCAAAGCGTGCGCGCAACGCGGCCGGGAGCAGGCGCGCGGGCGCCACGGGTGCTTCACCGGCGAGACTGGCAACCGGCAACTGGGTTGGGTCGAAAACGAATTTGGCCAAGCTGGATCCTTTGCAAATACTCCGCCGGAATACAAAAAAGGCATCCTTGCGGATGCCTTTTTCTGAGCACGAGTAAGATTACTCGGCAGCAGCGGCGGTCTTGACGCGACGCTGTGGCAGTTTTTCTTTGATACGTGCCGACTTGCCCGAACGCTCGCGCAGGTAGTACAGCTTCGCACGACGGACGTCACCACGACGCTTCACTTCGATCGAAGCGATCAGCGGCGAGTACAGCTGGAACGTACGCTCGACGCCTTCGCCCGACGAGATCTTGCGAACGATGAAGTTCGAGTTCAGGCCACGGTTACGACGCGAAATCACGACGCCTTCGTATGCCTGGGCGCGCTTGCGGTTGCCTTCGACGACGTTGACGCTGACGACGACGGTGTCGCCAGGTGCGAAATCAGGGATCGCACGGCCGAGGCGCGCGATTTCTTCTTGCTCGAGTTGTTGAATCAGATTCATTTTTTTATGACTCCAAAAACCATCTTGCTGGCACTACCTTCGCCCAGTAGAGGATGGGGTTGAACCGTGGGCAACATGCCCGCGATTGCATGCGCTGTGCTGCCTTGCGCATATTCTTACTCTGCAGGTTGGACCAACCCTGCCAAAAACTGTTCGTCCTTTTTGCTCAGCTGACCGGCGGCGCGCGCCTTGTCCAGCAGATCGGGCCGTTTCATCAAGGTCGCTTCCAGCATGCGCTGGCGGCGCCACTTGACGATCCCGGCATGGTTGCCGCCCATCAGGACCGGCGGCACCGGGACATCTTCGTACACTTCCGGCCGCGTGTAATGCGGCGAATCGAGCAGGCCGTTGACGAAGCTGTCTTCGACCGCCGAGGCATCGTCGCCCAGCACGCCGGGAATCAGGCGCACCACCGCATCCATCAAGGCCATGGCCGGCAATTCACCGCCCGACAGCACGAAGTCGCCGAGAGAAATTTCCTCATCAACGCAGCGGTCCAGCAGGCGCTGGTCCACCGCTTCGTAGCGGCCGCACAGGATCACCAGGCCGGGCTCGTCCTTGAGCGCCATCGCGCGTTCGTGGGTCAATGGCTTGCCTTGCGGCGACATGAACACCACGCGCGGACTTGGCAGGCCGAGCTCGGTTTGTCTTTGCTTTGCTGCATTGATGGTCGCTTCGAGCGGCTTGGCCATCATCACCATGCCGGGGCCGCCGCCATAAGGGCGATCGTCCACGGTACGGTGGCGGTCCTGCGTGAAATCGCGTGGATTCCAGAGTTGCAGGCCCCAGCGTTGCTGCTCGAAAGCGCGCCGGGTTACCCCCGACTGCGTCAATGCGGCGAACATTTCAGGGAACAAGCTGACGACGTCAAACTGCATCGCGACTTGCTCCTCTAGCGGACGGGCTCAAAAATCGAGGCCCCAATCCAGGGTAATCAGTTTTTGCTCGAGACTGACGGTCTTGACGAACTGGTCCACGAACGGCACGAGGCGCTCTTGCGCCTTTTCCACCGCCGGATCGGCGACGGGAGTGATGCGCAAAATCGATTGCGCGCCGTTGTGCATCATGTCTGTCACCTTGCCCAAGGCTTCGCCCTGCAGGTTGACCACATCCAGGCCGATCAGGTCGGACCAGTAAAACTCGCCCTCTTCGAGCGCTGGAAACTCGCTGCGCGCGACTTGAACCGACGCACCTTTCAGTGCCTCGGCTTCATTGCGGTCGCGCATGCCAACCAGGGTAGCGACGACGTCGCCACCATGCAGTTTTGCACTCCGTACGGTGACGGCATGCAAGGTTGGCTTGTCGAGCCACCAGGTCTTCACGTTCAGCAGCGCATCGGCGTCTTGCGAATACGGGGAGACACGGATGCCGCCCACGATCCCATACGCTCCGGAGATGTGCCCGACCGGGGTCAGGTCATCGGGAATGGCCACCGGGCTTGCTGCTGAATCGCTCACTACGTGCTGCTTGAAAAATTAAGCAGCTGGCTTGTTCTGGGCAACCAGACGAGCAACGGTCGGCGACAGTTGTGCGCCAACGCCTTGCCAGTGAGCCAGACGGTCAGCAGCGATACGCAGGCCGACTTCGGCGCCCGAAGCCATCGGGTTGTAGAAACCGATGCGCTCGATGAAACGACCATCGCGACGGTTGCGCGAATCGGTTGCAACGATGTTGAAGAACGGACGCTTTTTAGCGCCACCACGAGCCAAACGAATAACGACCATAATATTTCCGAAAAAGTTGTTCTGGACGGAGAAAGTCGACGATTATAGCGCGCGACACCGAACAGCAGCAAGCGTTAATGACAACAGGGCGCGCAGTCCCAGAAGAATCAACCATTATCGCTGATTTTTCACCACACCGCTACCGGCCATCCGCCCAAAACCGCAGCTTGTCGCGTGGAACGTGCCATTCCTGCAAAACTCGACCATACTCTTGCTGTCCTGAACTAATCAACAACATGACATGGCCGCTACGCACAAGAACAAGACTGTCGCCACCCTGCTCGCCCTGCTGCTGGGCGGGTTCGGAGCGCACCGCTTTTACCTGAAGGGCAGCGTCGACCGGCTCGGCCTGCTGCACCTGTGCGCGCTGCCCATCACCGGCATCCTGTATGGCGCGGTCAAGCCGCATCCCTTCTATGTGGTGTTGCCATTACTGGTGTCGTTCATCGCGGGGTATATCGAAGCGCTGGTGATCGGCCTGACGCCGGACGAGAAATGGGATGAGAAATACAACAAGAGCAGCGGCCACCAGTCGCGCTCGAACTGGATCTTGCCGGTGCTGCTGGTGGTGACGATGCTGACCGGCGCCATCGTCCTGATCGGGACGATGGCGCGGCTGTTCGACCTGTTGTTTACAGGCGGGGCCTACGGTTAGAACTGCTCGACCTCGAGCGCCAGCACGCCCGCAGCGCCTTCCGTGATGGCATGGCGCAGGCTGTGCGCCTGCGACAGGATGTGATCCGCGTAGAAGCGCGCGGTCGCGATCTTGGCGCGATAGAAGGCGGCATCGCCCTCCCCTGCATCGAGCTTGCGCTGCGCGACCAGCGCCGCACGCGCCATCTGCCAGCCACCCAGCACGATGCCTGCCAGCTTCAGGTAAGTCACGCTGCCAGCGTACACGCCGCGCGGATCGCTCTTCGCGTTCTGCACCACATAATCAACCACATACTCGAACGCTTCGGCGCCGTCGCGCAGTTGGCGCGCGATCGCGGTGAAATCGATGCTCTGCGTCTCGGCCAACTGCTGGACCACCTCATCCATCTGCACCCGCAGCGACTTCGCCACCGCACCGCCATCGCGCACCGTCTTGCGGCCGACCAGGTCGTTCGCCTGGATCGCCGTCGTGCCCTCATAAATGGTGAGGATCTTGGCGTCGCGGTAATGCTGGGCCGCACCGGTCTCTTCGATAAAACCCATGCCGCCATGCACCTGCACGCCGTCGCGCGCGACGTTCTCGCTCATCTCGGTCGACCAGCCCTTGATCACAGGGACCAGGTATTCATACACGGCCAGATTGGCCTGGCGCGTCGCTTCATCCGGATGGTGATGTGCCAGGTCCGAAATGCCGGCGCCGACGTAGGCCAGCGCGCGCGCCGCCTCGGTCTGGGCGCGCATCGACATCAGCATGCGGCGTACGTCCGGGTGGTTGATGATGGCCACGGGGCCGCTGGAACCGGCCACGTCGCGCGACTGGATGCGGTCTTTTGCGAACGCCACCGCCTGCTGGTAGGCGTGTTCGGCCAGGCCGACGCCCTGCATGCCGACGCCGAAGCGGGCCGCGTTCATCATGATGAACATGTATTCCAGGCCGCGGTTCTCTTCGCCCACCAGGGTGCCGATCGCGCCGCCATGGTCGCCGAACTGCAGCACGGCGGTCGGGCTGGCCTTGATGCCCAGCTTGTGCTCGATCGAGACGCACTGCACGTCGTTGCGCTCGCCCAGCGAACCGTCGGCGTTGATCAGGAATTTCGGCACGATGAACAGCGAGATACCTTTCACGCCCGGCGGCGCATCGGGCGTGCGCGCCAGCACCAGGTGGACGATGTTCTCGGCCATATCGTGATCGCCATAGGTGATGAAGATCTTGGTGCCGAAAATTTTAAAGGTGCCGTCGCCCTGCGGCTCGGCGCGGGTGCGCACGGCGGCCAGGTCGGAGCCGGCCTGCGGCTCGGTCAGGTTCATGGTGCCGGTCCACTGGCCCGAGACCAGCGGCTCGAGGAAGCGCGCCTTCTGGTCATCGGAACCGGCGGTGAGCAGCGCCTCGATCGCGCCGTCGGACAGCAGCGCCACCAGCGCGAACGCCAGGTTCGCGCCATGCAGCATTTCCATGCACGGCGTGGCCACCAGCTTCGGCAAGCCCTGGCCGCCGAACTCCTGCGGGTGCTGCACGCCCTGCCAGCCGGCGTCGGCGTAAGCGCGGAAAGCTTCCTTGAAGCCCTTGGTGGTCGTGACCTGGCCATCCTTCCAGAAGCTCGGCTCCTGGTCGCCGGCATGGTTCAGCGGGGCGATGACTTCGCCGCAGAATTTCGCGTTCTCTTCCAGCACCGCTTCCACGGTGTCCGGGGTCGCATCTTCGCAGCCGGGCAGCGCATTGACCTCGGCGAGGTTGGCCAGTTCATTGAGGACGAACTGCATGTCTTTCAGCGGGGCTTTGTAGCTCACCTTTGTCTCCTAGAGTATTTCCGTCTGCTGAATAAAAAAAAGTCGCTCCCGCTGCAGCTGCGAACCCGCGGCATCAATGATGGCCATCCGCTCCCGAACGTCGTTCCCGCGCAGGCGGGAACCTAAGTCCGTCGAACAACCACAAGCACATGCCCGAGGGGCAGCGCATGAAACCTTGGGTTCCCGCCTGCGCGGGAACGACGTTTTGAGGTACGTTGACGGGGCTGGCGCTGCGGGGTCGCATGCTCTGCCCCGGCAAGAATTAACCCAGCTCCTTCACCAGCTCCGGCACGACCTCGAACAGATCGCCCACCAGGCCATAGTCGGCGACCGAAAAGATCGGCGCTTCCGGATCCTTGTTGATGGCGACGATGGTCTTCGAGTCCTTCATGCCGGCCAAGTGCTGGATGGCGCCCGAGATGCCGACGGCGATGTACAGGGTCGGCGCGACGATCTTGCCGGTCTGGCCCACCTGCCAGTCGTTGGGCACGAAGCCGGCGTCGACCGCGGCGCGCGACGCGCCCATGGCGGCGCCCAGCTTGTCGGCCAGCGGCTCCAGGATCTTGAAGTTGTCGGCCGAGCCGATGCCGCGGCCGCCCGAGACGATCACCTTGGCGGCGGTCAGCTCCGGACGATCCGACTTGGCCAGCTCACGGCCAACGAAGGTCGAGGTGCCCGAGTCGGCGACCGCGGTGATGTTCTCGATGGCGGCCGAACCGCCGGCCGCTGCCAAGTCGAAGGCGGTGCCGCGCACGGTGATGACTTTCACCTTGTCGCTCGACTGCACGGTGGCGATGGCGTTGCCGGCGTAGATCGGTCGCTCGAAGGTGTCCGGCGAATCGACCTTGGTGATCTCGGAAATCTGCGCGACGTCCAGCTTGGCGGCCACGCGCGGCAGGATGTTCTTGCCGTAGGCGGTGGCCGGGGCCAGGATGTGCGAGTACTCGCCAGCGACAGCCAGGATCTGCTCGGCCACGTTCTCGGCCAGGCCGTCGGCGAAGTGCGGCGCGTCGGCGACCAGCACTTTCGACACGCCGGCGATCTGCGCGGCGGCTTCGGCGGCGGCGCCGCA
>DDKG01000185.1:0-4296 GCA_002339265.1 Massilia sp. UBA2604 | reverse complement strand
GCCACGTCCGGCACCTTGACGCCGGCCGAGCGCTTGGCCGGTTCGACGACCTTCAGGGTCTTCAGGCGCGGCGCGACGTCGACGCCCAGATCTTCCGGCTTGACGGTCTCGAGCGGCTTCTTCTTCGCCTTCATGATGTTCGGCAGGGTCACGTAGCGCGGCTCGTTCAGGCGCAGGTCGGTGGTGATGATGGCCGGCAGGGTCAGGGCCACGGTTTCCAGGCCGCCGTCGACTTCGCGGGTCACGGTGACTTTACCGTCTTCCAGCACGACTTTCGAAGCGAAGGTCGCTTGCGGCCAGCCCAGCAGCGCAGCCAGCATCTGGCCGGTCTGGTTCGAATCGTCGTCGATCGCCTGCTTGCCCAGGATGATCAGTTGCGGCTGTTCCTTTTCGGCCAGCGCCTTGACGATCTTGGCCACGGCCAGCGGCTCGGTGTCGCCAGCGGTTTCCACCAGGATGCCGCGGTCGGCGCCGATCGCCATGCCGGTACGCAGGGTTTCCTGGCACTGGGCCACGCCCACCGAAACCGCCACCACCTCGGTAACCTTGCCGCCTTCTTTCAGGCGGGTCGCCTCTTCCAGAGCGATCTCGTCGAACGGGTTCATCGACATCTTGACGTTGGCGACATCGACGCCACTATTGTCGGACTTGACGCGAACCTTGACGTTGTAGTCGACCACGCGTTTGACGGGTACCAGGACTTTCATAGGGTGCCTTTAAAAATGGGATGGATCGAAATAAGTGGCCTAGATTATATGAGAAATCGAAGCTGCGGGCCAAATTAAAGCACGATCGTGCGATTTTTAGTTAGAGGAAATCACCTAATCGGCCTATCTCGGTTTTTACAGGGGGAGCGGACGGGGCTGGACGCCCCGTCGCGGGATACGCACGCGGCTGCAGCATGGACTGCAGCCGATCACATTATTTGCGGCGCATCAGGAAGGTGAACTCGCCATTCTCGTGGGTATGTGCCAGCAGGGCATTGCCAGTTTGCTTGGCAAATGCCTGGAAGTCGCGCACGGAGCCGGTGTCGGTGGCAACGATACGCAGCACCTGGCCGGTTTCCATCTCGGCGAGCGCCTTCTTGGCTTTGAGGATGGGCAGCGGACAGTTCAGTCCGCGTGCATCCAGGTCTCTCTGGAATTCCATGGTGTCGGTTTCAAAAGTGATATCGCTCATCGCATTACCTGCTTTGATTAAGTGGTCCAACTTCAGTCGCATACTACTCCAATTCGGGCAGTATGACGCACCGCACCAAAATAGTCACACATTGTTGCAAGATTGCAACCGCAATGTGAAATGCTTGACCGAATTACATTGAGTGTGTACTGGATGCTCACGAATCGGCACTGCAGCGGTGCATGACGTTCCCTAGATGCGGTCCGAATTGGGGCGCGCAATAGTTCGAATGACCATGAAAACAAAGTATTACGACTTTGGTTAAGGGGGCGAGTGGCGCGCTCCATCGTTAACGCAAAAACGTCGTCCCCGCGCAGGCGGGGACCCAAGTCCTTTGCGCAGCGACTACGTTCGACGTAGTGCAACGTTGGAAAACTTGGGTCCCCGCCTGCGCGGGGACGACGTGTTGAAGCTGACTTCTAAAAGGTAGCGCTTGCCGCAGATCAGGCGCGCTCGCCGACCCAGCCAGCCACGCCTGCCAGCGCTGCCGGCAGGCCCGACGGATCGGTACCGCCCGCTTGCGCCATGTCAGGACGACCGCCGCCCTTGCCGCCCACCTGCTGGGCGACGAAGTTCACCAGCTCGCCGGCCTTGACCTTGCCGGTGGCATCCTTGGTCACGCCCGCGATCAGGCTGACCTTGCCGTCGGCCACGCTGGCCAGCACGATCGCGGCCGTGCCCAGCTTGTCCTTCAGCTTGTCCATCGCCTCGCGCAGGGTGGCGACGTCGGCGCCTTCCATCGTGGCCGCCAGCACCTTGATGCCGTTGACGTCGACCGCCTTGCTCACCAGCTCGTCGCCCTGGCCGGCCGCCAGCTTCGACTTCAGCGCGGCGACTTCCTTTTCCAGGGTTTTGACCTGATCCTGCACTTGCGAGATGCGGGCGGTCAGCTCGTCCGGGCTGGTCTTCAGCGCGCCGGCCGCTTCGATCAGCTTGCGGTTGATCGACTGCACCAGGGCCAGGGCGCCCTCGCCCGTCACCGCTTCCACGCGGCGGATGCCGGCAGCGACGCCGCCTTCCGATACGATCTTGAACAGGCCGATGTCACCGGTGCGAGTCACGTGGACGCCGCCGCACAGCTCTTTCGAGGTGCCGATGTCCAGCACGCGCACGGTGTCGCCATACTTCTCGCCAAACAGCGCCATCGCGCCATGCTTGACGGCGTCGTCGAAGCTCATGTGGTGCGACTGGGTCGGGTGGTTCTCCAGGATCTCGCGGTTGACGATGGCTTCCACTTGCGCGATCTCGTCAGCGGTCAGGGCTTGCGGGTGGCTGAAGTCGAAGCGGGTCTTGTCCGGATCGACCAGCGAGCCCTTCTGCTGCACGTGGCTGCCCAGCACTTCGCGCAAGGCCTTGTGCATCAGGTGGGTGGCCGAGTGGTTGCGGATGGTGCGGCCGCGCTTGACGGTGTCGACTTGCGCGTCGACGGTGTCGCCGACCTTCAGCGAACCCTCGCGCAGCACGCCGTGGTGGCCGAACACGTCGGCCTGGATCTTGAGCGTGTCTTCGACCTCGAAGCGCACGCCGGCGGTGCCAATCACGCCCTGGTCGCCGACCTGGCCGCCCGATTCGGCATAGAACGGGGTGGTGTCGAGCACCACGATGCCGGCCTGGCCGGCCTTGAGCTCATCGACCTTCACGCCGTCGGCGTACAGCGCCAGCACGTGGGTGTTGTGGGCCAGCGATTCATAGCCGACGAACTTGGTCTTCTCGCCCGCGTACTCGACGTTGGCTGCCATCTTGAACTTGCCGGCGGCGCGCGCGGTCTTCTTCTGCTGTTCCATGGCGGCGGCGAAGCCGGCCTCGTCCAGCGTGACGTTGCGTTCGCGGCAGATGTCGGCGGTCAGGTCGAGCGGGAAGCCGTAGGTGTCGTACAGGGTGAAGGCGGTGGCGCCGTCCAGGTTCTTCGGATCCTTGGCCAGCTGCGCTTCCAGGATCTTCATGCCGTTTTCCAGGGTCTCGCCGAAACGCTCTTCCTCGGCCTTGAGCACCGACGCCACGCGGTCTTTCACATTGCGCAGTTCCGGATAGGCTTCGCCCATCTCGAGGTCCAGGTCGGCCACCAGCTTGTAGAAGAACGGCTTGGTCTGGCCCAGCTTGTGGCCGTGGCGCAGCGCGCGGCGGATGATGCGGCGCAGGACGTAACCGTGGCCTTCGCTGCTCGGGATGATGCCGTCGACGATCATGAACGAGGCCGAGCGGATGTGGTCGGCGATGACCTTGAGCGAGTTGTTGCCCAGGTCGTCGATACCGGTCTCGCGCGCGGCCGCGCGGATCAAACTCTGGAACAGGTCGATCTCGTAGTTGCTGTGCACGTGCTGAAGCACGGCGGCCAGGCGCTCCATGCCCATGCCGGTGTCGATCGACGGCTTCGGCAGCGGGGTCATATTGCCCGCTTCGTCGCGGTTGAACTGCATGAACACCAGGTTCCAGATCTCGATGAAGCGGTCGCCGTCTTCTTCGGCCGAGCCCGGAGGACCGCCCCAGATGTCGGCGCCGTGGTCATAGAAGATCTCGGTGCACGGGCCGCATGGGCCGGTGTCGGCCATCTGCCAGAAGTTGTCGGAGGCGTAGCGCGCGCCCTTGTTGTCGCCGATGCGGATGATGCGCTCTTTCGGCACGCCGATCTCGTTGGCCCAGATGTCGTAGGCTTCGTCGTCCTCGAAATAGACGGTGACGGTCAGCTTCTCGGCCGGCAGGCCATAGACCTTGGTCAGCAGTTCCCAGGCGTACTGGATCGCGTCGCGCTTGAAATAGTCGCCGAAGCTGAAGTTGCCCAGCATTTCGAAGAAGGTGTGGTGACGCGCGGTGTAGCCGACGTTTTCCAGGTCGTTGTGCTTGCCGCCGGCACGCACGCAGCGCTGGACCGAGGTCGCGCGCGAATACGGACGGCTGTCCAGGCCCAGGAACACATCCTTGAACTGCACCATTCCGCTATTCGTCAACAGCATGGTCGGGTCATTGCCCGGCACCAGCGGGCTGGAACGCACGATGGAATGGCCTTTGGATTCAAAGAACTTCAGGAACTTTTCGCGAATGTCTGAGGATTTCATGTCTGTTGGAGGGCGGAATGAGGCAGCGTGCCATATAAAGGAACGATTATAGCCTAGCCGCCGC
>DDKG01000064.1 GCA_002339265.1 Massilia sp. UBA2604 | reverse complement strand
AACGGTAACCTGATCGTGGCCGGCGAAAAGCAGGTCGCGATGAACAAGGGCACCGAGTTCATCCGTTTCTCGGGCATGGTCAGCCCGGACACGATCCAGGCCGGCAACACGGTCTCGTCGGCGGTGATCGCCGATGCGCGGGTCGAATACCGCACCAACAGCCGTCTCGACCGCGCCGAAGTCACTTCGATGCTGTCGCGTTTCTTCCTGTCGATGCTGCCGTTCTAAGAGATATCATTCATGCGTAAGATCACCACCTTCATGTTGCTGGCTGCCGCTCTCGCGGGTGCAGCGCCCCTGGCCCAGGCCGAGCGCCTGAAGGACCTGGCGACCATCGCCGGCGTGCGCCAGAACCAGTTGTCCGGCTACGGCATCGTCGTGGGCCTGGACGGCACCGGCGACCAGACCACGCAAACCCCGTTCACCGTGCAGTCGATCAAGGCAATGCTGCAGCAGAAGGGCGTCAACCTGCCGCCCGGCGTCCAGCTGCAGCTGAAGAACGTGGCGGCCGTGATGGTCACCACCTCGCTGCCGGCCTTCGCCCAGCCGGGCCAGACCCTGGACATCACCGTGTCGTCGATCGGCAACGCGAAAAGCCTGCGCGGCGGCACCCTGCTGATGGCGCCGCTGCACGGCGCCGACGGCCAGGTGTATGCGATGGCCCAGGGTAATCTGGTGGTGGGCGGTGTTGGCGCGGCAGCTCCGGGCGGCGGCGCGCAGGTGCAGGTGAACCACCTGTCGGTGGGCCGCATCTCGGGCGGCGCGACCGTCGAGCGCGCGGTGGCCTCGAACCTGGGCGAAAACAACCAGATCCGCCTGGAGCTGAAGGAGACCGATTTCGCCACCGCGGCGCGCGTGGTCGAAGCCGTCAACGACCAGTTCGGTCCTGGCGTGGCGACCGCCCTCGACGGCCGCGTGGTACGCGTGCGCACCCCGTCGTCGAGCGACCAGCGCGTGGCCTTCCTGGGCCAGCTGGAACAGATCGACGTCAAGCAGCCGCTGGCCTCGGCCAAGGTGATCATGAACGCGCGTACCGGCTCGGTGGTGATGAACCAGGCCGTGATGCTGGAAAACTGCGCGATCTCGCACGGCAACCTGTCGGTGACGATCGGCAACGACACGCAGGTGAGCCAGCCGAATCCGGGCACCCTGGGCGCCACCGTCGTGACCCAGAACCAGAGCGTGGAAATCAAAAAGGAACCGGGCCAGGTGCTCAACGTGAAGGGCGGCGCTTCGCTGGCCGAAGTGGTGAAGGCGATGAATTCGATCGGCGCCACCCCGCAAGACCTGCTGGCCATCCTGCAGGCGCTGAAGGCGTCCGGTTCGCTGCGCGCCGAACTCGAAATCATCTAATTGCATAGAGACCCGCATGATCGCCTCGACCACTTCCGCCGACCAGACCGCCAAGCTCGCGCTCGACACCAATAGCCTCAACGGCTTGCGGCAGAGCGCGAAGGACGGCTCGCCGGCCGCCCTCAAGGAAGCGGCGACCCAGTTCGAGGCGATGTTCATCAATATGATGATGAAGAGCATGCGCGACGCCACCCCGCAAGAAGGCCTGATGGACAACCAGCAGACCAAGACCTTCACCACCATGCTCGACCAGCAGACCAGCCAGAACCTGGCCAAGCGCGGCGTCGGCCTGGCCGATGCGCTGGTGCGCCAGCTGAACTCGCAGACGATGGGCCAGCAGGCGCTGGCGATCGGCGCCGATGGCGTGAGCGCCGGTGCCGCGATGGGGGCGCCTGGCGCGAAAGGCCTGCCGATGGCGATGAACGCCGCCGCCATGTACCGCAACAACGCCGTGGCCGGCGCCGGCGAGGGCAGCAAGGCGCCGGCGCTGCCGGCAACGCTGGAGAATGGCCGCACCCAGGCGCCGCACGTGCGCGCCTTCCAGGAAAAGATGCACGAACACGCCCACGCGGCCGAGCAGACCACCGGCGTGCCGGCCAAGTTCATGCTGGGCCAGGCCGCGCTCGAGACCGGCTGGGGCAAGCGCATGATCAAGAATGCCGACGGCACCAGCAGCAACAACCTGTTCGGCATCAAGGCCGGCCCCAGCTGGAAAGGCAAGGTTGCCCTTGCTACCACGACCGAATACGTGAACGGAAAGCCGCAGACCCGCGTCGAGAAATTCCGCGCCTACGATACGCCGGCCGATTCGTTCCGCGACTATGCCAAGCTGATCGCGAACAACCCGCGTTACGAAAAAGTCATCGCCAGCGGCGGCGACGCCGAGGCCTTCGCCAAGGGCCTGCAGCGCGCCGGCTATGCGACCGACCCGAACTACGCGGCCAAGCTGACCCGCCTGATCAAGAACTCGCTGGCCTGAGACCCTGGCCCAGAAAAATGTCCTTACAAATAGCCGTCAAGTTTTTCCAAAAGCTGCCGTAGACGGACTTGTTAAAGAGAGAAAAAAGTCATGAGTAGCCTCCTCGCCATCGGTAAAACCGGCCTGTACGCAGCCCAGGCGGCCCTGTCCACCACCGGCCACAACATCACCAATTCGAACGTGGCCGGCTATAGCCGCCAGGTGGTGGTGCAGCAGACCGCGGCCGCCCTGAATACCGGCTCCGGCTTCATGGGCACCGGCACGCAGATCGCGCAGATCAAGCGCTACAGCGACGACTTCATGAACACCCAGGTGCGCAACGCCCAGGCCAGCACCAGCGGCCTGGAGTCGTACCTCGGACAGATCAAGCAGATCGACAACCTGCTGGCCGACACCACGTCCGGCCTGACCCCGGCGATGCAGGGTTTCTTCAAGGGCATCCAGGACATGGCGGCGAACCGCGCCTCGGTGCCGTCGCGCCAGGCCATGCTGTCGAACGCCGAGTCGTTGGCCACGCGCCTGAACGGCCTGGACGCGCGCCTGGGCGAAATCCGCGACGGCGTCAATTCCGAGATCGAGTCGAGCGTTACGGCGATCAATACCTACGCCCAGCAGATCGCCAAGCTCAACGAGCAGATCGGCACCTATGCCGCGTCGCCCCAGCGTCCGCCGAACGACCTGCTGGACCAGCGCGACCAGCTGGTGCTGGAACTGAACAAGTACGTGAAAGCCAGCGTGATGCCGGGTGATAACGGCAGCCTGACGGTCTCGATCGGCAATGGCCAGCCGCTGGTCGTGGGCCAGGATTCCTTCCAGCTGGCGACGATGCAGTCACCCACCGACCTGACGCGCCTGGAAGTCGGCTACCAGGTCGGCAACAAGGTGTCGGTGCTGCCCGACGGCGCCCTGCCGGGCGGCAAGCTGGGCGGTGTGCTCGAGTTCCGCAGCAACACCCTGGACAAGGCCCAGAGCCAGCTCGGCAAGATCGCGGTCGGCCTGGCCTTCGAATTCAACCGCCAGCACGAGCTGGGCCTGGACCAGAACGGCCAGCCGGGCAAGGCCTTCTTCTACGAAGCGCCGGCCTATGTGGGCGCGAGCATCCATAACGCCAAGGGTGACGAGGACAATCCGCCAGCCAAGCTCGAGGCCAAGGTCATCGACCCGAGCAAGCTGACCGACAACGACTATGAAGTCAAGTTCGACCAGGGCGAGTACAAGGTGGTCAGCCTGCCGGACCGCAAGTCGGTGGGCGCGGTCAGGCCCGACGCTACCGGCAACGCCACGCTGGAAGTCGGCGGCATGCAGATGACGTTTTCCAAGAATGCACGCCAGGGCGACACCTTCCTGGTGCGTCCGACCATCAATGGCGCCGCCGACTTCAAGGTGCTGGCCACCGACGTGTCGCAGATCGCGGCCGCGGCCCCGGTCCTGAGCAAGGAACCCTTGACCAACACCGGCAACGGCAAGATCAGCGAAGTCAAGGTCGACAAGGATTTCGTGGACTCGCCGCCCACGCTGCCGATCACGCTTACCTTCAACAAGGGCACGCCTGCGGGGCCCGATACGCCCGGCACGCCCGACACGCTGACCGGTTTCCCGGCCGGCGAGCCCGTCTACAAGGTGGACGACAATGGCAAGAAGACGCTGATCGAGGGCGATGTGGTGTTCGAGAACGGCGCGACCTACAGCTTCGGCGGCATCACCGTGACCATGACCGGCGCCCCGGGCGGCGGCGACAAGTTCGAGATCGCCTCCAACGTCAACGGCGTTGGCGACACCCGCAACATCGCCGCGCTGGGTGAGCTGCAGACCAAGAACATCTTCAATGGCGACACCGCGACCATCCAGTCCTCGTATGCCCAGATGGTGAGCGAAGTCGGCAACAAGACGCGCGAAGTCCAGATCAACGCCGCGGCCAGCAATTCCCTGCTGGCGCAGGCCACCGGCGCGCAGGCCGACGTCTCGGGCGTCAACCTGGACGAGGAAGCCACCAACCTGATCAAGTACCAGCAGGCCTACCAGGCAGCCAGCAAGGTGATGCAGATCGCCGGCACCATCTTCGACTCGCTGCTGTCGATCAGCCGCTAACGCCTGAACTGAGCAAAGACCATCATGCGCATCAGTACCCTGAACCTCTACAACACCTCGACCAACCAGCTCAACAGCCTGCAGTCGGCGCTGGCGCGCACGCAGATGCAGCTGTCGACCGACCGCCGCCTGTTGACTCCGGCCGACGATCCGGTGGCGTCGGCGCGCGCGCTCGAGGTGACCCAGTCGCAGAACATCAACGCCCAGTTCGCCACCAACCGCAGCAGCGCGAAATCGGCGATGGGCCACACCGAATCGGCGCTGCAGAACGCCAGCGACCTGCTGCAAGAGATCCAGGAGCTGGCGGTGGAGGGCGGTAATGGCGCCATGATTCAGAGCGACCGGGAAAAGCTGGCCACCGAACTCGAAGGCCGCCTGGCCGACCTGCTGGGCGTGGCCAATACCGCCGACGGCGCGGGCGGCTACCTGTTCTCGGGTTTCATGACCACGACAAAGCCGTTCACGGCGACCCCGGACGGCGCCACCTACCAGGGCGACTCGGGTGTACGCCAGCTGCAGGTCAGCGAATCGCGCAAGGTGCCGCTGTCGGCCTCGGGCAGCACCGTCTTCGAATCGATCCCGACCGGCAATGGCACCTTCCAGACCAAGGCCGATGCCACCAACACCGGCGCCGGCATCATCTCGTCGGGTTCGGTGACCAATCGCCCGGTCGACAACAATAGCTACCAGATCGAGTTCGGCATGAGCGACGACACGCCGCCTGTGCAGACCTATTCGGTGTACAGCATGAACCCGCGCACGGAGGTGCCCAACCAGCAAGGCCTGCCTTACAAGGACGGCCAGCAGATCGCCTTCGGCGGCATGTCGATGGAAATCAAGGGCGCGCCGGCCACCGGCGACAAGTTCACGGTCGAGCCGAGCCAGAAGCAGTCGGTGTTCACGACCGTGACTGACCTGATCAAGACGCTGCGCGAGCCGGGCGACGGCGCGGCCGGCAAGGCGAAGGTGACCAACCAGCTGAACACGGCGATCGACAACCTCAAGAACGCCCATGACAACATGCTGACCGTGCAGGCCTCGGTCGGCGCGCACATGAACGAGCTCGATTACCTGGACAGCGCGGGTTCCGACCTCGACATCCAGTACGCGACCACGCTGGACGACCTGCAGGGGCTGGACACCGTCAAGGCCATCTCGGAGTTTTCGCAGCAGCAGATGACCTTGCAGGCGGCGCAGATGTCGTTCAAGACGATGTCGGGCCTGTCGCTGTTCAATATCCTGTAATCAGCTCGCCGCCGCCGGTTTCGGCGGCGTCTTCGCATTCACCTTCGGCGGCTTGGTCGCCTCCTTGATCTCGGCGCCGCAGTTGGTGTCTGGCGCCTTGTCGACGTTCACCAGCGGCAGCAGGGCGGCCAGCGGCGTCACCGACGCCAGCGCCACCGCGGCGCCGGCCTTCAGCGCCAGCGGGCCCGCATGCGGCCCGACCTTCGGATCGGTGAAGGTGCCGCGCGCATACAGCGGCGTGCGCAGGGTCAGGATGCGTGCGCCTTTCGATTTCGGCCGCACGTCGACGTCGAGGCGTTCCGTGGCCAGGTCGACATAGCCGGACGCATTCACCACCGCATCTTCGCTGTCGAGCACGAAGCGGTCGATATTCGCGCGGCCGTTGCGCACGGTGGTCTGCGCCGCCACGCAATTGAGCATGGTCTGCTTGTCGCCGAAGATCTTCGCGTAGATCGCGTTCGCCACGTTCAGCCCAGCCAGCTCGAGGATGAACTGGCTGACCGTGCCCTCGGTGACGACAGCATTGATCTCGCCCTGCGAGGTGCCCAGCATGGCCGCCACCGTGTTGCCCTTGCCGGCCAGCACGCCATCGCCATTGACTTCACCGAAGCTGGCCTGGAGCGACTGCAGCTTGGGGAACAACTCGCGGATCTTGAGGCCGCGCGCCGCCAGCCGCGCCGATGCGTCGAGCGTCTTCGTGCTGCCGTCGAGGCGGATGTTCGAGACGATGCGTCCGCCCGCCATGCCGAAGCTGAGCGGGGTGAGCGTGAGCACCTTGTCCTTCATGCGGATCGTGGTTTCGAGGTTATCCAGTGGAATGTCGTTGGTGCGCACGATGCGCTTGCCCGAGAACTTGACGTCGGCATCCAGGGCGCCCCATTTTTCGGTATTGAAGCCCTCGACCGGCAAGGCCTTGCCGGGTGGCGGGGCCTTGACGCGGCCGGCTTCCTTGGTGCCGGCGCCGGTATCGGCGCCGATGGTCGGACCGAGGTCGGCCAGGCGCAGCTGCTTCGACGTCAAGCTGCCGCTCAGGAAGGGACGTGGCTTGCGCTGGGCAAAGCTCAAGGTGCCGGCCAGGTCGCTGGCGCCGACCTTGCCGGTGAAGTCCTTGTAGGTGAAAGCCCAGAATTCGCCGTCCTTTTTGCCCAGCAGCTCGCCGCGCGTCGAGTAGGGCGGCGTTTCGGGCAGCAGTACGCCGGTCAGCCCGTACAGGTCGGCCATGCTGGCGCCGGCCAGTTCCATCTTGAGGGCGAAGCCGGACGGCGAGCGCGGATCGCGGATCACGCCGCGCAGGCCGAGCCTGTTCTGTCCGGCGCGGGCCTCGGCCTCGATCGGGAAGGTGATGTCTTCTCCGGTGAGCGACAGCACCGCGCCGGCCTTGCCGCCACCGGTGATCTTTGCCTTGTTGTAGGTGCCGGACAGGGTAAAGGCCAGGCCGTACGGCGGCACGCCCTCTGCTGGCTGGGTCTGCTGGCCGTCGATCGAGCGGGCATCCAGGCGCAGGTCGATGCCGAGCGGCTCGTCGGCGTAGCGCAGCTTGCCGCTGTTGAAGCTCAGGCGCTGGATGTCGACGTCCCATTGCGATGGGCCGTTGTCCTTGAAGGTCCAGGAATTGCGGCCGTCCTCGAGCCGCTGCACGGCGATGTCCGGGGCGGCCAGGCGCAGGTCGGTGATGACGACGTCCTTGGTCAGCAGCGGCAAGATGCGCACGCCTGCCTCGACGCGCTGGACGCCGGCCATCTGCGGGCCGACGGTGCTCCAGCTCGGGTTGCTCATGGTGATGTCGTTGGCGCTGATGTAGGGGCGCGGCACGTAGCGCCGCCAGCCGCGTTCGGTGTCCAGTCCGCGGTGGAATTTCACGTCCAGGTCGCCCCGGATCGCGAATTCACGCCCGGTGGTTTCCGACACCCTGCGGTTGATATACGGCCGCAACATATTCCAGTCGAATAAAAGGAAGAACAGGATCACGATGACCGTGATTCCGAGCAGGGTCCAACCGGCGATCTTGAGGGGTTTTGATGTTTTCATGTCGATAGCGGCCATGCATGGCTTGGTGGAGGCTACGCCCTGGAACGTTCAGGCTACCCCTGCCATGCGTTTTTGTTTGTTGGCTAAGTAGCATTACGGCCCAAAAGGTGGAGGATTGGGCATCCGGGGTCTATCCAATGGCGTAAGTACAGGATTCTCTATTGCAAGTTTGTCCGGAATATAATCACGCCCCATGACCATTCCCGCCCACGTCCTGCCCACTTTCGGCCTGCTGGCCCTGACCGTTCTGTCCCTATGGGCGCCGCTGCCCGCCATCCGCGGTAGCCGCGCCTGGCCCTGGTGTGGCGGCCTGGTGCTGGCGATCCTGGCGGGCCTGCATGGCGGCATCCTCGACTGGCGCGCGCCGTTGTCGATCGCCGTCTTCACGGCGCTGGCCTGGGGCGCGCGCGAGGCGCGCGGCAAGACCACGAGGGCGCTGCTGCTGGCGCTGACCGCCGTCGCCGCGCTGGCGCTGGCCCTGCACAAGGCGCCGGGCTTTCACAATCCGATGCTGGCCGACGGCATCCGCTTTTCAAGCGACGGCACGCTGTTCGCGCTATGGGCCAACTTCGACAAGGCGGTGGTCGGCATCGTCCTGATGGGCGTGTTCTGCGAGCGGATCGGCACTGCGGCCGAATGGCGGGCGATGCTGGGCCGGATCGCACCGGTGGTGGCGTCGGTGCTGGTGGTCGTGCTGGGTCTGGGCTGGCTGCTGGGGCAGATCCGGCCGGACGTCAAATGGACGCCGTATTCGGCCTGGTTCCTTGCCTCGAACCTGTTGATCACCTGCGTGGCGGAGGAGGCGTTCTTCCGAGGCTTCCTGCTCCAGAAAATGGCGTCGGCATGGCGCGGCTGGCGCGGCGGGGTGATCGTCGCCACGCTGGTGTCGTCGATCCTGTTCGGCCTGGCGCACCTGGGCGGCGGCGGCCTGCTGGCGCTGCTGGCCACGATCGCGGGGCTGCACTATGCGGCGGCCTATCTTCTATCGAAGCGGGTGGAGGGCGCGATCCTGGCGCATTTTGCCCTCAATGCGGTGCACTTCGTGGCGTTCACCTATCCGGCGCTGGCTGGCTGAGCACTGGCGCGGCGAAGCCGCTACACTGCTATTTATTGCCATATGGAGATTGCAGATGTCGGGCCTCATGATCCACGAATTCAGCGACGCGCTGGCGCACCACTTTCACGACATCAACGCAGAGTGGATTCACGCCATGTTCAAGCTCGAGGCGACCGACCGCGAGGTGCTGGAAAACCCGCGCGCCAGGATCGTCGACCAGGGCGGCGTGATCCTGTTCGTGGAAGCGCCTGGCGTCGGCATCGTCGGCACCTGCGCCTCGCAGAAGACCGGCGAGCGCAGTGTCGAGCTGACCAAGATGGGCGTGCGCGAAAGCGCGCGCGGCCTGAAGGCCGGCGAGTTCCTGCTGGACGCCATCATCGCGCGCGCCATGGCGCCCGGCGCCGAGCCGCTCTATCTGCTCAGCAATGCCAGGTGCGCCGCCGCCATCCACCTGTACGAAAAGCTGGGCTTCGAGCATGACGCCGACATCATGGCGCACTACGGCGCGCGCTATGCGCGCTGCGACGTCGCGATGCGCTACCGGACGCCGGACTAGGCGAGGAAGAACTCCAGCCCGCGCGCCATGGCCGGGAACATCGCCGAGCCATGGTTTTCGTGGGCCAGCAGGTGGAACTGCACGCGCGCCAGCGCCTGGTCCGCCTGCAGCCTTCCGGCAAGCTCGCGCGCCTCGTCGACCATGCGCCGCCTGGCCGCGATCGCCTCGCGGCCTTCCAGCGCCGCGCCGGTCGCCGCCGGCTGTTCCAGCTCGCCCACCGTCAGCATCAGCGAAGGTTTCGCGGGGAGGGCGGCAATGCGCTTGGCGAATCCATCCATGCCGGACAAGACCGCACGCTCGCCGTACCAGATCGACGGGCTGGCCGCGAGCCAGGTCTGGAACATGGCGGGGCGTGTGAACAGCGCGTGCAGGGTGCACAGGCCGCCGTACGAGTGCCCATACAGCGCCTGGCGCGCCGGGTCGAGCTGCGCCAGCGTCGCCACCAGCGGCTTGAGTTCCTTCTCGATGAAGTCGAGGAAGAGGTCGGCGCCGCCTTCGTTTGCCGGGCCCGCGGCGCCGGTCGGCGGCGTATAGTCGCGCCCGCGCGCGATGTTCCAGGGCTGGTCGCCGGGATAGCCGATGCCGACGATGACGGGCGGCGTATTGCCGCCCGCGCGGCCGCGCCCGCCGGCAAAGCGGCTCATCAGCGCCAGCGTCGGGAAGGTGGCGTTGCCGTCCAGCGCGTACAGCACCGGATAGCCGGCGGCGGGCGCCGGGCCGGACGGAATGGCGACGAAGATGCGGTAGTGCTGGCCGGTGATGGCGGACTTGACGTCACGCTGCAGGCCCGCCGGCAGGATGGCCGCTTGCCATCCTTCGGCGGCGTGGGCCAGCGGCGCGGCCAGGCCGGCCAGGGTGGTGACGGCGGCAACGCCGAGCAGGCGGCGGCGATCGGGACGGCAAGGCAAATTGTCGGACATAAGAAACAAGATGAATGAGAACTATTCTCATTTTAACTTGTTTCTTGCGATCAGCCCGGCGCCGGCACCACCGACGTCGGCTGCGCCGGCGCCGCGCCGGGTGTGCCCGGCTGCGGATTGGCGGCGCGCGGCAGCGAGCGGGTGGCTTCGATGCCCTGGTTGAACAGGTTGACGATCGGCGCGCTGAGGTAGGGCATGGCCAGGCTCAGGGTCAGGAAGCCCACGCCCAGCGTGATCGGGAAGCCGATGCCGAAGATGTTCAGCTGCGGCGCGGCGCGCGTCAGGATGCCGAGGGCGACTTGCGTGATGAGCAGGGCGGCGATGATCGGCATCGCGATCTGCAGGCCGGCCGAGAAGATCCGGCCGCCCCAGCGCACCAGTTCCAGCGCCGCGTTCGAGGAGAACGGCGTCTCGGTGATCGGCATCGTGATGAAGCTCTCGGCCAGCGCCTCGAGCAGCACCAGGTGGCCGTTCACGGCCAGGAAGGCCATGGTCGCGACCAGGGCCATGAACTGGCTGACGGCCGACGAGCGCCCGCGCGTGCTGGGATCGAAGAAGACGGCGAAACCGAGGCCCATGGTCTGGCTGGCCACCTCGCCCGCGTACTCGACGGCGGCGAACACGAGGCGCATGGCGAAACCCATCGCCAGCCCGATGATCATTTCCTTGACAAGGATGAGCAGGCCCGCCCATGAGGTGGGGTCGACGGCCGGCAGCGCCGGCACCAGCGGCGCGATCACCAGCGCCAGGAACACGCCGAGCAGGACCTTGACGCGCAGCGGCACGCCGGCATTGCCGAACAGCGGCGCGGCCGCAATCAGCCCCAGGATGCGCGACAGCGGCCACAGCAGCGCAGCGATCCAGGTGTTGATCTCGGCCGAGGTCAACGTCAGCACGACGGCCTTACCCGATCAATCCCGGGATTCCGGTGAACACCTGGCGCATGTAATCGAGCATCACCGACAGCATCCACGGCCCGGCCACCACCAGGGCAACGAACACGCCGACCAGTTTCGGGATGAAGGACAGGGTCGCCTCGTTGATCTGGGTCGCGGCCTGGAAGATACTGATGATCAGGCCGATGATCAGCGCCACCAGCAGCAGCGGGGCCGCGATCATCAGGGTCACTTCCATGGCCGTGCGGCCCATCGTCATCACGCTCTCGGGTGTCATGGCGGCGTCCTCAGTAGAAGCTCTGGGACAGCGAGCCCAGCAGTAACTGCCAGCCGTCGACCAGCACGAACAGCATCAGCTTGAACGGCAGGGCGATGACGGCCGGCGACATCATCATCATGCCCATCGCCATCAGCACCGACGCCACCACCATGTCGATGATCAGGAACGGTATGAAGATCGCGAAGCCGATCTGGAACGCCGTCTTGAGCTCGCTGGTGACGAAGGCCGGGATCAGGACCCGGAGCGGAATGTCTTCGGGCCCCTGCAGCGCCTCCGAACGCGAGATCTTGACGAACAGCGCCAGGTCGGACTGGCGCGTCTGCTTGACCATGAATTCCTTGAGCGGCACCGCGCCGCGGTTCATCGCTTCGGTCATCTGGATCTCGTTGCGCTGCAGCGGCAGGTAGGCCTCGCTGTAGATGCGATCGAACGTCGGGCCCATCACGAAAAAGGTCAGGAACAGCGCCAGCCCCACCATCACCTGGTTCGGCGGCGCGGTCTGGGTGCCCAGCGCCTGGCGCAGCAGCGACAGCACGATGATGATGCGGGTGAACGCCGTCATCATCAGCAGCGCGGCCGGCAGGAAGGTGAGCGAGGTCAGCAGCAACAGGGTCTGGACCGGCAGCGAATAGGACGCGCCGCCGCCCGGCGCCGGCCGGCTCTCGAAGGCGGGAATGCCGGGTTGGGCCGCCGCGATCAGCGGCAGCAGCAGGAAGAGAAGCAGGCCCGCGGCCAGCGGGAAGTGTTTAGCGCGCATTGCGTTTGTCGATCGTTTTCTTGAGCCAGTCCGAGAAGTTGTTGGCCGGGTTTCCACCCGCCGCATCACCGTAGGCGGTGGCCGGGGCCAGATCGCCTTCCTGGCGCGGCATGGTGTGCAGGGCGTTGACGCGGCCCGGCGCGGCGCCGACCACGATCCACTGGTCGCCGACTTCGACCACCATGATGCGTTCGCGTCCGCCCAGGTTCAGGGCGCCGACCACGCGCAGGTTGGCGCCGCCGCCGCTCATCTTCGGACCGAAGCGCTTCATCATCCAGGCCAGGCCGGCCAGCAGGCCGAGCACCAGCATCAAGGCCATGATGGTCCTGAGCAGGCCGCCCGCGCCGGGACTGGTGGTGGCGGGCATCGACGACGTCGTCGACGATGGCATGGACACGCGCGGCGCTTCGCTCAGCGGCGCGGTGGCGACCGGCGATGTGGTGTCGGCGGCAACGCCATCGCCGGGCAGCGGCGCGGTCGGCGGGGCTTTCGCGCTGGGCGTGGTCGCCGGGGCCGGCACGGCCGGCGCCGGCGGGCGGCCGGTGGTGGTTTCGCCGGGACGGCGCGGGGTTTCGGAATCGGCGTGGGCCGCGGGCGCCGGCGCCGCGGCGGTGTCGGTCGTTTGCTGGGCAAGCGCGACGAAGGGAGCGAACAGCAACGCTGCCGCAAGCGAACGTAGGGTGGACGGCTTCGCCGTCCACGCGTCCAGCCAGCTCGCGCAGACCCCCTTGTGCGGCACGAAGCCGTGTGTCGAACGCGTGGACGGCAAAGCCGTCCACCCCACGGCAGGGAGGTATTCAGGGGCAGGAGCGCGCGGCGGGGTCATTTATTCAGTTTGCGAATCCGTTCAGATGGCGTGATGATATCAGTGAGTCGGATCCCGAACTTGTCATTCACGACCACCACTTCGCCCTGGGCGATCAGGCAGCCGTTGACCAGCACGTCCATCGGCTCGCCGGCCAGGCCGTCCAGCTCGACCACCGAACCCTGCGCCAGCTGCAGCAGGTTCTTGATCGCGATCTTGGTGCGGCCCAGTTCCACCGTCAATTGCACCGGGATGTCGAGGATGAAGTCGATGTCGTTCGGCGTCTCGTTGCGCGCGCCCTTGTTCGAGAAATCCTTGAACACGGCGGCAGCCGCGGCCGGGGCGGTGGCCTGCTGCTGTTGCTGGCGCTCGAGCGCCGCCGCCTCGGCCGCGGCCTGCTCGGCGATCGCCGCGCCCCAATCGTCGTCGATGTGTTCCTGGTCTTCCTGGTTGTCCGACATGGTGTTCTCCTGTGTTCCTTCTATTGCCTCGGCCGGCGCGGTGCGCCTGGCCAATCATATCGATTACTTGCTGAAGGTGTCGCTATTCGCGAGCAGCTTCTCGACCTTCAGCGCATATTGCCCGTTGTGCACGCCGTAACTGCAATCCATCACCGGCACGCCGTCGACCGTGGCCTGCAGCATTTCCGGCACCACGATCGGGATCACGTCGCCGATCTTCATGTTCAGGATCTCGTCGAAGTTGGCCTTGCCGTTGCCCAGCACCGCGACCAGCTCGACTTCGGCGACCTGGATCTGCTGCGTCAGCAGGCGCACCCAGCGCTTGTCGACTTCGAGCGCCTCACCCTGGATGCTCGAGGTCAGCGCATCGCGGATCGGCTCGATCATCGAATAGGGCATGCAGAAGTGGATCTGGCCCGACACCGAGCCCAGCTCGACCGTGAAGGTGCAGGACACCACGACTTCGTTCGGGGTTGCGATGTTGGCGAACTGCGTGTTCATCTCGGAGCGGATGTACTCGAACTCGATCGGGTACACCGGCTCCCACGATTTGCCGTAGGCCTCGAACACGATGTCGAGGATGCGCATGATGATGCGCTGCTCGGTCTGGGTAAAGTCGCGGCCCTCGACGCGGGTGTGGAAGCGCCCGTCGCCGCCGAACAGGTTGTCCACCAGCAGGAACACCAGGCCCGGATCGAACACCATCAGGGCGGTGCCGCGCAGCGGCTTCATGTGGATCAGGTTCAGGTTGGTCGGGACCACCAGGTTGCGGATGAACTCGCTGTACTTGGAGACCCGCACCGAGCCGACCGAGACTTCGGCGCTGCGGCGCAGGAAGTTGAACAGGCCGACCCGCAAATACCTGGCGAAACGCTCGTTGATGATCTCGAGCGTCGGCATGCGGCCGCGCACGATGCGCTCCTGCGTCGCCAGGTTATAGGTGCGTACCCCCGAGGTGTCTTCAGGCGTCGCAATGTCGTCCTGATCGCCGTTGACCCCTTTTAAGAGGGCATCGACTTCTTCCTGTGAGAGGAAATTATCGGCCATGTTTCTTGGTGGTTACTGAATGCTTACTGGATGATAAACGAAGTGAATAATACGTCGGACACTTCCTGTTCGTCGCCCTGTTTCTCGAACGGTTCGGTAATTTGCGCCTGGATTTCGGACGCAAGCTGCTGCTTGCCTTCTACCGTATTGATTTCGGACGCCTTCTTGCTCGACAACAGGAGCAGCACGCGATTGCGTACGATCGCCATATTGTCCTTCACCAGGGTCGCCTGCTCGGCGCCCTCGACCTGCAGGGTGAACTGTACCTGCAAATACTGTTCGCCGTTCTCCGGCTGGAGATTCACGGTGAATGCCTCGATCGGCACGTATTCCGGCTTGACCGCCGGGTCTTTCTTTTTCTTCTTCCTGGTTTCCTTGGCCGGGGCCTCTTCTTCGCCATGGGCGGCCGAGGACTGGCTGAAATACCAGCCGCCGCCGGCGCCCGCGCCAAGCACGAGGATCGCCGCGAGGATCATGATGATGAGCTTTTTCTTCGAGCCGGCCGGTGCCGCTGCTGCAGCCG